>CAZYMM010000189.1:0-3882 GCA_964648515.1 uncultured Conexibacter sp.
GAGGCCGACCAGCGCCGCGGCAAGTCCGCCCGCGGCCAGCAGCGTGCAGACACCGCTGTTGCGCGCCCGCGCCAGCACCGCCGCCTGCAGCGTGCAGGCGGCGAGCGCCCACGCGAGCGTGCCCGGGTCGTGCAGGCCGGTCCGCGCCCCGGCCACCTGGGCCAGCATCGCGAGCGTGAACAGCGCCAGCAGCAGCGAGCAGACGTAGAGCACCGACTGGTAGCGGCGCGGCTGCGCGGACTCGACCGGCGCCCGCCAGGCCAGCACCGTGACCCAGACGTAGACCAGCGCCAGCACGCCGAGCCGCACGCCGCGCGGCACCGCGTCGCCGCTCTGCAGCGCCAGCAGAGCCGCGGCCGGCACCAGCGTGACGACGCCGGCGGCGAGCACGTCGCCGCGAAACGGCTTCGGGGTCAGCAGGTCGCGCAGCACGATCAGTGCCAGTCGACGGGCCCGGCGACGAGCGTGTGGCTGCCGAGCGGCCGGCCGAGCACGTCACGGACCGCAGCCGAGGCGGCGATCAGCTGCGCCAGGTCGATGCCGGTGCCGACACCCATCTCATGCAGCATCGAGACGAGATCCTCGGTCGCGATGTTGCCGGTCGCTCCAGGCGGCACCGGGCAGCCGCCGAGCTCGCCGAAGCTCGACTCGAAGCTCGTGCAGCCGGCCTGCAGCGCCGCCAGCACGTTCGCCAGGCCGGCGCCGCGGGTGTTGTGGAAGTGGGCGGTCAGCTCGATGCCCGGCAGCCGCTCGGCGGCGGCGGTGAAGAACTCGCCGACCTGGAGCGGGTTGGCCATCCCGGTCGTGTCGCCGAAGCCGATCTCCGCGCAGCCCGCCGCGGCCAGCGCCGCCGCCAGTTCGAACACGCGCCGCGGCTCGACGTGGCCCTCGTAGGGGCAGCCGAAGGCGACGCTGATCACGGCGGCGACGCGCAGCCCCTCGGCCTGCGCCCGTCCGCTCACCGCCTCAAGTCCGGCCAGCGAGTCGGCGACCGAGCGGTTGACGTTGGCGCGGTTGTGCGACTCGCTGGCGCTCATGAAGCAGTTGACCTGCGCGAAGTGCTCGCGCAGCGCGAGCGCATTGTCGAGGCCGCGCTCGTTGGGGACCAGCACGCTGACCTCGACGGTGTCCGGCACCGTGATCGCCCGCAGCACCTCCGGCCCATCGGCGAGCTGCGGGATCACGTCGGCGCGCACGAACGAGGTGACCTCGATCCGGCGCAGCCCGGTCTGCGCGAGCCGATCGACCAGCGCGATCTTGTCGGCGGTTGCGATCAGCTCCGGCTCGTTCTGAAAGCCGTCGCGGGGGCCGACCTCGCGGATCGTGACGCTCTCCGGCAGCTCCATCACCGAGACCCTACGAGAACGCACGCTCGTAAGATCGTCCCGATGGAGGCCTCCGCCGAGCGTGTGGTCGTGCTCGCCGGCGGAACCGGCGGCGCCAAGCTGGCGCGCGGTCTCTACGAGCACTGCGGCGAGCGCCTGACCGTGATCGCCAACACCGGCGACGACATCGCGATCCACGGCGGCCACGTCTCCCCCGACCCCGATCTCGTCACGTTCTGGCTCGCGGACCTGATCGACGAACGCGGCTGGGGGCTGGCCGCCGACACGTTCACCGAGATGGAGCGCCTGCGCGCTGCAGGCGAGGACGTCTGGTTCAACCTCGGCGACGAGGATCTGCGGCTCTGCCGCGATCGCGCGCGCGGGTTGGCGTCCGGCGAGCGGCTGACCGGCTGCCAGGCGCAGATCACAGCCTGGGCCGGGGTCCGGGCACGGGTGCTGCCGATGAGCGACGACCCGGTCCGGACCGTCGTCGACACACCGGACGGCGAGCTCGGGATCCAGCGGTTCCTGATCGGCACCGGCGGCGCCGCGCCGGTCTGCGGCGTCCGCTACGAGGGTGCTGCCGCCGCCCGCCCGAGCGCCGAGGTGCTGGCTGCGATCGCCGCTGCCGGCGTGATCGTGATCGGCCCGTCGAACCCGGTGCTGTCGATCGCACCGATCCTCGCGCTGCCCGGAATCAGCGCGGCGCTGGCGGCGGCCCGCGCGCCGCTGATCGCCGTCTCCCCCGTCGTCGGCGGGCAGATCCTCAAGGGCCCGACCGCCGCCTGCCTGGCCTGGGCCGGCCACAGCGTCGACGCCGCCGGCGTCGCGTCCTATTACGGTGCGATCCTTGACGGGCTCGTCTCCGACGAGGCCGCCGCCGAGATCATGCCCGCGCACCTCGTCACCGACACCACGCTCACGACCCCCGCCGGCCGGGCCCGGGTCGCGGCCGAGGTGCTGGCGTTCGCCCAGGAGCTCGCACGGTGAGGACGTTCGCGGTGCTGCCGGTCAAGCGGTTCGGCGCCGCCAAGCAGCGGCTGACAGACGCGCTGCCGCTCGGCACGCGGCGGGCGCTGGCCGAGGCGATGGTCACCGACGTGCTGATCGCGCTGCGCCGCAGTGCGCGCGTCGATGCGGTGCTCGTCGTCTCCGGCGACGAGACCGCGGTCGCGCTCGCCGCCGGCTACGACGCGCTCGACACGATCACCGACAAGACCGACACCGGCCACAACGAGGCCGCCGCACTGGGAGCGCGCGCCGCACGCGAGCGTGGCGCAGACCGCGTCCTGTTCGTGCCCGGCGACGTGCCCGCACTCGATCCGGCCGAGCTCGACACGCTGCTCGACCGGCCCGACCGTGGACCGGAGGTCGTGATCGTCCCCGACCGCCACGGCAGCGGCACCAACGGCCTGCTGTTGACCGGGCCCGACGTGATCGGGCCCGCGTTCGGGCCCGGCAGCCGCTCCCGCCATGCCGACCTCGCGGCGAACGCCGGCGCCCGCTGCGAGGTCGTCGAGGTGCCGTCGCTGGCGCTCGACGTCGACAGCGGCGACGACCTCGAGGTGCTGGCCGAGCATCTCGCCGGCCTCCACGGTGGCGCCGCCCACACGCGCGGGCTGCTGGCCCGGCTCGAACGACGCCGCTGAGCGATGGCCCGGCCGCTGACCGCCACAGCGCTCGCGCCGCTGCCCGAGATCCGGCCCGGTGACGACCTCGCGGCGCTGATCGCAGCCGCGCACGACGAGCCGGCGTTCGCGGCCGGTGACATCGTCGTGATCTCCCACAAGGTCGTCTCCAAGGCCGAGGGCCGTGTCGTCGAGCTGGCGGACGTCGTCCCGTCGGAGCGTGCGCTGGAGCTGACAGCGGCGCTCGGCCGCGACGACCCACGCGTCGTCGCGGTCGTGCTGGATGAGAGCGCGGAGCTGATCCGCACCGAGCGCTCCACGATCATCGCCCGCACACACCACGGCTTCGTCTGCGCCAACGCCGGCGTCGACCGCTCGAACGCCGGTCACGGTCAGGGCGAGCGCTGCGTGCTGCTGCCGCGCGACCCCGACCGCTCGGCCCGCGCGCTTCGGGCGGCGCTGCCGGGCCGCCCCGCTGCACGGCGTCCGCCTGGAGCTCGAACAGCCGCGCGATGCCGCCGTCCGCCAGCTCCAGCAGCCGGTCCATCTGCGCACGCTGGAAGGGCTTGCCCTCGGCGGTCCCCTGCACCTCCACGTAGGTGCCCGCGTCCGTGGCCACGACGTTGAAGTCGACCTCGGCCCGCGAGTCCTCGGAGTAGTCGAGGTCCAGCAGCAGGGTCTCCTCCACGATGCCCACGCTCACCGCGCCGACGTGTCCCCGCAGCGCCCGCTCGTAGCCGGCCCGCCGCAGCGCGATGGCGAGCGCCACCCAGCCACCCGTGATCGAGGCGCAGCGGGTGCCGCCGTCCGCCTGGAGCACGTCGCAATCGACGGTCACGGTGCGCTCGCCGAGCACCGAGGTGTCCACGACGCCCCGCAGCGACCGCCCGACCAGCCGCTGGATCTCGTGCGTCCGGCCGCCCAGCTTC
>CAZYMM010000190.1:0-3827 GCA_964648515.1 uncultured Conexibacter sp.
CGCGGTAGATCGCCGTCGACTCGAGCAGCTTCCAGCCGTCGAGGATCGGCTTCGGATCGATCCGCGGTGCGTCCTTGCCGGCGGGCCGGATCTCGAACAGCACATGCGGCGCGGTCTTCGTGTGGGTGGCGCCGATCCGGCCGAGCACGGTGCCGGCAGCGATCCGGGCGCCGACCTTGAACGGCTTGACGACGATCTCCTCGGGCTTGAGGCCGAGCGCCTTGGCGAAGGTCGCGCGGTCATCGAGCGCGAGCGAGATCGTGTCGCCGGGATCGGCCAGCAGCTGGAAGTCGCCGCCGTGGGCACGAGCGTTCGGCCGCGCCGGGTTGGCGAACGCACGCATCTTCTCGACGCTCGGCTGGTCGGCGCCGACGGTCGCGACCGGATCGGGCGTCGTCGTCGCCGCCTGGCGGCCGGCACTTGCGGCCTCGGTCGGCTTCGGGTCCTTCGGCAGCTTCAGCTCCTTGCGGACCTCGGCGCCGCTGACGGTGCGGCTGCGCGGGGCACCGTAGGCATCGGCGACCTTGCCGATGTTGCCGTACGTGTAGGTGTTGCCGTAGACATCCTGGATCTGGACGAAGTGCCCGAGCCGCTTGGTCCGGCCGATCTTGACGACCTTCGCGTCCTGGGTCGCGATCAGCGGCGAGCCCGGGCGGGCAAAGATCTTGATCGACTTGCGGCTGTCCTTGGAGTCGACCGGCATCGCCGCGTTCGCGCCCTTGGCGCGGCGGTGGTAGGCGGCCTTGGCGAGGCTGTCGGCGTAGATCGCGCGCGCATCGACGGGGAAGCGGCCCTGGGTCAGGCCGGTCAGCGATCCGATCAGGTCGGACGGGAGCCCGCCGATCAGCCGCGCCCGCATCAGCACCGAGTCGACGTACCAGTCGGCGTGGTTGTAGGCGAAGATCGCCTGGCGGATGTCGGTGGCGGCGCCGGCGGCCTTGAGGTAGCGCGCGGCCGCGAAGATCGCGTCGACCGGGTTGTAGGGATCCTTCTTGCCGTCGTGGTTGGCGTCGACCCCGTAGGTCTCCCACGTGCCGGGCATGAACTGCATCCAGCCGAGTGCGCCGGCGGTCGAGACGCTGAGGTTGCGCCCGTAGTCGGTCTCGATCTCGTTGATCGCGGCGAGGATCTCCCAGCGCACCCCGTACTGGATGCCCGCCGCCTGATAGATCGGCAGCAGGAACGGTGGGATCCGGAAGCGGTCGATGAAGAAGTTGGGGACGCCGATCGGTGCGGCGCCCGGCAGCGCCTCGGTGAAGGTCGGGTTCGCGAAGGTCGGGACCCCGCCGGGCGTCTCGGTGTTGCCGGTCGCCGCGGCCTTCTCGAGCTCCTTGGCCGTCGTCGCCTGGAGGATCGGATCCTGGCTGAGGTCGGTGCGCCGCTGCGACCCGGTCGTCTGCTGGGACTGCTGAGTGCCGCCGGCGGTGGGCGCGGCGACGGTCGGCGGTGCTCCCGGAGCGGCGGGCGGGGCCGGGAGGGCCGGCGGCGTCACCTCGGGATCGGGATCGGCGGCGGGTGCCGGGTCGGCCGGGGTCGTGCCGGTGACGGCACCGGCATCGGCCGGCGTGACCGGCGTTGTCGTGCCGTCCGGTGTAGCCGTCGTCTCCGTGGTCGCGGCCGGTGTCGTCTCCGTGGGGGTCGTCGATGCCGGCGCCGTGCTTGTCGTCTGCGTCTCGGTCGAGGCGGCCGGGTCGGCGGCCGGGGACGCGGTCACCGGCGTGATCTCGTGGACCGAGGCGATCTGGCCGTCGACCGGGAGCGTGAGCTGATCGAGCGGCGTCGTCGCCGGAGCGTCGACCTGGACGGTGACCGTCTGGCCCGAGAGCAGCGTGACCGTGATCGTACGAAGGTCCGCCGTGGCAGGCAGCACCGCAGCACCGAAGCCTGCGGTGAAGGCCCCGGTCGTCACCAATCCGATCAGCAGTTTGCGCCGTGTCATGTCACACGCGGAACGCGCCGTTCCCCTTGGTCTCCTCCGGCGCGAGCCCGGACAGTAGCAGGGAATTCTGGATTTCGGAACAGGGGTGCGGCGACATGGAGGCGAGATTGCATCAGGCCGCGAAGACGCGGCGCTGGCCGGGGATACTGCCCTACAGTCGGCCTGCGGGCAACCGGACTTGAAGTCCGTGGCCGGAATCTTGACGAGGGTCTGACCACTGTTACGTACGCGGCGGACCGGAGTAACGGTCCATGAGCCCACTTTCGAACCGGCCGCGAGGACCGATCACGATGACCCAGAGCGATGGCGTGAAGAACAGGATCCAGAAGCAGGGCGAGGAGGCGCTTGGCCGGCTCGCGCAGGAGCTGCTCGACAACCCGATCGTCCACGGCGCCGTCTCGCATGCGGGTACCGCCCGCGAGCGCGCGGTCGCCGCGCAGGAGTTCGCAATGGCGGTGCTCGGGATGCCGTCGGCGGCCGATCTTGAACGGCTGACGCGCCGCGTGCGCGCCGTGGGTCAGCGGCTCGAGTCGATCGAGGACGCCGTCGACCGGCTCGATCGCCGGCTCGCGGCGCTGGCCGAGAGCGGTGTCGGCGAGCGGCTCGACGAGCTGATCGCGGCTGTCGACGGACTGGCCGCCGATGAGAAGCGGTCGGCCAAGAAGCCAGCCGCGAAGAAGCCGTCTGCGACCTAGGCCGAACGGGCATAGGCCGAACAGGCCGAATGACACGCCCTGACGTGTCATTCGGCCTGTTCGGCAGGCGGGTTACACAGCTTCCAAGACGCCGGCCGCCAGCACGGCGGCGTCGGCGGTCGCGGCAGCCAGCTGCTCGTGGTCGAGACCGGCCCCGGGCAGAGAGCCGATCACGCGCAGCGCCGCGAGGCGGACTCCGCGGCTGCCTGCGACGGACGCCATCAGCGCCGTCTCGAGGTCGGCGACGGCGTCCGGAGCGAGCGGTGCGCCGAGCGTCGTCGTCAGCAGCTCGCCGTCGCCATCTGCCAGCTGCACGAGCGCGTCCGACAGCGGTGGGTCGAGCCGGTGGCCGCCGGCACTGCGAACGACGAAGAGCTCGCCGAGCGCGTAGCTGCCGCCGCCGTGGCGGGCGCCTGCGACGTGGACGACCGTCGTGGCGCCGAGTCCGGCCAGCTCCGTGAGCACCAGCGCCGCCTGCGCTCCGACTCCCGAGGACTGGATCGTCAGCGGCAGCCCGTCGCCGCGCGCCGTCCCGTAGTAGCCCCACAGCCCGCGGTGATGGTTTGCCATCAGGCGGCCGTCCTCGAGCAGGCGCGTCGCCAGCTCCAGCGCGACCCGCGGGTCATCGACCGCGACCACACGCTCGGCGATGCGTGCGGCCGGCACCAGCATCCTCGGGTGGTCGGGCATCGCGCGCGAGGATAGAGTGGGCCCCATGGTTGACAGGAATCAAGGCAAGCAGGCACAGGACAAGATCCGCGCCGCCATCGAAGATGCGCTCGCGAGCGGCGAGAAGCAGCTGCGCAAGGCGCTTGAGCCGCGCCTGCGCGAGCTGGTCAAGGACTCCGCCAACATGGCGAAGGCCGGGCTCGAAGCGACAGAGGCACAGCTGCGCAAGCAGATCGAGGCGCTCGAGCAGCGCATCGAGCTCTTGGAGAAGGCGGCGGCCAAGTGCAGGGCATCGAGCGCACGCAGGGAGGTACGGAAGGCGCCGAGCCACTCGCACGCCAGGACGTACTCGCGGGCCTCGATGGGGATCATGCGATAGACGCCGTCGGCGCGGTGCAACCGGAAGGCCGAGAGGATCCGGCGCGCCGTGGCGTCGTCCAACTCCTTCATGCGCTTCTTCAGGGCCAGGGCCGAGCAGAATTCGACCTCGCTCAGCGGGCTGATGGCGGGGCCCGTCGCGCGGC
>CAZYMM010000191.1:0-3820 GCA_964648515.1 uncultured Conexibacter sp.
GCTTAGAAAGGCCGCCGAAGACCTTGGATTTGACGTCCACGCGACCGAGGGCGGTGACGGCAGGCTGTACGGACGCGTCTATACGACGCTGTACTTAGCCGAACTCACTGCTCACGGTGACGATCTGATCGGGCAGGCCCAGTGGGCTGCGGATAGGTTGCGTTGCCGCCTCAAGAAACTTGACGCCGCGCTTGACGAATCGCGAGAGCGCCTCGCCGACCCCGACGCGTTGTGATCCTGTCTGACAGACAGCCCGCCGTGCCGCTACTACCAGGACGCGCCCGGTGACGCCAGGCTGATCCCGTCGCGCCCGGCCGCCTTGGCCTCGTACATCGCGCGGTCGGCGGCCTGCAGCAGGGCATCGGCGCTCTGAAGTCCGTCGGCGGCGATTGCGACCCCAATGCTGACCGTGATCGTGAAGCTGTCGGCGCCGATTACGACCGGTGCCGCGACGGCGCCGCGCAGCCGCTCGGCGACCTCGAGCGCCTCGGCGGCACCGCCCGCGTCCTCGCAGACGATCACGAACTCGTCGCCTCCGAACCGGGCGACCGTGTCCGACGGACGGAGCGCGCCGTCGATGCGGATCGCGATCCGTTGCAGCAGCCGATCGCCGAGCGCATGGCCGTGAGCGTCATTGAACTGCCCAAAGCGGTCGAGATCGAGGAACAGCACCGCGATGCCGCTGTCGCTGCGGCGCTCGCGGCGCAGCGCATGCGCGAGCCGGTCAGCGAGCGTCGCGCGTGCCGGCAACCCGGTCAACTGATCCTGACCGGGAAGGCTCGGGGCGGCAGTCGTCAACGCGAGCGCCGCGGCGGCCTGTCCGGCGAAGACGCGCAACGCCTGCAGCCGCTCACGCCCGGGCAGCAGCCGGTCGTGTGGCTCCCCGGCCCAGAGCACCCCGGCCGGCCTGCCGTCCGGCCCGGCCAGCGGCGCCAGCAGCCAGTGGTCGCGCCAGGCCAACGGCCCGTCGCCGTTGCGGTGGCCGGCCGGCAACGCAACACGCAGGTCGAGCAGCTCGCCGGCCGTCTCGCGCTCGATCAGGGCGCAGCCGTGCTGCGCGAATCCGGGTGCGAGCAGCAGCGGCAGCTGAGCCAGCGTCAGCCAGGGATGGTCGAAGAACGCCGCGTCCCGCTCCCAGCCGACCATCGCGACGGGGCGCAGAACCCCGGTGCCCTCGGCGGTCAGCAGCGCGACACGGTCGAAGCCGAGCGTCGTCGAGACACGCCTGCAGATCTCGTCGAGCGTCGCGGCGGTCGCACGCCGGTCAGGCGCATGTGCAGCCGACGCACCGAGACCGTCGAGCGCAGCACGCGCGACGATGGTCTCGCGCGCGCGGGCGGCGGACTCGATCACGGTGGTCGCGAGCTCCGCACCGAGCGCGAGCCGGTCGAGCAGCTCTGGCCCGGGCCGCAGCCCGTCGGTCGGAGCGCCGGCCCGCAGCACCCCGACGATGTCGCCGCTGCTGCCATGAAGCACCACGAACAGCACCTCGCCGGTCTCCCAGCCGCCGTCGAGCTCGGCCCCGGGGGTGCCGTCGGGGCCGAGGTGCTGGCAGCCGCTGCGCGCAAACTCCGGCGAGAACTTCGGCGCCCAGAACGACCAGTCCGACGTCGTCCCGATCAGCGCGGCACGAACCTCTGGCGAGCCGGAGACTGCGACCGTCTCGAAGTCGTTCCATTCGCGCCGGTACAGGTCGATGACGACAAAACCCATCGCCGTCTCCCGCGCGACGTGACCGGCGATCCGCTCGAGTGCGGTCGTCACCTCGCCATGCGTGCGGGCACCGCGGGCGAACTCAAGCAGGCCGCGCAGCGCGCGTGCAGGGGATTGGGCGGAAGAGTCGGACATGCCTTCAGCAAGAAGATCGAACCGCCGGCGCCGTCGCTTGAGCGATCCTCACCAGACTGGGCGGTCGATCACGATCCTGCTCTTCGCCAACGGCCCGAGCCGCTCGGCCAGCACCGGCAGCCCGGTCAGCTGCTCGAGCTCGCGGCGACGCAGCAGCGCGATCTCCTCCCAGTGGCCCTGCACGCCGAGCCGCCAGTAGCGCCGCCGGAGCGCGACCGGCAGCCAGTGTGCGGCGGGCAGCAGGGCGTGCGGCTCGATCGGGAACGCGTACGCCGGCGTCTGCAGGAACAGGCCGCGACCGATCCGGCGCAGCTCGTCGACGAACCGGCGGCGAGCGGCGGGCGCGACGTGTTCGATCACCGACGAGCAGTAGACGAGATCGAACTCGTGATCTGAGAACGGCAGGCCGGCGCAGGCGTCGCCCTGCACGAACGGCCCCGGGTAGCCGGGGACCGGGCGCAGGTCGACGCCGGTGATGTCGCGGTCGGGCTCGAACGCGCGCAGGCCGAGGCTGCCGCAGCCGACGTCGACGATCCGCGCGTCGGGCGGCAGATCGAGGCGGCCGAAGAAGCGGTCGTGGCGACGCCTGCGCGCCCGCTCGGCGAGTGGCGAGACCAGACCGGCGCGACGCGACCCGGTGCTGCCGTAGACCGCCGGGGCCGTCATCGCGGGCACGGTAGCGGCAGCGACGGCAGGGGGCAGGCGGTTCCTAGACTCAGGGCATGAGCTCCAAGCGTCAGATCCACGTCGGTGGCGTGCCGGTCGGCGGCGGCGCACCGGTCGCGGTCCAGACGATGACCAAGACCGAGACGGCCAACATCGACGCCACGCTCGCCCAGATCGAACGGGTCGCCGAGGCGGGCGCCGATCTCGTCCGCTGCGCGGTCCCGCGTGAGGAGGATGTCGTCGCGCTGCGCGAGCTCGTCACCCGCTCGCCGCTGCCGATCATCGCCGACATCCACTTCAACCACACGCTGGCGATCAAGGCGATCGAGGCAGGCGCACACTGCATCCGCATCAACCCCGGCAACATCGGCGGCACCGACAAGGTCGCCGAGGTGATCGCTGCGGCCAAGCGCCACGCCGTACCGATGCGGATCGGCGTGAACTCCGGGTCGCTGCCCAAGCACCTGCGCGAGCTCGAGTTCACCGACCCGGTGGCCGCGCTCGTCACCGCGGCGACCGAGACGGTCGAGCTGATGGAGCGGCTCGGGTTCGACGACTTCAAGGTCTCGATGAAGTCGACCTCGGTCCCGAACACGATCGCCTCGAACCGGCTGCTGGCGGAGAAGATCGATCATCCACTGCACATCGGGGTGACCGAGGCCGGTACGCGCTGGACGGGCTCGCTGAAGAGTGCGGTCGGGATCGGCACGCTCTTGGCCGACGGCATCGGCGACACGATCCGGATCTCGCTCTCGACCTTCCATGCCGAGGAGGAGGTGAAGGTCGCGTGGGAGATCCTCAAGGCGCTGAAGCTGCGCGAACGCGGCCCGGTGCTGATCGCCTGCCCGACCTGCGGCCGGCTGCAGTTCGACATGGACGCGGTCGTGCTCGAGGTCGAACGGCGGCTCGAGGCCTACGACGATCCGATCGAGGTCTCGGTCCTCGGCTGTGCCGTCAACGGCATCGGCGAGGCGCGCCACGCCGACTTCGGCATCACCGGCGCCAAGGACGCGGGGCTGATCTTCAGCAAGGGCGAGCCGCTCAAGAAGGTGCCGACCGAGCGGCTCGTCGACGAGCTGTTCGCCGAGATCGATCGCTACTACGAGTCAAACGGCAAGGTCCACTGGGATGCTGAGGCGGCCGCCGAGGCCCGCGCCTGGCTGGCCGAGAACGAGGATCTGACCGCGCTCACGCCTGAACGGCTCGCGGCGATGGAGGCCCAGGCCGCCGCAGCCGCGGACGACGACACCGCAGCGACGCCGATCGACGAGGCGCTCTCACCGGCCGCCGGCCGCCGCTTCACGCG
>CAZYMM010000192.1:0-3820 GCA_964648515.1 uncultured Conexibacter sp.
CCGGCGACACGATCCTGATCAAGGGCTCGCGCGGGGTCGGGCTGGAGCTCGTCACCGAGCGGCTGCTGGCGGCGAAGGGTCGCCGCTGATGGGAGAGGTCCTGATCGCGGGGCTCGCCTCGCTGCTGATCTGCATCTTCCTCAGCCCGAAGTTCATCCTCGCGCTGCGCAACCGCGAGTTCGGCCAGTCGATCCGTGACGACGGCCCCGAGGGCCATCACGAGAAGGCCGGGACGCCGACGATGGGCGGGATCATCATCTTCACGGCGATCTCGATCCCATTCCTGTTGCTGACCGACTGGGATTGGCGCGCGGTAGGCGTCTACGCGGTCGCGATCGCCGCCGCGCTGCTCGGCTTCGCCGACGATGCGATGAAGGTGCTGCGCCGCCGCTCGCTCGGCATCAGCGGGCGGGCAAAGCTCGCCGGGATGGTGCTGATCACGCTCGGGCTCTGGTGGCTGGCGAGCCACAAGGCCGGGCTCGGCCCGACGCTGCGCCTGCGGACGATCGATGCGACCGTCGACCTCGGGATCTTCTACCCGGTCTTCCTCTATCTGGTCGTCGCCGGGGCGACGAACGCCGTCAACCTGACCGACGGCCTCGACGGCCTCGCCGCCGGCTGTTCGGCAATCGTGCTGCTGACCTACCTCGGCATCACGTTCATCAACGGCGATCGCGACCTCTCGCTGCTCGCCGGCTGCCTCGTCGGCGGCTGCATCGGCTTTCTCTGGTTCAACGCCTACCCGGCGACGGTCTTCATGGGCGACACCGGCTCGCTCGGGCTCGGCGGCGCGATCGCCGGCTTTGCGGTGATGACCAAGACCGAGGAGCTGCTGGTGCTGATCGGCGGCATCTTCGTGATCGAGGCGCTGTCGGTGCTGATCCAGGTCGCATGGTTCAAGGCCTTCCGTAAGCGCGTCTTCCGGATGGCGCCGATCCACCACCACTTCGAGCTGCTCGACTGGTCGGAGACCAAGATCATCCTGCGCTTCTGGATCATCGCCGCGATGTTCGCCGCAGCGGGCTTCACGATCTATCAGCAGACGCATGGTGGCTGAGCGCGCCCGCCGGCCGCCGCCTCCCGGCCCGTACCTGGTCGTCGGGATGGCGCGGTCGGGTCATGCTGCGGCGGCCGCCCTCGCGAGCCGCGGCGAACGCGTGATCGCCGTCGACTGCGGGCGTCCCGAGCCCGAGCCGCTTGCAGCCGGCGTCGAGCTGCGGCTCGAAGACGACGGTCTCGCCGCGCTCGACTCGGTCGCGTGCGTGGTCAAGTCGCCGGGCGTGCCGCGTGAGGCGCCGGTGATCGCCGCGGCGCACGGGCGGGGCATGCCGGTGATCGGCGAGCTGGAGCTCGCCTGGCGGCTGACCGCTGCGCCGGTGATCGCCGTCACCGGCACCAACGGCAAGACGACGACGACCGAGATGATCGGCCACCTGCTGCGCTCGGCAGGGTGGGATGTGGCGGTCGTCGGCAACGTCGGGCGGCCCTACTCGTCGCTGGCGCTGCCCGGCGCCGCGCAGCCGCGCTGGGTGGTCTGCGAATGCTCGTCGTTCCAGCTCGAGGACGCCGATGCGTTCGCGCCGCAGGTCGCGGTGCTGCTGAACCTCGCCGCCGATCACATCGACCGCCACGGCTCGCTAGCCGCCTACCATGCGGCCAAGCAGCGGATCTTCGCCAACCAGATCGCAGGCGACCTCGCGCTGCTGCCATCGGGGCTCGAGCTCGCGACCGGCGCGGCTACCGTCAGGCGCTTCGGCCGCGACCCGGGCGCCGATCTTCAGATCGGGCCGCACGAGCTGCGCCGCGACGGTGCGGTGCTGGTCGAGCTCGACCGGCTTGCCGTCCACGGCCCCCACAACGCCGAGAACGCGGCCGCAGCGGCGCTCGTGGCGCTCGAGCTCGGCCTGTCGCCCGCACAGGTCGCCGACGGGCTCGCGAGCTTTGCGGCGGTGGCCCACCGGCTGCAGCCGGTCGCCGATGCCGGCGGTGTGCTCTGGGTCGACGACTCCAAGGCCACCAACGTCGCTGCGGCGCTGGTCGCGCTCGCGTCCTTCCCGGGCCGGCCGCTGCACGTGATCTGCGGCGGTTCGGGCAAGAGCGAGGACTACGCGCCGCTGGCCGACGCGCTCGCCACAGCCGCCCGCCACGTCTACCTGATCGGTGAGGAGGCCGATGCGATCGGCGCCGCGCTGGCCGGGCGCGTGGAGCAGACCGCGAGCGGCACGCTCGAGCAGGCGGTCACCGACGCCCGCGCCGCCGTGCAGCCCGGCGACGTCGTGCTGCTGGCCCCGGCCTGCGCGTCGTACGACCAGTTCCGTGACTACGAGCAGCGCGGGGAGGTCTTCACCTCGCTGGCGCGAAACCCGCTCTGATGGCCAAGCGCCGCCGTTCAGGACGCCCGATCGAGTACGACCTGCTGCTGACGGCGACGCTCTGCCTGCTGGCCGGCGGCGCGGTGATGGTCTTCAGCGCCTCGTCGGCGCGGGCGCTGCTCTCCGGGCAGGGGATGGGCACCGGCCTGCTGATCCGCTACGTCGCCTTCGCCGCGATCGGCGTCGTCGCGATGCTGGTCGTCGCCCGGATCCCGCTCGAGCGGCTCGTGCAGATCACCGGGCCGCTGCTGCTGACCGCGTTCGTGCTGACCGCGGCGGTGCGGCTGCCCGGCATCGGCGTCTCCGTCAACGGCGCCCGGCGCTGGATCGGCGCGGGCCCGCTGACCTTCCAGCCCTCAGAGCTGATGAAGCTCGCACTCGTGCTCTACGCGGCCAGGATCCTGGCCGAACGGCCGAAGCTCGTCGCGGACTGGCAGAGCCTGCGGCCGTTCCTGCTGACGAGCGGCGCCGGGATCGGCCTCGTCGCGCTGCAGCCCGACCTCGGGACCGCGCTCGTCTGCTCGTTCGCGATGGCCTCGATGCTGATCGCGGCCGGAATCCCGCTGCGCCGGCTCGGCCTGCTGGCAGGCGCCGGCGGCGGCCTCGTGCTCGCCTACTCGAGCACCGCCTCGTACCGGATGGAGCGGCTGACCGCGTTCCTGTCGCCCTGGAAGCACTCGGCCGACGCCGGCTACCAGGTCGTCCAGGGGATGATCGCCGTCGGCTCCGGTGGGATCACCGGCCGCGGGCTCGGCCAGTCCCAGCAGAAGAACCTGTTCCTGCCCGAGGCCCACACCGACTTCATCTTCGCGATCATCGGCGAGGAGCTCGGCACGATCGGGATCATCGGGCTGCTCGTGCTCTACGGCATGTTCGCCTACGCCGGGTTGCGGATCGCGCGCAACGCGCAGGGCCGCTACGCGAAGCTGCTGGCGGCCGGGATCGTCACGCTCTACCTCGGCCAGGCGATGCTCAACGTCTTCACCGTGCTCGGGCTGGCGCCGCTGACCGGCGTGCCGCTGCCGTTCATCTCCTACGGCGGCACCACGCTGGTCACGATGCTGATCGGGATCGGGCTGGTGCTCAACGTCGCCGCTGCGCAGGCCGGGCAGCTGCGCGCGGTGGTGCCGCCGCGCGATCAGGGAGACTCCCGACGCGATGGCGCAGCGCAGGATCGTGATCGCGACCGGCGGGACGGCCGGCCACGTCGTGCCGTCGCTGGCGGTCGCCGACGCGCTGCGAGCTGACGGCTTCGACGTGGTCTTCATCGGCGGCGACCGGGCCGAGTCAGAGCTCGTTCCCGCCGCCGGCTTCGAGCTGCGGCGACTGCAGGTCGAGGGCCTCAGCCGCTCCAACCCGCTCAAGGCCGCGCGCGGCGCCTGGCGCGCGGCGCGAGCGCTGGGTGCGGCGCGGGCGCTGCTGGCGGAGCTCCGGCCCGCGGCCGTGCT
>CAZYMM010000193.1:0-3814 GCA_964648515.1 uncultured Conexibacter sp.
GCACCGAGCGCGCGATCGACGGGGGCGATCGCCGCCACCGCCTGGTCGTCGGCGCGGGCCATCGCCGAGCGCCGCTGCTGCGCGTAGAGCATGGCGGCGACCAGCACGAGCACCAGCGCCGCGGTAGCGATCACCCCCGCGAGCAGCCGCGCCCGCAGCGAGCGCGGCCTCAGTCGTCGCATCGCTGAACCTGCAGCGCGTAGCCGACACCGCGCACGGTCCGGATCAGCGGCCGGCCGTGCGGATCGAGCTTCTTGCGCAGATAGCTGATGTAGGTCTCGAGCACCCGCGCGTCGCCGCCGAAGTCGTACTCCCAGACGTGCTCGAGGATCTGGCTGCGTGACAGCACCTGGCGCGGGTGCTGGAGCAGGAAGCGCAGCAACCGGAACTCGGTGTCGGTCAGCTCGATCGGTACGCCGCCGCGGATGACCTCCCGCGAGAGGTCGTCGAGCACGAGGTTGTCGAACATCAGCCGCCTGTCGTCGCCGGCGGCGTCGTTGCCGCTGCGGCGCAGGATCGTGCGGATCCGGGCGACCAGCTCCTCGAGGCTGAACGGCTTGGTCACGTAGTCGTCGCCGCCGCCTGACAGCCCGCGGACCTTGTCGCGCGTGTCGTCGCGGGCGGTCAGGAAGATGATCGGGGTCCGGCTGCGTGCGGCGCCGAGCCGCTCGGCGACCTCGAAGCCCTCCATGTCCGGCAGCATCACGTCGAGGATGATGAGATCGGGGTGGAAGCTGTCGACGAGCTCGATCGCCGCCCTGCCGCTGTCGCCCGAGGCCACTGCGAAGCCGTCGAACTCGAGCGCCATCGTGATCACCTCGACGATGTTCGGCTCGTCGTCGATTACAAGGATGCGCTGGCTCATCTGAGGAGATCGTCGGGCTCGCGTGCCGCCGCAGGCTGAGCGGATGCTGGGAGTCTGCTGAGTGTGGCCCGCCGATGCGGGCCGGCGGCTGGGTCCGCGTCCAAGGCAGCGCTTCCACCTGACCTGCGGCCGAATCGGAGTGCATGGCCAGGCGTAACGCGGCACGAGGTGTCGCCATAGCGAGCAGATCACGCCGAGTTACGTGGAGCGCGCCCGGCGGGTAAGCTCGGTCCCCGGCCCGGGCACGCCGCCGCGTAGGCGCTGGCTACACTCCCGGCGCGAGGGCGATTCCGCTCTCGGTCCCGCCCGCCGGCGGGATGGACCGAGCGAAAGGCCCACGTGGCATCAGAAGACAAGGTCGCCCTCGAGGGCGAGGTGGTGGAGTCACTGCCGAACCTGCTGTTCCGGATCAGGCTCGACATGGACGAGCACGAGGTGCTGGCGCACCTCGCCGGCAAGATGCGCCGCAACCGCATCCGTGTGCTCCCGGGCGACCGCGTACGCGTCGAGGTCAGCCCCTACGACCTGACCCGCGGGCGCATCGTCTACCGCATGAAGTAGCGGGCCGGCGGCGAGCGGCCGCGCGGTTTGACGCAGTGTCGGGGTCCGTTCGGCGGCCTGCGCCACGGCGTCGAACCTGAGCCGCTAGCGTGGCCGCAATGGAGCGCTCCGCGCACGGCTACTGGCTCGCAGACGCAGGTCCGGTCACGCCGCAGCCGCCGTTGGCGCCGGGCGCTCACAGCGCCGACGTCGTCGTCGTCGGCGGCGGCTTCCTCGGGCTCTGGACGAGCTGGTGGCTGGCCGAGCGGGGCGCCGATGTCGTGCTGCTCGAGAGCGAGCTCTGCGGGCACGGGCCGAGCGGCCGCAACGGCGGTTTCGTCAACCCGCTCTGGGACCGCGCGCAGGAGCTGCGCGATCTGTTCGGCGACGACGGCGCGCTCGCGGTCTGCCGTGCCAGCGAGTCGGCGATCGACACGATCGACCGCTGGTGCCGCGAGCAGGACGTCGACGCCCACCTGCGCCGCGCGCCGATGCTCGAGGTCGCGACCAACCGCTGGCAGCTCGGCACCTGGGACGAGGGCGTCGCCGCCTGCCGGGCGCTCGGCGCCGCCGGCGAGGTCGAGGTGCTCGACGCCGAGGCGACGCGCGCCTGCTGCGACAGCCCGGCCTTCCTCGGATCGGTCCGCTGGAGTTCCGGCGCGACCGTCAACCCGGCGCAGCTCGCGCTCGGCCTCCGTGCCCGGCTGATCGAACATCCCCGCGTGCGCGTCCACGAGCTGACCCGGGTCCGCGCGATGCGCGGCCCGGTCTGCGAGACGGCCGGCGGCGGTTCGGTTCTCGCCGGCGCCGCCGTGCTGGCGATCAACCATGCGAGCGCCGCTGTGGCGCCGCTGGGCGAATCGCTCTCGGTCGCATCCAGCCACGTGATCGCGACCGAGCCGGTGCCCGAGGTGCTCGACGAGCTCGGCTGGCGCGGCGGCGAGGGGATCAGCGACTGCCGGACGCTGCTGCACTACTTCCGCACCACCCGCGATGACCGGATCGTGTTCGGCTGGGGCGGCGGGCGGATGGGCTTCGGTGCGCGCCGGCGGCCCGAGCTCGACAACGACCACGCGGTCCAGGATCAGATCGTGCGGCACATGCACGAGCTGCTGCCGCAGACCGCCGGCTGCAGGGTCACCCACGCCTGGGGCGGACCGATCGACGTCTCGCCCGTGCACCTGCCGTGGTTCGGCTCCGACGGCCCCGTCCACTACGGCTTCGGCTTCACCGGCAACGGTGTCGGGCCGACGAGCTGGGGCGGGCGCCTGCTCGCCGATCTCGCCGCCGGCGAGCGCACGGCGCTGACATCGCTGCCGATCGCCGGCGGTCTGCCGCCGAAGCGGTTCCCGCCGGAGCCGCTGCGGTTCGCCGGCGGCGTCGTGATCCGCGAGGCGCTGATCCGCGTCGACGATGCTCAGCAGCACGGCGGCGACGGCGACCCGCTCGCGCGCGGGATCGCGAAGCTGCCGCGGATGCTCGGCCTGCACCTGCCGCGCTGAGGCCCGCCCGCTCGCCCGCCCGGCCGGTTAGGTTGGGCTCATGACGATCCACGTCCGCCAGGAGCTGCCGGCCGCTGAGCCGCGCGGCACCGTGCTCTGCGTCCACGGCTTCCCCGAGTCCTCGTACATGTGGCGCGATCTGCTCGGCTCGCTCGCGACCGCCGGCTGGCGTGCGCTGGCACCCGACCTGCCCGGCTACGGCGACTCGCCCTATGAGGGTGACGGCAGCTGGGCGGCCCAGGTTGCGGCGCTCGAGCGCGTCTGGGCCGAGCACGCAGCGGAGCCGGTCGTGCTGGTCGTCCACGACTGGGGCGGGATCATCGGGCTGCGCTGGGCGCTCGAGCATCCGGGCCGGGTCCGCGCGCTCGTGATCTCCGACACCGGCTACTTCCCCGACGGGCGCTGGCACGACATGGCCAAGACGCTGCGCACCCCGGGTGAAGGCGAGCAGCTGATCGCCCAGTTCAGCGAGACGCTGCTGGCGCAGGTGCTCGGCTCGGTGTCGACCGGGATCGGGCCGGACTCCGCGTGCGAGTAT
Organism: uncultured Conexibacter sp.; assembly: GCA_964648515.1. Classification (GTDB taxonomy): domain Bacteria; phylum Actinomycetota; class Thermoleophilia; order Solirubrobacterales; family Solirubrobacteraceae; genus Baekduia. The sequence goes on from CAZYMM010000193.1 coordinate 3,446, forward strand.
GCGAAGGCGTTCGCGAGCGAGGACGGCCGCCGCGGCGCGCTCGAGCTCTACCGCTCGGGTGAGTTCTCGGAGATCGACGACGGCTGCCTGGGCCGGCTCGACGTGCCGGCGCTGGTGCTCTGGGGCGAGAGCGACCCGTTCGCGCCGCTCGGCGGCGCGCACCGCTTCGTGCGCGAGCTGCCCGACGCCGAACTCGTCGTCGTGCCGGGCAGCGGCCACTTCGTCTACGAGGACGATCCGGCCGCCTGCGCAGCGGCGATCACGGCGTTTCTCGATCGCCGCCTGCCGCGGTGAGGCCGTTCACAGGCGCCATCCCGGACGGCGCCGTCGTCTGCGACGTGCGCTGGACGGCCGCCGGCGGCCCGGATC
>CAZYMM010000194.1:0-3732 GCA_964648515.1 uncultured Conexibacter sp.
GGCGGCCAAGAAGCCGGCCGCGGCGGCACGCAAGACGACGACGGCCGCGCGCAAGCCCAGCGCCGGCAGCTGATCGCTGCCGGCACGTGGCGGGCGAGCGCTCGATCACCGGCGATGCGGCTGAGATCGGCGTCTCGGCCGCGACGCTGCGGCGCTGGGTCCGCGACGGGCTGGTCGCGACCGCGGACGACGGCGCTCTGACCGACCGCGGGCTTGAGCAGGCGCGCACCGTCCGCCGCCTGCGCGAGCGCGGCTACTCACTGGCCGAGATCCGCTCCGCTAACGCGAGCGGCGTGCTGGCCTCGAGCCACATCGAGGCGCTGCCCGATGACGGACGCCGCTGGTCTGTTGCCCGCGCAGCACGCGAGCTCGGGCTGTCGCGTTCGCTGGCTGTCCGTCTGCTGACCGCGTTCGGGCTCGGCGACGCCCGGTCGCTGACGGCGCTCGAGCTGGAGCTGCTGCGGGCCGCCGCCGACGTGCTCGAGGCCGGGCTGCCGCTGACCGTCGTGCTCCAGCTCGCCCGCATCTACGGTCAGGCGATGAGCCATGTCGCCGACGCCGAGGTGCGGCTCGTCCATCACCACGTGCACGAGCCGCTGATGGCGTCGGGCATCGCCCCCGAGGCGGTCGCCGAGGAGCTGCAGAGCGTGGTCGCCGCCGTGCTGCCGGTCAGCTCCCGGCTGATCGACGCGCTGCACAGGCACTACGTGCGCCATTCGATCGAGCAGGACGTCGTCGGGCACATGGAGAAGGTCCGCGACCCGCAGCTTGCGGCCGACACGAACTCGGGGCACGACGAGGAGGAGGAGGTCACACGGCTGCGCGTAGCGATCGTGTTCGCCGATCTGGCCGGATATACGCGCCTGACCGAGGAGCTCGGCGATGCGCGGGCGGTCGAGACGGTTGAGCGCTTCGTCGCCGAGATCGAGCGCACCCTGCCGGCCGATGCGCGGGTCGTGAAGACGATCGGCGACGGGGTGATGATCGTCGGCGCCGACACCGGCGCCCTGGCGCGCTGGGCCGCGGCCTTCCAGGGCGGTCGCGACGATCAGGAGCCGCGCTCGCGGATCGGGATGCACGCCGGCCACGCGCTGTTCTTCGAGGGCGACTACTACGGCCGCGAGGTCAACCTGGCGGCGCGCGTCGCGGCTCGTGCCGCCGCCGGTGAGGTCGTCGTCACGCGGCCGGTCGTCGCGGCGGCCGGGCGCGAGCTGCGGTTCGAGCGGCTCGGCGAGATCCGGCTGAAGGGCTTTGCCGAACCGACCGAGATCCTGCTGGCCCACGCCGAGCCCGATGGCTGACGGGCTCGCCGAACGGGTGACTGCGACCGGGCTGCTCGAGCCGGGCCGGCCGCTCGTCGTGCTGCTCTCCGGCGGTCGCGACTCTGTCTGCCTGCTCGGTTTGGCGGCCTCACGGCCGGGACATCACGTCCGCGCGCTGCACGTCGCCTACGGCCTGCGCGGCGCCGAATCCGACGCCGACGAGGAGCACTGCCGCCGGCTCTGCGCCTCGCTCGGCGTGCCGCTGCGGATCGAGCGCGCAGCGCTGCCGGTCGACGCCGGCAACCTGCACGCCTGGGCCCGCGACGTTCGCTACGCGGCCGGCGCGCGGGCGATCGCGCAGGACGGCGCGCTGCTGGCGGTCGCGCACACGCGCAGCGACCAGGTCGAGACGATTCTCTACCGGCTCGCGACCTCGCCGGGGCGCAGGTCGCTGCTCGGGATGCCGGTCCGCTCCGGTCTGCTCGTGCGGCCGCTGCTCGCCGCCGGCGTAACGCGGGCCGAGACCGCCGCCTGGTGCCGCGAGCACGGACTGCAATGGCGTGAGGACACCAGCAACGACGACCCGCGGTTTGCGCGGGCGCGCGTGCGTGAGCGGCTGCTGCCTGCCTTGAACGCCGTCGACGGGCGTGCCGAGGAGGCGATCCTGCGCACTGCGGCGCTGCTTGCCGAGGAGGGGGCGGCGCTCGACGCGATCGCCGGTCGCGCGCTCGGCGCAGGCGGGAGCCGGATCGCCGCCTCAGAGTTCGCCCAGCTTCCGGTCGCGATCCAGCGGATCGTGCTGCGCCGGATGGCCGAGGCCGCGACGGGGCGCAGCTGTCCGCGGGCCGGTGCGCGGCTCGAGGAGCTGCTCGCGCTCGGCGACGGCGCGATCGATCTCGGCGACGGCGCCCGCGTCGTCGTGACCGCCGCCGAGATCGCCTGCGTGCCGACGCCGCCGGCGCCCTCCGGGCGTGGTGCTAGCTTGCCGCCCGCATGAGCGCTGCCCCGATCGGCGAGATCCTCGTTACCGAGCAGGACCTGCGGCGGCGCGTCTCGGAGCTGGGCGCGCAGATCAGCGCCGACTACGACGGCCGCGAGCTGCTGCTCGTCTGCGTGCTCAAGGGCGCGGTGTTGTTCCTCTCGGACCTGTTGCGGACGTTGACCGTGCCCTGCGAAGTCGACTTCATGGCGGTCTCCTCGTACGGATCGTCGAGCGACTCCTCCGGCGTCGTGCGAATCCTTAAGGATCTCGATCGTGCGATCGAGGGCCGCGACGTGCTGATCGTCGAGGACATCGTCGACTCGGGCCTCACGCTCCAGTACCTGCAGCGCAATCTCGGGGCGCGCGGGCCCGCCTCGCTCGAGGTCTGCGCGCTGCTGACCAAGCCCGAACGGCGGCGCGTGGAGCTGACGCCGCGCTACGTCGGCTTCGAGATTCCGGACCGGTTCGTGATCGGCTACGGCCTCGACCAGGCCGAGCGATACCGCAACCTGCCGTACGTCGCCGTCTACGAGCGATCCTGAACGTATGCGCAGAGCGGGCGTCGTCGGCCGTCCGCCGCGATACCCTCCGAGGTCTCAGCAATGAACCGATTCTTCAAGAACGCGCTGGTCCCGATCGCCCTCGTGCTCGTGCTCGCGCTGGTCGCCACGCGGGTGATCAGCAGCGCGACCAGCACGCCGCCGCCGTCGTACTCGGACTTCATCACCCAGCTCGACCAGGGCAAGGTCAAGACCGTCAAGCTGCAGACCAAGGACAACGTCCTGGCGGTGACGCTCAAACAGGCGCCGGAGCCGAACGCGTCGGCGACCTACCAGACCGGCTATGCGCCGCAGGCGGCGGCGCAGCTTGAGCAGCAGCTCGCGGCGGCATCGAAGGCGGGCAAGCTCGACTCCTACAACATCGAGCCGGCAAAGTCGAACTTCTGGCTCGGGGCGCTCGCCTACATCTTCCCGGTGATCCTGATCCTGCTGTTCTGGATGTTCATCATGAACCAGGTCCAGGGCGGCGGCTCGAAGGTGATGTCGTTCGGCAAGTCGCGCGCCAAGCGACTTCCGGTCGATGCACCGAAGATCACGTTCCGTGACGTCGCCGGGGCAGACGAGGCGGTCGAGGAGCTGCACGAGATCAAGGAGTTCCTCGAGAACCCGAAGAAGTTCCAGGCGCTCGGCGCGCGGATACCGAAGGGCGTGCTGCTCTACGGCCCTCCGGGCACCGGCAAGACGCTGCTCGCGCGGGCCGTCGCCGGCGAGGCCGGCGTGCCGTTCTTCTCGATCTCGGGCTCGGACTTCGTCGAGATGTTCGTCGGCGTCGGCGCCTCGCGCGTGCGCGACCTGTTCGAGCAGGCCAAGCAGAACTCACCCTGCATCATCTTCATGGACGAGATCGACGCCGTCGGCCGTCACCGCGGCGCTGGGCTCGGCGGCGGCCACGACGAGCGCGAGCAGACCCTCAACCAGCTCCTCGTGG
>CAZYMM010000195.1:0-3698 GCA_964648515.1 uncultured Conexibacter sp.
AGAGTTGCTGGCGGTCGAGCACCACTCACGCGAGCGTAGCGGCACGCACCGGCGCGGACGATCCAGGCACTACCGGCACCCACGCCCTGCCTGCGTGGTCGGTCCGGGCACGTAACTCGGCATCAGATGTCGATGCCAGCGACATCTCACGCCGAGTTACGTATCGCGCCACACGTGCGCCCACGCCCCGCCGGCGTGCCGAGCCCGGGCGCGCAGACCGCTACTCGGAGGCCGCAGCGCCGCCGGCCCGCTCGGCCAGCAGCTCGACCGCGCGCCGCTGCGCCAGATCTTCGATCAGCTCCTCGAGGCGGCCGCTCTTCTCCAATTGGCGGCGCAGCTTCTCGGGCTTGGTCTTCTGCTGTGCGGCCGGACCCTGCAGCGCATCCAGGATGTCGCCATCCGAAGGCTCGATCTTCTCGGCCGCGATGAAGGCCGCCAGCACCGCCTCGCGCCGCAGCGCCTTCGCGGCATCCGGCGTCGCCTCGGCGAGCAGCTCCTCCTCGGTCTGCCCGGCCATCTGCATATAGGCCTCGCGGCTCATGCCGCGGTGGGAGAGCGAGTGGAGCATCTGCTCAAGCAGTTCGCGCGCGCGGGCCTCGGCGAGCTCATCGGGTACGTCGACCTCGGACGCCTCGACCGCGGCGTCCAGCACGGCCTCGCGGAACTCGGCCTCGACACGCTGCTCGTCCTGCTCGGCGGCGCGGCGCTCCAGGTCCTCACGCAGCTCGGCCAGGGTGTCGAAGCCGCCGGCCTCGGCGGCGAAGTCGTCGTCGAGGTCGGGCATGTTGCGCTCCTTGACCTCGTGCACCGTGACCTCGAACTCGGCCGGACGCCCGGCGAGGTGCGGGGCCGCCGGGTAGTCCTCCGGGAATGTCACCGTGACGACCTTCTCGTCGCCGGCCGACAGGCCGGTGAGCTGCTCCTCGAAGCCGGGAATGAAACGACCGCCGCCAAGCTCCAGCAGGTGGTCGTGCCCCTCGCCGCCGTCGAAGGCCTCGCGCTCGTCGCCCTCACCGGTGAAGCCCTTGAAGTCGATCACGACGAAGTCGCCGTCGGCGGCGGCGCGCTCGGTCGTCTCCAGGCGGCTGAGCTGACGACGCATCGTCTCGAGCTGCTCGTCGATGATCTCGGGATCGGCTCCGGGCTCGCGGCGCTCGACCTTCAACTTGGAGAGATCGCCCAGCTGCGCCTGCGGACGGACACCGATCGTGAAGCTGAACGTGACCGGCTGACCGGCCTGCGGCTGTTCGCCGAGCTCGATCTCCGGCTCACCGACAGGGTGGATCGCCGCCGCAGTCAGCGCCTCGGTGAACCAGCCGCCGATCGAGCCCCTGATCGCCTCGTCCAGGACGGCCTCCTGCCCGTAGCGCTGGATCACCATCGGCGCCGGCACCTTGCCCTGCCGGAAGCCCGGCACCCGCAGCGAACGGCCCATTCGTGCCGCGGCCTGGTTCATCTTCACCTGGACCTCGGTCCAGGCGACCTCGGCCTGCACCTTGACCCGCGATCCGGGCTCCTCGGTGACGGTTGTCGCAACACTGGACTGAGGGCTCTTGACAGCGGCCATACGGCCGCTGACTGTAGCGTCAGCGACCGTGCGCCGGACCCCCGCAGCGGCTCTGCTCGCCCGCCTCGTGACGGGACCGGTGGCGTTCGCCGCCGGCGGCATCCTCGACTGGCTCGGCTACATGTGGCTGGTCGTGCGGCGGCGCATCACAGGCTGAACCGGCTACGAGGCCAGCGAGCGCCGCGAGCAGAGCGCGCCGTCCAATGCGGCGACAACGGCAGGCAGGTCGACGGGCGATGTCGGGCGCGCATAGAACCAGCCCTGTGCCATGTCGCAGCCGAGCCGCTCGGTGATCGCCGCCTCCTCCACCGTCTCGATGCCCTCGGCGACGACCTTGAGCTCCAGCTCACGCGCGATCTGCACGACCGCCGAGATGATCGCGATCCGCTGTCGCGAACCGGAGACCGCGGAGACGAGCGAGCGGTCCAGCTTGAGCACGTCGAGCGGCAGCTCGGTCAGCGAGGCCAGCGACGACTGTCCGACGCCGAAGTCGTCAAGCGCGATGCAGACACCGGCCTCCGACAGCGCACAGACCGACTCGATCGCGGCCTGCGCGTCACCGGCGAGCGCCGACTCGGTGACCTCGATCAGCAGGTTCGATGGAGCCAGGCCGCGATCGCGGACAGCTCCGAGGATCTCCTCGACGAGACCAGGGTCATCGAGCTGCGCACGCGAGATGTTGACGCTCATCTGGCGGTCGCCGAGCGTGTCGCCGAGCTGCCGCCAACGGACCACCTGATCGAGCGCCTCGGCGAGCACATAGCTGCCGAGCCTGCCGATCAGGCCGTGGCTCTCGGCCAAGGGAACGAAGCGATCGGGCGGGATATCACCGAGCAGCGGGTGCGACCAGCGGACCAGCGCCTCGAACTTGGTCACCCGCCCCTGAGCGCGGCTGACGACCGGCTGGAAGACGAGATGCAGCGCGCTCCGCTCGATCGCCCGGCGCAGCTCGGCGACAAGCGACAGCCGCTCGACCGTCTGCGCCCGCATCGCCTCGTCGAAGACGACGATCTCGCGCTCCTGCGACATCGCGCGGTACATCGCCGTCGAGGCGTCGCGGACGAGCTCCTCGGGGCGGATCGGGCCGCGCAGCGGCGCGATCACCACCCCGGCGACGACATGCGGCGGCAGGTCGAGCCCCTCGATCGTGACCGGCACGCGGATCCGTTCGAGCAGCCGCTGGACGCGGGCGAGCACCTGTTCGCGCGAGCCGAGCTCTGGGCTGAGCACGACGAACTCGTCGCCGTCCGAACGCGCGAGCGTCTCGTCGAGCGTCAGCCGCATCGCGATCCGCTGTCCGATCTCGCGCAGGAAGCGATCCCCGGCGTCGTGGCCGAGCGACTCGTGGATCTGGCGGCGGTTGACGATCCCGAGCGAGATGATCGCCAGCGACCGGTCACCGCGCCCCTGGGCCAGGGCGGCGACCGCAGAGAGCAGGAAGCGGCGGTTGGGGACCTCGGTGACGGTGTCGTAGAGCGACTGGCGCAGCAGCTCGTCCTCGCTCTGGATCCGCTGTGCGGTGCCGTTCAGGAGCTTGACGATCGCGCGCAGCAGGTCGAGATCCTCGATCGCGAAGGTGCCTGCCCTGCGCCGGTAGACGGCCAGCACGCCGGGGTCGCAGCCGGCGCACAGCACCGGCAGCGCAACACCCGACCGCAGCCCGCGGATGTGCAGGCCCTCGGGGTCAAACGACGTCTGCGTATCGCGATCCTCGAAGCTGATCTCAGCGCCGCGCTCGAGCACCAGCCGTGCGTGCGCAGGGTCGACGTCGGCGGTGCCGGGGCCGCGGAAGCCGCGCCGGTCCTCGCCGGCGACAGCGACCAGATGGCCGCCGTCGGAGAGCCGGCGTGCGATCGCCACGACGTCGACGTCGAGTGCGGCGAGAATCGCCGTGACGGCCGCGCTCGCCAGGTCGTCGGCGCGCGAGGCCTCCATCGCGATCTGACCGAGGGTCGCCAGCGCATCGCGATGGCGGGCCAGCCGGCCGGCGGTCTGCTCGGCGGTGCGCTGTGCGCTGATGTCGACGAACTGGGCCAGCCGGTGGCCGGCCGGTCCGTCGTGCGCGGGCCCGAACGTCAGCCGCACCCAGCGCGGCACGCCGTCGGCGCCCGCGAGCGGCAGATCCTCGCCG
>CAZYMM010000196.1:0-3608 GCA_964648515.1 uncultured Conexibacter sp.
GGATGGAGGCGAACGGCGCCGCGGGCATGCGGGCGCCCCCGCCCGCGCCCCCATTCGCGGCAAGGCCGCGTTACGACGCCGCGTACCGCTGCAGCAGCTTCTTGCCGATCACCATGCGCTGGATCTCCGATGTGCCCTCGCCGATCAAGAGCAGCGGCGCGTCACGGTAGATGCGCTCGATCTCGTACTCCTTGGAGTAGCCGTAGCCGCCGTGGATGCGCAGGCACTCCTCGGCGCAGAATCGCGCGGTCTCAGAGGCGAACAGCTTCGCCATCCCGGCCTCCATGTCAGAGCGCTCGCCGGCGTCCTTCATCAGCGACGCGCGCCGGACCATCAGCCGCGCCGCATCGATCTGGGTGGCCATGTCGGCGAGCTTGAACTGGATCGCCTGGTGCTCGCAGATCGGCTTGCCGAACGTCTTGCGCTCCTGGGAGTACTTGATCGCCAGCTCGAACGCGCGCTGCGCGAGCCCGACGCCGCGGGCGGCGACGTTCGCGCGGCCGACCTCGAGCGCGTCCATCATCTGCGCGAAGCCCTTGTTGAGGCCCGCGTCCTCGCCACCGAGGATGTTCTCGGCCGGGCACTTGTAACCGTCGAAGACGAGCTCGGTCGACTCGACGCCCTTGTAGCCCATCTTCTTGATCTTCGGCGGCACGGTCAGGCCGGCGTACTCACCGCTGTTCTCCGAGACGCCCCCCTCCTTCTCGGCGATGAAGCAGGTGAAGCCCTTGTGCCGCGGTGAGGCGTCCGGATCGGTCTTGACGAGCACGAAGACCATGTCGCTCATCAGGCCGTTGGTGACCCACATCTTCTGGCCGTTGATCTCCCAGCGGCCGTCATCGCCCTTGACCGCCGACGTCTTGATCGCCTGCACATCCGAGCCGAGCTCGGGCTCCGACAGCGAAAAGGCGGCCCGGATCTCGCCGGTCGCCATCCGCGGCAGGTACTTGTCCTTCTGCTCCTGCGAGCCGTACTTGAGCAGCAGGTAGGAGCCGATGAAGTGGGTGTTGATGACGCCCGAGATCGAGATCCAGCCGCGCGAGAGCTCCTCGACGACCATCACGTAGGTCGTCAGGTCGAGACCGAGACCGCCGTACTGCTCGGGGATCGTGATGCCGAACAGATCGAGCGCTTTGAGCCCCTCGACGATCTCCTCGGGGTACTCGTCCTTTCCGTCGTAGTGCTCGGCGTTGGGGATGATCTGCTCGTCGACGAACTGGCGGACCATCTCGATGATGGCCTGCTGCTCCTCGGTCGGGGCCAGCGGCGTGGCGGCTGCGGTCACTTTGGATCTCCGGAAGGGCTTGCGGTTACAGGGGCGGTTGGAGCGGCCGAGGATACCCGGGGCAATCCGTCCGCGATCGGTCCGCAACGCTCCCAAGTCCCGCCCAACCCTGCCGATCACCGGGGGCAGAGGCCTCCTGTGAACCCCGACACACCCTCATCAGCCGGCGCCGCCGACCGTCTCGGTCCGCTCGGCCAGGCTCTGCACGACGCAGAGCTGCCCGCCTGCGTGCGTGACGCGGGCGGCCGCTACGTGGCCGTCAACGGCGCCTTCGCCGAGCTCGTCGGGCTGGAGGCCGCGCGACTGGTCGGCAAGACCGACAACGCGCTCCAGCCGGCCGACGTTGCGCACAGGGTTGCCGAGCTCGACGCGCTCGTGCTCGAGGCGCACGGCCACCTCGACGCCAACGAGACAGTGCTCGCCCGTGACGGCCGCCGCACCGTCCGCGCCTGCCGCTTCCCCGTCTACTACGAGGGCGACGTCTGGGGCATCTGCGTGGTGATGTCGCCCGGCGACGACCCCGACGGCGGGCGGATCGCACGCGAGGCGCTGCAGGCCGGTGCCGGGCAGACCGCATCGGCCGCCGCCGGACAGGCCTCGTCAGAGGAACTGTTGGCCGAACGCGACCGCGCCGGCGCCGCCGACGCCGAGGCCCACGCTGCGCGCGAGGCGCTTGCGATCGAGCGCGAGGCGCGCCTGGCGGCCGAGATCGCGGCACGGACGGCCGGCGACGAGCTGACCGCCGCCAAAGAGCAGCTCGGCCGCAGCCGCGCCGAGCTGGCTCGGCTCGACGACGAGCGCGACGAGGCCCAGGCCCGGATCAACGAGCTCAACGCCGCCCTGTCAGCCGGCTCCGAGCACGCCGCGCACACCGAGTCCGAGCTTGCCGCGGCCCGCCGCCGCGCCGAGCAGGCCGAGCTGCGGTTGACCGAGCTTGCCAATGCCGACAGCGAGCATCGTTCGGCGATCCGCGACCTCGAGTCGCTGCAGTCGGCGTATGCCGACCTGCAGGCCGCCGGCCAGGAGAACGAGGCCGCCCGCGAGCGCTACAGCTCCGAGCTGGCCGAGGCGCTCGCCGACCAGCAGGACCTCGAGCGCGCGCTCAAGGACGCGATCGCTGCCCGCGACGAGCAGACGTCCACCGTCGAAGGGCTGCGCCAACGCTTCGATCAGGCCGAGCGCGCGCTCGAAGAGGAGCGCAGCCGCAGCGAGTGGCTGGCCGCCGAGCTGACCGCCGCCCAGGAGCGCGAGCGTGCAGCGGTCGAGGACTCCGGCCAACAGGCGCAGCGCCGCGAGCAGCTCGAGCAGGCACTTGCCTCGTCGACCGCGTCCGCCGGGGAGCTCAGCGATGAGCTCGAGCGGATTCGCGGCGAGGTCGCCGACACCACCGCCGCGATCGAGGAGCTGGAGGCCGAACGCCGCCGCGCCGACGACGCCGAGCGCGCGCTGGATGCCGCGCGCTCACATGCGGACGGGATCGGTGAGCAGCTCACGCTCGCCCAGGCCGCTCTGGAGGCCGCCGACAACCGGCTGGCCGAGGAGCAGCAGCGGTTCGCGACCACGCTGGAGCAGGCCGAGGCGCGGGTCGCCGCCGAACGCAGTCGCGCCGGCCGCCTGGAGACCGCGATCCAGTCCGCGGCCAGCGGCAGCGGCGCGGCGCTCGCCGCCGAGCGTGAGGCACGGCAGGAGCTCGAGCGCGAGCACAAGCGTCTTCAGCGCGAGCACGAGAGCGCTCAAGCCGCCAACGCGCGGCTCGAGGTCGAGACCGCGGCCTGGCGTGAGCGCACCGCAGAGCTCGAGTCCGCCCAGGCCGAGCTCGCAGGTGCTGCCGACGAAGCGGCCGCCGCCGAGCGTGCCGAGCTGCTGGCCCGGCTGAGCGAGGCTCAGGCCGGCCACGACGAAGCGCGGGCCCGGCTGAGCGAACTCGAGCAGGAGCTGGAGTGGGCGCGCCACACCGACAGCGAGCTTGAGCGCGCGCTGAACGAGTCCCACGCGCTGGTCGCAGCCGAACGCGAGCGCGCCGAGGCCGCTGCCGACGAGGCGACGCGACTGCGCGAGCAGGAGCAGGCGATGGGCGACCACCACGCCCGCGAGCTGGAGGTCGCACTCACGCGCGCCGCGTCTGCCGAGCAGGCAGCAGACAGAGCGCGGACCGCACACGAGACGATCGAGGCCCAGCTGCGCGAGCTGCGTGCCGAGCATGACGCGCTGCGTGCCGAGCGCCCCGACGGCGAGCTTGAGGCCCGGCTCGAGGCCCTCGGCGCCCGCGCCGCCGCCGCCGAGCAGGAGCGCGACGCTCTTCGTGGCCGCGCCGACGCCGCGC
>CAZYMM010000197.1:0-3601 GCA_964648515.1 uncultured Conexibacter sp.
CAGACGATCACGGTGGTGTTGCTGACGGCCTCCACGAGCCGATCAGGGTAGACAGGACCGGTCGGATCGTTCGTTGCGCGCGTCGTGCCAGCGCCGTCGGCACGGATTGGGGGTGCTGGGTGCCCCCAATCCGTGTCTGTCCCATGTCGCGACGACGACTTGAGTCCGATTTCGGGAGAGCCGCTACGGCACGTCGATCGTCGTCGCCAGGCCGTCGCCCCACCAGATATGGCTGGGGTCGGTGACGTCGCGCCGGTACGGCTCGGCGTTGCCGAGCGCGATCGCGTCGGGGTGCACGGTCCAGTGCAACCGGCGGGCGACCCGGGTCGCGATCAGCCGCTCGGCCCGCTCGGAGAAGCCGAACAGCTTCGGCGGCCCGCCGCAGCCGTCGCCGCGATCGAAGTGGGTGGTCGCGACCACGAACGACCCGTACTCGGGGTCGACGAAGCGGTCGCTGCGGGACGGGGCGTAGAGCCGCAGGTGGAGGTCGGCGCCGTTGCGGTCGCACGGCGTCTTGAGCCCGCGGTCACCGTCGAAGCGCGGGCTGGCGCCGGCCGTGCTGTAGGCGAGGTAGCGGGTCCCGCCGCGGCGGGTCAGGCCGATCGCGCGCAGGTTGCGCTTGACCTTGGCGATCGTGGCATGGCCGGTGAAGATCAGCGACACCGGCCAGTCGCGGTCGCCGGCGGCGAAGTTTGGGCCGCCGTCGTAGTTCAGGAACGCAGGGCCGCGATCCGAGAGCCGCACCAGGCGGATCCGGCCCGCGGGCGCCAAACCCTTGGCCGAAGCGGGCGGCTTCGGGCCGTCCCAGGACGAGGTCTGCGAGTCGGGGCCGGGTTCGACCGCGACGACGCGCCCGCCGGTCGTGTCGACGAGCAGGTCACGCAGCGCCGGCGAGGAGAAGCGAACCGAGCCCGCACCGCGCGATCCGGAGGGCACGAGCAGCCCGTGAACCGGCCGCGGCCGGGCGATCCGCAGCAGCGTCGTCTCGCCGGTCGGACGCCCGTGATCGGTCAGCCGTCCGACCGCCACCGTCCTTGTGGTCACTGCCGGTGCGACCCGGGCGAGCAGGCCGTCGCGACGGCGCGCACGCGCGATCGCAATCCGTGCCTGTCGCCGGACGCTCGCATCGGCGAACGTGATCGCCGGATCCGGTGACTCACCCCGGCGGGACAGCGCCTCGGCCTCGCGCAGACGCGGGAGCCGGCGGGCGATCGTGATGTCGAACCTGGTCGTCACGGTCGGCTTGCCGCCGGCGGCGCGTGCCGACACGACGATCCTGTGGCGGCCGGGCCTCAGCCCGCGCAGCGGCGGGCGCAGCACGATCCGGGCCGGGCGGCGACAGCCGAACGCGGCGCACAGCTTGCGGTGCTGGCGCGTCCGTCCGTCGATCGTCAGGCGCAGCGAGCGCGGCCGGTGCCCCTGACGGGTGGTGACCTGCACGGTCAGCGGCTCATCGCCGCTGACGTAGGCCAGATCGGGTGCGCCCTCGTCGTCGAAGGTGGTGCGGTCGTTCCAGAGCCGGCCGCCGAGTCGCAGCTCGAGCGGGCCCGGCTCGACCAGGTCGAGGCGGCCGGCGAGGTCGCTGACCGCATCGCCGCCGCGTCCGGTCCAGAGGCCGAGTCCGGCGAGCACCGCCAGCGCGAGCACGGCTGCGGCGGCGGCGATCCGGGCTCTCGTCACCTGCACGCGGGCGATTGTGACGCCCTTGCCGATCAGGCGCTGACGCGGTGGATCCACCACGACCACGACGCGGTGTCGCGGGTCGCGGCCCGCAGATCACGGTAGTCCTTGACGATCATCCAGGCCGCGATCGCGCCGCAGATGACCGACGGCCACAACGACGCCTCGAAGACGAGGGCGGTGGTCACGGCGACGAGCAGCGCCAGGCCCGCGTGGCACTCGTGCAGGCGCAGCCCGAAGACGAACAGGCGCGGGCCCTTGGCGTGCCGCTGGATCTGTAGTGGCCGCGCAGACATCAGGCGGCCGTGGTCTTGAGTGTGTGGTGCAGTGTTGCCAGTTCGCGGAAGGCGCGGGCGATGACGCGGGGGTTCGCTCCGGTCTGCTCGCCGGCGACGCGGGGGCGGTGGTGAACACCGATCTCCTCGATCCGGGCGCCGGCCGCATGCAGTCGCATCACGAGCTCGGTGCTGAGCATCGCACCGCCGGAGACCAGCTCGATGTTGTCGAGCATGTCGCGGCGGATCAGCTTGAACGCGCAATCGACGTCACGGACCGGAACTCCGACGACGCGCCGCACGAGCCAGTTCCAGGCCGCCGCGTTCGCGCGGCGGTGCGCGGGGTCCTGGCGCAGGATCCGCCAGCCGGCAACGAGGTCTGCGTTGCGGGCGGCCGGCAGGAAGTTCTCGAGCTCGCCGAGATCGAACTGCAGATCGGCGTCGGTCAGCAGCACCCACGGCATCCGTGCGGCCTCGATCCCCGACCGCAGCGCCGCACCGTAACCAAGGTTCTCGGGGTGCACGACGAGCCGGACGTTCGGGTCATGAACGGCGAGCTCACCGGTGATCCGTGCGGTGTCATCGCTGCTGCCATCGTCGATCACGATGACCTCGTAGGAGGAGGCGCAGCGACGTGCCGCACGGGTCGCCGCACGGACCGCGTCGGCGACGTTGTCGGCCTCGTTAAAGCACGGCAGCACGACCGTCAGACCGGTCAGCGCATACGCCGCACGCGACTCGGTGAACGCCGCCGACCCGGCCGGGATACCGCTGTCCGGGCACTCCGGCGTCTCGTGAACATCGAACATCACTTCGTACTCGGTGGCGGTGCTGCTGGTCGACATGATCGCTCTGACTCCTGGCTCAAAAAGTGGGGCTGCAACTGACAGCTCGCAAACTAAGAGCGGACCCATTACCGACCAGGGCACAGAAGATTGGAATGTCGTTAGGCCCCGGCCGGCCGCGATCGGCATGCGGCAAGCTGTCCTCGTGTTGATCCCCGTACCCAGCGAGTGGCTGGTCACCGCCGTCACGCCGTCGAGCGTGCCGACCGCTACTTCGCGCGCTACGGCACGCTGACCGTCTTCGCCGGACGCTGGCTGCCGGGGGTGCGCGTCGTCGCAGCGCTGCTCGCCGGCGCCTCGCTGATGCCGTGGAAGCGGTTCGCGGTTGCCAACGCCGCCGGCGCGCTCTGCTGGGCTGCGACCGTCGCCGGCACCGCTGCGCTGCTCGGGCCGAAGGGCACCGCGGTCATCATCGTCGTCGGGATGGTCGTCGCCCTCGGCGGCATCGTCGCTGTGCGGCGACGGTTGCGCCGCGGCGCGCCTACGCCGCCGGCGCGGCCGGCAGCGTGAGCATGAAGCGGCCGCCGCCGGTCTGCCCGTCGAGGGCCAGCTCGCCGTCCATCCGGTCGGCGAGCTCGCGACCGATCGCCAGGCCGAGGCCGAAGCCGCCGCCTGCGGGCGCCGAACCGCGTGAGAAGCGGCTGAAGATCTGATCGCGCTCGTCGGCGGGGACGCCGGGGCCGTCATCGGCGACCGTCACGGTGATCTGGCCGCCGGCGGCGCCGACCGTCGCGCTGACGCGGTGCTCGGCGTAGCGGACCGCGTTGTCGAGCAGGATGCGGACGATCTGCGCGACGGCGC
>CAZYMM010000198.1:0-3596 GCA_964648515.1 uncultured Conexibacter sp.
CAGCCAGCGCCGCGCCAGGCCGGGCCCGGCGGCCAGCAGCAGCACCGCCGCGACGGCGGGCAGCAGCAGCGCGCCGCCGACGATCGCCAGCACGCTGCCGAACAGACCGGACCCGATCGCGCCGCGCCCGTCGAGGACGGTCGCGAGGATCGTCCCGGCCGCCAGCGCGCCCGCCAGCACGACCGCCGTCTCGCCGTCGCTGTTCTCCGGATCGCGGCGCAGCAGCAGCGCCAGCAGCGCACCGACGACGATCGCGGCCAGCGCGGCGCCGAGCAGCGGCGCAAGTCCGAGGCCGGCAGCGAGCACCAGACCCGGGAACGTCGACGCTCCGGCGGCATGGACGTAGAAGCTGAGCCCGCGCAGCACGACCCAGATTCCGACCGAACCGGCAGCGATCGCCAGCAGTGCGATCACGAGCAGCGCACGTGCGGTCTGCTCGCCGCCGACGTGCGCGGCCCGCGCCTCGGGCTCGTGCTGCTCGGCCTCGTGTGCGATCGGCGCGGGCGCCGGCGCGGCGGCGGATGCGGCGGTGGCGTGCAGCGGCAGCGCCGTCAGCGCAACCACTATGCAAATGAGACTGATTCTCACCAAGCGGCGACTGTAGCGCAGGAGCCGCGATCGCGTCAGAGGCCCATCAACTTGCTCAGGATCTCGCGCATGATCTCGTCGGTGCCGCCGCCGATCGGTCCGAGGCGTGCATCGCGCCAGGCCCGTTCGATCTCGTACTCCTCCATGTAGCCGGCGCCGCCGTGGAGCTGCAGGCAGGCGTCGATCAACTCGCAGGCCGCGCGCTGGGTGTGCAGCTTGGCGATCACGATCGCCTCGGTCGCGGTCGGATCGCGCACGATGTGGCGCTGGAGGGCGTCGTAGGTCACGCAGCGGGCGATGTGGACGGCGGCGCGGAGGTCGGCGAGGCGGTGGCGCGTGGCCTGAAAGCCGGTCAGCGGCCGGCCGAACGCCTGCCGCTCACGCGTGTAGCCGAGCGTCCGCTCGAGCACCAGCTCCATCGCCGCGACCGCGCCGAGCGCCATCGTCAGCCGCTCCCAGCCGAAGTTGGCCATGATCAGCTTGAACCCGCCGTGAAGCTCGCCGAGCAGGTTCTCGGACGGCACGAAGGCCTCGTCGAAGGCCAGGGTGGCGGTGTCGGACGCATGCCAGCCGAGCTTGCGCAGCGGGCTCGCCGTGACGGCCTCCTGGCGGTCGACGATCAGGAACGAGATGCCGCCGTGGCCCCCCTCCGGCTTGGTGCGGACGGCGGTCACGTAGAAGTCGGCGCGGACCCCGCCGGTGATGTAGGTCTTCTCGCCGCTGACTGTCCAGCCGCCCTCGGTGGCCGTCGCCGTCGTCCGCAGCGACGCGACGTCCGAGCCGGCGTCCGGCTCGGTTATCGCGAGCGCCCCGATCGTGCGGCCCGCGATCGCCGGTCGCAGGTAGCGCTCGTGTTGGCCGGGAGTGCCGAACGTGAACACCGGGGTGCAGGCGATCTCACAGTGCGCGCCGATGCCGGCCGCGACCCCGCCCGATCCCGAGCGCGCCAGCTCCTCGATCAGCACCGCCTCGTGCAGCTCGTCGCCGCCCTGCCCTCCGAGCGACTCGGGGAACTTGAGTCCGAGCAGCCCCTGCCCGGCGAGCGCAGGGAAGACGCTGTCGGGGAACGAGCGCGCCTCCTCCCACTCGCGGGCGTGCGGCGCCAACTCGGCTTCGACGAACGCCCGGATCGAGGCTCGCAGCTCGTCGTGTTCAGTCCCGAACGGCGATGTCGGGCCGGTACGCAGCGTGTCCATGCGGCGGAAAACTACGTGCTTTCACGCCGGCCCGACCTTCGGTCGCCCGTGTGGGGGCGATGGGGTGGCTGCAATTCAGTCGTCGTCGCGACGACGGCGGCCGCGGCCGCGGCCGGTGCTGCTCTCGGCTTCCGGCACGACGTACGGCAGCAGCGCCAGCTCGCGGGCCCGCTTGATCTCGCGTGCGAGACGGGCCTGGTCGCGGCGCGGAAGACCGGTCTGGCGGCGCGAGCGGATCCGTCCCCTTGAGGTCAGGAACTGCTTCAGGTTCTCTGGATCGAGGTAGCTGATCTTCTCCAGCTCCTCTGCGGGCCGGTGCTTTCTGCGGATCGGTCCGCTCGTCGGTCTGATCGGGCGCCTTGCCATGCGACCGGCAACTGTAGCAACCGCCGATCGGCTAGAGTGATGGGGCGACTCGCCCCCGGCGGGTCGTTTCTGTGACCCCACCTCGACGGGAGCCGGAGCATGGCCCGCGGAGACGTGCGCATCGCAGTTACCCTCGCCTGCGAGGACTGCAAGCGCCGCAACTATCAGACCAACAAGAGCAAGCGCAACACGCCCGACCGGATCACGATCCGGAAGTACTGCAAGTGGTGTCGCGCGCACACCGATCACCGCGAGACCCGCTGACCCCGGGCGCCGCATGACCGACGACCACACCCGCGAGCCCGACGACGAGCCGGAGGCGCTCGAGTCTTCGCTCGGGCAGGAGCCCGAGATCGACCCCGACGAGCACGTCCCGGTCGAGCTCGAGCACAGCTCGGCCGGCGCCGACGAGGCACGTGAGATCGTCGCGGCGACCGAGGGAGCGCACGTCGATGAGTTCGAGCTCGAGCAGCAGGCGCTGCACGCTGAGGGCGATCTGACCGGCGACGGGACGATCGACGAGGACGATCACGCGCTGGCCGCGACGCGGGGCCGCAAGGTCAGCGCCCGCGAGTCGGGCGGCGGCCCGCGCTTCGTCCAGTTCTTGCGGGCCTCCTGGGCCGAGCTGCGCCGCGTGCAGTGGCCCGACCGCCGTCAGGTCGCCCAGGCGACCGCGGTCGTGATCGGCTTCGTGATCGTCATCGGCGTCTATCTCGGACTGGCCGACTGGGCCGCACAGAAGCTCGTCGACTTCATCGTCTAACGGAAGACCCCCCATGTATCGCTGGTACGTCGTCAACACCTACTCCGGGCACGAGAACAAGGTCAAGTCCAACCTCGAGCACCGCGCCAGTTCACTCGGCCAGAAGCGCGCGATCCGCACGATCGTCGTGCCGACCGAGACCGTCTCGGAGATGAAGGACGGCCAGAAGCAGACCAAGGAGCAGCGGACGATGCCCGGGTACGTGCTCGTCAATATGGATCTCAACGAAGATTCCTGGCAGCTCGTCAAGGGCACGCCCGGCGTCACGTCGTTCGTCGGCTCGGCCGGCGAGCCGGTGCCGTTGACCCAGCCGGAGGTCGACCGGCTGCTGCACCGTGAGGTCGCCCAGAAGGTCGCGACGCGCGCTCAGTTCGCGATCGGCGAGCAGGTCAAGGTCATCGCCGGGCCGCTGTCTGACTTCTCCGGTGAGATCTCGGAGATCAACCAGGACGCCCAGAAGCTGAAGGTGCTGGTCTCGATCTTCGGCCGCGAGACGCCGGCCGAGGTCGGCTTCGACCAGGTCAAGAAGGTGTGACAACGGGCTCCGCCCGTTGTCATTGCGAGTTCGCTTCGCGAACGTCGCGTCTGGTGGGTGGGTGTGACGATGGGCTCCGCCCGTTGTCATTGTGAGTTCGCTTCGCGAACGTCGCGTCTGGTGGGTGGGTGTGACGATGGGCTCCGCC
>CAZYMM010000199.1:0-3514 GCA_964648515.1 uncultured Conexibacter sp.
ACATCGCCGAGTAGAAGACGAGCGCGAGCAGAACCAGGAAGACGGTCTGCGGCTTACCCGTCAGATCTTGCACCAGAGCGAAGGTCAGAGGCAAGATGAAGCCGCCGATTGCACCGATTGCGCCGACGAGGCCGCCGACCGCGCCGACATCGTTGGGGAAGTACTGCGGGATGTAGGTGAAGACGGCGGCGGTGCCGAGTCCGAGTCCAATCGCGAGCAGCAGGACGACTGCGACGAAGCAGGTCAACGAGAGCGGGAAGTTGAGCGCGAACGAGGCGGTGGCCGCCGTACCGAGCGACACGAGCATGATCGTGCGGCCGCCGTAGCGGTCGGCGAGCGCGCCGCCGACCGGGCGCAGCAGGCTGGCGACGATCACGAAGCTCGCGGCAAGGAAGCCGGCGGCGCGCAGCTTCAGGTCGTAGACATCGACGTAGTACTTCGGCAGCCACAGCGAGACGCCGACGAAGGCGCCGAAGACCGTCATGTAGTAGAAGCCGAAGCGCCAGACGCGCACGTAGCGCAGCGGCGCCAGCAGTTCGGCGAATCCGCGGCTGCCGCCCGGCGTGCGGTCGTGACGAGGCGTGATGAACGGCACGACGATCGCGGCGAGCACGAGCAGCGCCGCGTAGAGCCCCGGTACGAAGCGCCAGCCGCCGCCGATCACACCGCCGGCGATCCCGCCCGCGGCGACCACCGTGACCAGCGTCGGCGCGATCAGCTGCGTCAGTGATGCACCGATGTTGCCCATGCCGAAGATCCCAAGCGCAAAGCCCTTCTTCTCGGCCGGCACCCAGGCCGAGACCCAGGCGACGCCGGCGGCGAACGACGAGCCGGCGAGACCGATGAAGAGCGCGATCACCAGCGCCATCCCGTAGCTGTGGACCCGGCTCAGCAGATAGACGGGGATCGCGACGATCAGGAGCAGCGCGATCATCGTCTTGCGACCGCCGATCTTGTCGGCGATCACGCCGACCGGGACGCGGATCACGGCGCCGGTCAGCACCGGGATCGCGGTCAGCAGCGCGAACTGCCCGTCGGAGATGCCGAGCTCCTTGCGCATCTTGATGCCGACGATCGAGAACATCACCCAGACCGCGAAGAAGAGCGCGAAGACGCACGTGGCGACGATCAGGACCCGCTTGCCCTCGGGGGAGATCGACTCCGCGCCTGTCGCGGCGGCCTCGGCCGCCGGCCCGCTCGACGAGATCTGCTGAAGATCGCTCATGGTGCCCGTCCTTCGTTGTGCCGGGGAAAGTTGCGCCGGAAAATACTTGTCCGGCTAATCGTTGTGCGGCACAGTATCAGAACCGACGGTCGGACGTCGTCCCGCCAGAGCGTCGCGCAGGCTACTTCCAACCCACCGCCCTGTCCACGCCGGAGCGGCCGTCTGGTGCGCACGCGGACCATCCGCGCGACCGTTGGCGGCCTCCGTCGCGCAGAGGTGGCGCCGCGTCCGCACGACCGATGTGATTGCGTCCGCACGACCGATGTGATTACATCTCGCTCGTGCATAGGCATTACCTAGCTTCAACACGCCGCGAGGTGTTCACCGCCGCAGCCTCAGCCACCGCCGCGCTCGCGCTGGGCACACGCCCCGCCGCGGCGGCACGACCGTCCCCGCAGGGCGATGACGTCGCCTTCCTGACCTTCGCCGGTGTCGCCGAGGGCGTCGCCGCCCGCTGCTACGGCAACTCGCTGCGGATCGCCGGCGCCTGGAGCCGGACCGAGAAGGGGCTGCTGCGTGAGGCCGGCCGCCAGCACCTGGCGAACGTCACGCGCATCAACGCCGGACTCGAGCAGCAGGACCTGATCCACTCCGGCGCGTTCGAGCGAGTCGTCCCGGTCTCCTCGCGCGCAACCGCGCTCGCCACCGCGATCGAGCTCGAGGCGCTGCTCACCGGCACCTACCTCGACGGCCTGATCGACGTCGCCGACCCGGTCACGCGACTGCTGCTCGGCAGGATGCTGGCCGCCTCCAGCCGCAACCGCGCGACGTTCGCCCGGATCGCCGGCCGCCCGCTCGGCGGCATGCCGGGCGCCATCGACCTCGACGTCGCCGGTGAGCGACTGGACAAGTACATCAAGGAGCCGTCATGACCCGCCGCCTGCCCGCCATCGCCCTGCTGATCGCCGCCGCCGCGCTCGCCGCCCCGGCCGCGGCAGGGGCGCTCAACGTCTACGCCGCAACCTCGCTGACCAAGGTGCTGCCGGAGATCGATCGCACCCCGACCTACGCGTTCGGCGGATCGAACACGCTCCAGCTCCAGATCGAGCGTGGCGCGCCGGCCGACCTGTTCCTGTCGGCCTCGCCGCAGGAGGCGCAGGCGCTCTACGCCAAGGGCCGCTGCACCCGGCCGGTGACCTTTGCGACCAACCGGCTCGTGCTGATCACGCCCAAGGGCGATCCGCGCGGGATCCGTACCGTCTACGGCCTGCGCCGCGGTGGGCTGAACCTGTCGATCGGCAACGCGGCGGTGCCGATCGGCGACTACACGCGCAGGCTGCTGCGGCGGCTGCGGCTCAGCTCGGTGCTGAACAACAACCGGGTCTCGCAGCAGTCGAACGTCGGTCAGGTGCTCTCGCAGGTCGCGTTCGGCGGCGCCGATGCCGGCTTCGTCTACGTCACCGACGCGCGCACCGTGCCCGATCGTGTCGCTCAGCTGTTCGTGCCGCGCTGGGCGCAGCCGGCGGTCCAATACCAGGGCTGCATCGTGCGGCGCCAGGGTGGCGACGGTCGCGGCGCACAGCGGCTGCTCGACCAGATCCGCTCCCGGCGCGGGCGCCAGATGTTGAAGCGGTTTGGCTTCGGGTTGCCGCGGCGCTGAGGTGGCACGCTGGGCGACAGCGCTCGCGCTCGGGGTGCTCGTGCTGTTCCTGGCGGTGCCGCTGGCCGCGCTGCTGATCCAGACGCCGCTGAGCCAGGTGCCCTCGCTGCTGCGCCAGCCGCCGGTGCGCGACGCGATCTGGGTCACCGCCAAGACCAACCTCGCCGCCAACCTGATCATCATCGGCCTCGGAACGCCGGCGGCGTGGTTTCTGGCCACGCGCCGGTTCCGCGGCCGCAACCTGCTGCTGACGCTCTGCGAGCTGCCGTTGGTGCTGCCGCCGGCCGTCGCCGGCATCGCACTGCTGGCCGCCTACGCGCAGGGCGGACTGTTCGGCAAGACGCTGGAGCGAATCGGCGTCGTGCTGCCGTTCGGCCCCTGGGCGGTCGTGATCGCGATCGTCTTCGTCGCCTCGCCGTTCTATCTGCGCCAGGCGGTCGCGACCTTCGAGTCGGTCGACTCTGACCTGACCGATGTGGCGCGCACGCTCGGCCACTCCCCCACTCGCGCCTTCTGGCGCGTGGCGCTGCCGCTCTCGCTCGGCGGATTGGCGGCCGGCTGGGTGCTCTCGTTCGCGCGCGGGATCGGCGAGTTCGGTGCGACGATCATCTTCGCCGGCAACGTCCAGGGCCGAACCTCGACGCTGACGCTGTCTGTCTACCAGCAGCTCGACAACGACCTCGACCTCG
>CAZYMM010000200.1:0-3481 GCA_964648515.1 uncultured Conexibacter sp.
CGCGCCGCGATCAAGTCGTTCGTCGTCGAGCGCTCGAACCCGGGGATGATCCTCGAGCGGCTCGAGCACAAGCTCGGGATCCGCGCGTCGGACACGGCCGCCTTCCGGCTCGTCGACTGCCGCGTGCCCAAGGAGGATCTGCTCGGCGATCCCGAGGTCCGCACCGACAAGGGCTTTGCCGGCGTGATGCAGACCTTCGACAACACGCGGCCGCTGGTCGCGGCGATGGCGGTCGGCCTGACCCGCGGCTGCCTCGAGGATCTCAAGGAACGGCTCGACGAGGCCGGGATCGCGGTCGACTACGACAGGCCGGCGGCGCTGCAGAGCGCGGCCGCGGCCGCCTATCTGGAGATGGAGGCCGACTACGAGGCCGCCTACCTGCTGACGCTGCAGGCGGCGTGGATGGCCGACAACAGCAAGCCGAACTCGCTCCAGGCGTCGATGGCCAAGGCCAAGGCCGGCCGCACCTGCGTCTCGATCGCGCTGCGCTGCGTGCAGCTCGCCGGAGCGCTCGGCTACAGCGAGGAGACGCTGATCGAGAAGCGCGCCCGTGACGCGAAGATCCTCGACATCTTCGAGGGCACGCAGCAGATCCAGCTGCTGATCATCGCCCGCCAGCTACTCAAGAAGACGTCCTCGGAACTTCGCTAGCGCGAAGTTCCGAGGACTGCGAGTTCGCTGCGCGAACTCGCGGCGGGCTCGGGTCGATCGCTGACGCGAAGTCCTAAGGGCGGCGAATACGTCGGCTTCAGCCGGTTGGCGTCAGCGCTCGTTCTTGGGCGGCAGCTCGAACTCGGCCTCGCCGATCGTGACGAGCACCGGCTCGCCCCTGCGGGCGGTCAGCGCCAGCGGGCAGTCGGGGTCGGTCGTCGCGTACTGGCAGACGATCACCGAGCCGCCGCCGAGCCGCGCCGCGATCTCGGCGGCGGCGTCGGCGAGCATGTCGAGCGCGCCGAGCGTCCCGATCACCTCGCCGGTCTCCGCGTCGGCCTCGAACGGCGGCGGCTGGACGAGGTGCAGGTCGGCGGAGATCGGATCGGCGTCGAGCGGGGTCGCGTGCGGCAGGTGCGTGATCCGCTCGAGCGTGCGGATCTCGATCGGCTTCAGCCGTCCGGCGTCGATGATCACCGGCGGGTCGATGTCCAGTGCGGCGATCGCGCGCAGCGCGCCGGAGCGGTGCAGCACGTCGCGCAGCGTCTCGATGATCGGGTCGAGCGGGCCGGCGGTGACGACCAGATCGATCGGCGCCAGCGTGTCCTCCCGCTCCTGCTCCGGTTCCATCACCAGCACAGGGTAGGACGCCGGTTGCGAGACTGTGGGCGATGGAGCTGACCGGCCCGACCCTGACCCTGCGCTACCCGGCCCCCGGCGACGCCGAGGCGCTGCTGGCCCAAGCCTCCGACGAGGCGGTCACCCGGTGGTTCTCCTGGGGTCCGTATGAGCGCGCCGAGCAGCCGCTGGCCTGGATCGGCGATCAGCGTCAGCGCCGCGAGTCGGGCACGCAGATCGACTTCGTGATCGACGACCACGAGCACGGGGTCGTCGGCGTGACCGGCTTGACCGAGCTCAGCCGCCGTGACCGGCGCGCGGTCGTCGGGACCTGGATCGGACGCGAGCACTGGGGCAGCGGCATCAACGGGCAGGCCAAGGCGCTGATCGCCCAGCTCGCGTTCACGGTCTGCGGGATGGAGCGGATCAGCGCCTACGCCAACCCGCTCAACGGCCGCTCGGTGCGGGCGCTGGAGAAGGTCGGCTTCGTCCACGAGGGCGTGCTGCGCCGTTGGCATCGCCACGGCGACGCCCAGCTCGACGTCGCGATCGTCGGCATGCTGCGAGCCGAGTGGGAGGCGGGCGCCGGCGGCCTGCGTCAGACGGCGGGGACAGTGGATGGGGTGCCGCCCGAGCCCTGGCTAGTGTCCTGACACTCGTCGGCTGAGAACTCAGCTGCCGCGGCCTTCCCAGCGGAAGCCGCGCACCGCGAACCACAGCCCGAAGACGGTCCACAGCCCGATCACCAGCAGACCCGAGCCGATCGTCGACAGCGGGCGGCCGCTGACCATCGTGCGCTCGAGCCCGTCGATGATGTGGGCCAGCGGCAGCGCCTCGGCGACGTTGCGCAGGAACGCGGGCGTGTGGCTGGGATCGAAGAAGGTGCCGGAGATGAACAGCGCCGGCAGGAAGACGACGTTCATGTAGGGCGAGGCGGCCTCGGCGCTGGGGATGACGTGCGCGTAGGCGATACCGACCGCCGACAGGCAGAGCACGCCGAGCAGCACCATCGCCACCAGCTGCAGCGGCAGCGGCGGCCAGGGCGTGCCGAGGAACAGCCGGCCGGCGACGATCACGACCACGACCTGGACGACGGCGTTGACGACCGCCGATCCGACCAGGCCGGCGATGTAGGCCGGGACCGGCAGCGCCGAGCCGCGGATCCGCTTCAGCACGCCCTGGTCGCGCAGGATCGGCAGCGCCATCGCCAGCGACGCGAACGTGTTGGCGGCGATCGACATGCCCGCGACGCCGGGCACGAGCCGGTCGAGGTTCGCGCGGTTGCCGGCGAACACGGCGCCGAACAGCGCCAGGAAGATCAGCGGCAGTACGACACCGAAGAAGGCGGCGGCGGGGTTGCGCCAGAACAGTCGCTGCTCGAGCAGCAGCTGGCGCCAGGAGAGCCTCAGCACGCGCGCCATCAGCCGCCGTCCCCGGCCGCGCCGGCGGTCAGTTCCAGATAGACGTCCTCGAGCGTCGGCTGCGTCACCGAGAGGCTGAGAAGTCGCGCACCGGGGTTGCCGCCCAGCGCTGCGCTCGTCAGCTCGTGGACCAGCGGTACGGGGTCGTCGAGCTCGCGCCGCTGCTCGGGCGCGTCCGCGCCCATCGCCTCGGTCCGCCAGCGGACGATCGTGCGCGCACCGCCGGGCCCGAGCTCGCCTGGCGGGCCGAGTGCGACGACGCGGCCATGCTGGATGATCGCCACGCGGTCGCAGAGCGCCTGCGCCTCGTCGAGGTAGTGGGTCGTCAGCAGTACGGTCTTGCCGAGCGCACGCAGCGAGCGTACGACCTCCCAACAGTCGCGCCGCGCCTCGGGATCGAAACCGGTCGTCGGCTCGTCGAGGAACAGCAGCTCGGGGTCTCCGACCAGCGCCAGCGCGAAGTCGAGCCGCCGCATCCGGCCGCCCGACAGCCGGCGAGCGAGCGTCTCGGAATCGTCGGTCAGGCCGACGAGCTCCAGCACCTCTTCGACCGGGCGGGGGTGGTCTGCGAGTGCGGCCCAGTGCTCGATCGCCTCGCGCACACGGATCTGGCGCCAGAGGCCGCTCGACTGCAGCACGATCCC
This sequence comes from uncultured Conexibacter sp., assembly GCA_964648515.1. Lineage (GTDB taxonomy): Bacteria > Actinomycetota > Thermoleophilia > Solirubrobacterales > Solirubrobacteraceae > Baekduia. The sequence continues at coordinate 3,335 of CAZYMM010000200.1, forward strand.
GACGCGGCCGCGCAGGCGCTCCCAGTCGCGGCCGGGATCGAGTCCCAAGACCAGTGCCTCGCCGGATGTGCGCTCGCGGTAGCCCTCGAGGATCTCGACCGTCGTCGTCTTGCCGGCCCCGTTCGGGCCGAGCAGGCCGAAGACCTC
>CAZYMM010000201.1:0-3470 GCA_964648515.1 uncultured Conexibacter sp.
TACCTGCACCAACGCGAACCCGAGCAGGTCGCGCGCGATCAGCCGGCTCAGCGCACCGCCGTGCCCCCACCCGGCCAGCACCGCAAGCGCATCCCACGCCGCCCAGACAGCGGTCGCCGCCGCGACTGCGGCCGTGATCGCGGCGGCGCTCACGCCGGTGCCTTGTGAATCACGCTCGCGACCGGGCCGGTGTCCGAGCGACCGACCTCGGCCAGGCAGACGGCGCGCCGTCGGCCGTCGGGCTCGCGGCGGACGTGGAGGACGAGGTCGACGGCATCCGCAATCAGCCCTCCGATCGCGGCGGCGGGCAGTCCCACGCCGGCCATCAGCGCCAGCGTCTGCAGCCGCAGCAGCGCCGCCTGTGGATCGCCGGCGTGGATCGTCGAGAGCGAGCCCGCGTGGCCGGTCGTCATCGCCCCGAGCATGTCGAGCGCCTCGCCGCCGCGCACCTCGCCGACGACGATCCGGTCGGGCCGCATTCGCAGCGCGTTGCGGACGAGGTCGCGGATCGTCACCTCGCCGCGGCCGTCGACGCCGGCCGGGCGCGTCTCGAGCCGCACGACGTGCGGCAGCCGCAGCCGCAGCTCGGCGGTGTCCTCGATCGTCACGACCCGTTCGGCCGGGTCGATGAACGCCGACAGCGCGTTCAGCGCCGTCGTCTTGCCGGCGCCGGTCGAGCCGCTGACGAGGATCGCGCGTCGCGCCGCGACCGCGTCCTCGAGCAGCTCGCGCAGCGCAGGGTCCCAGCTGCCGCAGGCCACGAGCGCGGCGGCGTCAAGACCGTGCTCGCGGAAGCGGCGGATCGTGAGCAGCGGCCCGTCGAGCGCCAGCGGCGGCAGCACGACGTTGACGCGCGAACCGTCGGGCAGTCGCGCGTCGACGTAGGGCGAACTCTCATCGACGCGCCGCCCGAGCGGGCCGAGGATGCGGTCGATCAGCGCCCGCAGCTCGGCCTCCGACGAGAAGCCGGCGGCGGTGGATTCCAGCCGCCCGCCGCGCTCGGCGAAGACGGCTCCGGCGCCGCAGCCGTTGACGACGATCTCGTCGACGCGCGGGTCGGCGAGCAGCGGCTCGAGCGGCCCGAGCCCGCGGGCCCGGCGCAGCAGCGACCGGACGAGCGCGGCGCGTCCGGCGCCGTCGAGCACCGCCGCCTCGCGTTCGACCAGCGCCTCTATGAGCGGCTCGAGGGCGAGTTCCGCGCCCGCGCCGGCCTCGTCGATCAGACGCGCGTGGAGCCGCTCGGCGAGCGGCTCCACGGCGATCTCCAACTCGGGTCCGGCTGCGCCCATGCCCTCAATAGGGCCGTGGGTGGCGGTTCTCTCCCCCCTCTATGTCCGTCGGCGGACGTCCGGCGCTACGGCGTCGCGGGCGAGAGTCCGGTGCGGCCGTCCCACTTCTCGTTCAGCTGCGGCGCCTGGCTGGTGTCGATGACCCTGTTCCACGGCCAGCGAACCCAGGTGTAGTCGTCGACGTTGGTCGGCGCCGGGTTGTCGGTGCCGAAGTCGGGAGACGGAACCGCGTTGCTCAAGTCGGCGAAGAACCACGGGCCGTTGGTGCGGACCGTCGCCGGCGTGTTCTCATCGCCGTCGAACGGCGGGAAGGCCTTCTGCATCGGCTGATTGCGCATGCAGTTCGGCGCGTGCAGGTTCGGCAGGCAGGGATTGAACGGCTGGACGCGCAGCCCGGTCTTGGTACGGCCGAGCTGCATCTCGATGAAGTTGCTGACGCCGTCGAGATCCTGGTCGTCGGCGCCGTCGGGGATGCCGTCGCCGTCGGTGTCGCGGTTGGTCGGATCGAGCTCGGGGAAGATCGTCGGGTACGGCAGCTCGGTGATCGCCTCGTTGCCGGTCTGGTGCGGCTTGCGCCACTTGATCTTGTTCCACCACTCGCGGGTGCCGGTGGTGTTGAACTCGACCAGGTTCGAGAGCCCATCACCGTCGAAGTCGCGCTCCTCATCGGTCAGCACGCCGTCGCCGTTGAGGTCGAGCGGGTCGTTCGGCCCCGATGCCGGTACGACGCCGCCGGTCGCCTGTTGGCCGTCGCTGTAGTTGAGCTTCGGGAACGGCGAGCCGCCCGCGACCCAGAGCTTGTACTCCTGGATCATCGTCAGGCCGTCACCGTCGAAGTCCATGTTCGCGTCGTTGGGATCGAGCGGGTTGGCCGACGGCTTGGTGAACGGCGTGTAGGCGGCGTCCGGGTCGAGCGTGTAGGGCGCGTTGTTGAGGTCGAACGCCGACCAGATCTCGAACCCGTCGCTGACGCCGTCACCGTCGGTGTCGGCCTTGCAGGGGTCGGTCCCGTAGCGCTTCTCCATCCAGTTCGGGATCGTGTCCTTGTCCTCGTCGCCGCCGGGGTTGGCGGCCGCGCGCTCGGGGCAGGTCATCTGGTCGAGTGCCTTCGGCGGCGGCGGCGGCGCGTTCGGGTCGATCTTGACGAGCGGATTGATGTTGACCGAGCGGCTCATCTTGGTCCACGACTTGCCCATCTTGTAGCCGATGACGCGCAACTTGATCCAGCGCTTCGTCGTCTGCGCATCGGTGAACAGCGGCAGCACCTTCTCGGTGATCGGGACCTTGAGCTTGGTCTTCGAGGCCTGGATCGCCTTGATGAAGACGACGCGCCGCCCCGGGCGATAGAAGGCGACGCTCGAGCGCAGCACACCGGGCCGGAAATTCCGGCCCTTGACGGTCAGGTAGTCACCGACCTGGACGTAGCGCGGCGAGACAGCGGTGATTACCGGGTAGGGCGACTTCTTGGCCACCTTCTTGGTCGCCTTCGCCGACGCGAGGCTCGCAGACGCGCCGAACGCGAGCACGGCGAGCAGGAGCGGGAACAGGACACGTGTGTGGATGCGCATGGGAACTCAACCTCGGTATCGGCCCCTGGGAACCCGAATTGAGCGGTTACCCCCGGCCGCTGGACACCGGATGGACGCCTGCCGCCCACCCCCTGACACTGCGGCGCCGGAGGTTACGGGACCCCTGCGGAGTTTCGCAACCGCTGGTGGTCGGCATGCGCACGCGGCAGCAGCCGCAGCTCGCGGGCGAAGTCCTGGGCCTCGGCGAGCGCGACCGCCTGCGCCGCGGTCGTCCGCAGCGCGACCGACACGCGCGGCTGGCCGTCATCGTGCTGGCCGGCCGGGGCCGGGCGCACCGCCAGCACCTCGGCGTCCTGGAGCGCCAGCATCGCGCGGCCCGCACCGGGCCCGCGGTCGCGCGTGACGACTACGTCGACGCCGACCCCGGGCACGACCGTCTCGCGGTCGCCGATCGCCACGAGCTGTGTCACCCGCTCGCCGGCGGCGACCGGCGCGTAGTCCCCGGTGCCGAGCAGCGCACGCTGGATGTCGGTGCCGGCCGCGATCGCGACACCGGCGCGCAGGCCAGCCAGCGCCTCCGGGCTGCCGTAGCGCGAGCGCGGCGCGTAGCGCACCGGCACCTCACGGACCGCGAGCACGCGCGGCCCGAGCC
>CAZYMM010000202.1:0-3450 GCA_964648515.1 uncultured Conexibacter sp.
AGCGTCTCCGGACGCTGCTGCTGCGGCCGGTCGCCGAACGTGAGCGGCTCGAGTCGGCTCCGCAGCACCGGGCTGAGCTCGGCGGGCAGCGCGACCAGAACGACCTCGCAGCGCGTGTCGCCGGCCGCCGCCGTCGGGCGATCAGCCGCCGGCGCGCCGCTCATGCCGTCGGCGCCGGTCACGTGTCACGACGCCGCGTCGCCGTCGGCGACCGTGCGCGGACCGGGCAGGTTGCGGAACTCGAACGGTGCGGCCGGCCGGCCCGGCTGGATGAACCAGCACTCACCGGACATCGTGCCGCCGATCAACGTCAGAACCACGTCTGCGACCGCGTCGGGCGAGAGCAGTGGGATGCCGGCGGCGGCGACGGCCTCACGGATCGGGTCGACGATCGCCGAGTCTGTGAAGCCGGGGCAGACGGCGTTGACGCGGACACCCTGCGCACCTGCCCAGAGCGGGCCGGCAGCGCGCACGAAACCGACGACAGCGTGCTTGTTGGCCGTGTAGTACGGGTCCGCCGGCATTCCGGTCAGGCCGGCCAGCGACGCGGTCGCCACGACCGACCCGCCGCCGACGGTCAGGTGCGGCAGCGCCGCCTGCGCCCCGTAGATCACACCGTCGAGATTGACCGCCATCGCGCGCCGGTAGGCGACCGGATCGAACTCGGCACCAGCGCTTGTGAACGTCGCGATCCCGGCGTTGAGGAAGACGTGATCGATACGGCCGGCCTGTTCGGCCGCCGTCGCCATCAGTGCGAGGTTCGACTCCCATTCGGTGACGTCGCAGGAGACGAAGATGCCACCGGTCTCGGCCGCGATCTGCTCGCCCGCGGTGACGTCGGTGTCGGCGGCGACGACGCTCGCACCGGCGGCGGCCAGCGCACGGCAACTCGCGGTGCCGATTCCGCCGGCCGCGCCGGTGACGACCACGACCTTGCCGTCGAGCGTGCTCCCCATCGGCCTAAGAGTAGACCGGCGCGCCGGGGCGAGATCAGCTCGCCCGGGCGCAGGGCGCCGGTGCCGTTCCCACCTCACCCTGTGGCCGCAGCCGCAGCAGCGACGGCGCCGCGCGGTCGTCGTGCGTCGGCTCGAAGCGGCCGTCCCGCTCCGCGTAGGCGGCGACGGTGCCCGCCAGGGTCAGCTGCGTCAGCGCCGTCAGCAGACGATCGACGTCGGCGGCACGCGATCCGGCCCCGAGCGAGACGCGGACCGCACCGCGACCAGTCAGCCCGAGCCGCGCCACCAGCGGGTGTGCGCAGAACCGCCCGTCGCGCACGCCGATGCCGTGCTCGGCTGACAGGAACGCGGCGACGTGACCCGGCGCATAACCGTCGACGGTGAAGCAGGCGACGCCGATGCGGCCCGTCTCGTGCTCGCCCCAGATCCGCTGGACGCTCACGCCCGCCAGCGCCGCAAGCCCCGCTTCGAGTCGCTCGCGCAACCCGTGCTCGTGCTGCTGAAGCGCACCGGTCGGCAGCCCGTTCAGCTCGTCGAGTGCGTCGGCGAGCGTGACCGCGCCGACCAGGTTCGGCGTGCCGCCCTCGTGGCGCTCGGCACCGAACGCCCAGTCGGTGGCCGACGTCGTGACCTCACGCACGGCGCCGCCGCCGGCGAGATAGGGCGCTGCTTCGTCGAGCCAGTCACGACGGCCGACGAGCGCGCCGCCGCCGAACGGCGCGTAGAGCTTGTGTCCGGAGAACGCGACGTAGTCGATGCCGGTCGCGGCGAGATCGATTGCCGCGTGCGGCGCGAGCTGGGCGGCATCGACCGCGATCCGGGCGCCGTACAGGTGCGCGAGGTTGGCCAGCTCGCGCACCGGCAGCAGCTCACCGGTGACGTTCGACGCGCCGGTCACCGCCAGCAGCGCCGCGGGCCGCTCGGCGAGCTCGGTCGCGAGCGCCGCGATCGTCGCGTCGAGCGTGGCGGCCGCCGGAACGCAGCGGTGATCGCCCCTCTGCTGCCAGGGCAGCAGGTTCGCGTGATGCTCGATGTCGAGCGTGACGACGCCGCTGCCGGACGGGACGGCGCTCGCGAGCAGCCCGAACGCATCGGTCGTGTTGCGGGTGAAGACGACGAGATCCTCACCGGAGCGAGCCCCGACCGCTGCCGCGACCCGCTCGCGGGCGTCGGTCAGCAGCGCGGTCGCCCAGCGCGACGTCAGCCCGGCGCCGCGATGGACGCTGCCCGCGTACGGCAGCAGCTCCGTGGCCCTGGCCGCGACGGTGGCCAGCGCCGGCGCCGTCGCGGCGACATCGAGATCGACGTAGCGGCGCCGGCCGCCGCCGAGCACGGGGACACGGAGATCGGTGTTGACGAGCGTCAGCAGCGGCCGGTCGAACGTCGCGCTTGTGACGGGTACGGGAGCCAGCTCCAGCGAATACATATGAGGTCCTTTGTTGATCCGGGACCCCGCTTTCCGCCGGATCCGCGCTTGCTGCCACAGACGGCCTGTGACGAGCCTGGTCCTCACCCGGGGCACCCCACCGCAGATACGAGGGTTGCCGGCCAGCGAGCCGGGGCTTGGCGCTGGCACTCTTGACCGCGGCGGATCGTAGCAGTCGCCACCGCGTGCGTCACCATTGCGCCATGCACACGCCGAGCACCGGCACGCCGACCGCGTATGAGCAATGGCTCGAGGCCTGCGGAGCGACGCCAGAACGCGACGCCGAGTTCCTGACTCTGTCCGGCGAACCGGTGCCGGCGCTGGCGTCGCCGGACAGCCCGCCGGAGATGATCGGGGTTCCAGGGTCCTACCCGTTCACCCGCGGCGTCTACCCGTCGATGTATCGCGGCCGGCTCTGGACGATGCGCCAGTTCGCAGGCTTCGGCACCGCCGAGGAGACCAACGAGCGGTTCCACTACCTGCTCGCGCACGGGCAGACCGGCCTGTCGACGGCCTTCGACATGCCGTCGCTGATGGGCCACGACTCCGACGATCCGCGCTCACTCGGCGAGGTCGGGCGCGAAGGGGTCGCCGTCGACACGCTCGACGACATGGAGGACCTGTTCGCCGGAATCGACGTCGGCGACGTGTCGGTGTCGATGACGATCAACGCACCGGCGGCGATCATGCTCGCCTTCTATGTCGTCGCCGCCGAGAACCAGGGGATCCCGGCCGGCCGGCTGGCGGGCACGATCCAGGCCGACATCCTCAAGGAGTACATCGCACAGAAGGAGTGGTGCTTTCCGATCGACCCGGCGATGCGGCTGATGGGCGACATGGTGCAGTGGTGCACCGACGAGATGCCGCGCTGGCACCCCGTCTCGATCTCCGGCTACCACATCCGCGAGGCCGGCGCGACCGCCCAGCAGGAGCTCGCGTTCACGCTCAAGAACGGGCTGACGTATGTGCAGCAGGCGGTCGACCGCGGCATCGACGTCGATGCGTTCGCACCACGGCTGTCGTTCTTCTTCAACGCCCAGATCGACTTCTTCGAGGAGATCGCCAAGT
>CAZYMM010000203.1:0-3446 GCA_964648515.1 uncultured Conexibacter sp.
GGGCCGCCGGCGCGGCCGGCGCGGCAGGTGCGACCGGGGCCGCCGGCGCGACCGGACCAACCGGAGAGGACGGTCTGGCCGGGGACACCGGTCCCGACGGTGTCGCAGGCGCAGTCGGCGATCAGGGCGACGCGGGTGCCGACGGGGCCGACGGCATCGACGGGCTTGCGGGCGAGCAGGGACCGCGCGGCGACCAGGGTCCGTTCGCGGCGCTGTTGCCGCATACGGTGGCCCTTCCCACCTCACGCGTCGTCTGGCCGCACGGCCGGCGGGTGCGGCAGCGTGTGTACGTCAGCAGCGGAGGTGTGCTGTCAGCACGCGCGATCGCCGACGGACAGGTCGTGACCCAGCTGCGGGTGTTCGTGCGCTCGGGACTCAAGCAACTCGACTTCGGGCGCCTCGCGCGTGGCCGCTACCGGGTTGTCGTCGCCGGACAGGATGCCTTCGGGCAGTCGTCGACCGACCGCATCACGCTGGTCGTCAGGTAGTGGGGAATGGACGGGCCCGAACCGACAGCGGGCGTTGCCCTGACTCATGCGCGGAAGCTGATGCTCCTGCTGGGCGTCGCCGGAGCGTGTGGTCTGCCCACTCCGGCAGGTGCCACCAACACGATCACGACGTTCGCGGGGAGCGGCGCTGCTGCGAGCACTGGTGACGGAGGGCCTGCGGCGAACGCGGCACTGAACTGGCCCTATGCGATGGAGTGGATCGCAGACGGGGCGATGCTCGTCGCCGAGGTTCAAGGCAACCGCGTCAGGCGGATCGCGCCGGACGGCACGATCACGACCGTCGTCGGCACCGGAAGCGGAGCCTCAACCGGCGATGGCGGACCTGCAACGGCCGCCACGGTGAACGCACCTCAGGGACTCGCCGTCGCGCCGGACGGCGTGACGTATTACATCGCAGAGAGGTCCGGGAGCCGAGTGCGGAAGGTCGATGCCTCAGGCACGATCACGACCGTCGTCGGCGCGCTCGGGGCAGGCTTCGGCGGTGACGGGGGACCTGCCGGGTCTGCCAAGGTGGCAGGTCCAGAAGGCCTGTCGGTGACGCCGAACGGCGATCTGTACATCGCCGACCGCAACAACCACCGGATCCGAAGGGTCGTGCACGACGCCGGCGGCACCGTGTCGGCGGCCAGCACGATCACGACCGTCGCCGGAAACGGCACGCAGTCCTTCAGCGGCGACGGCGGGCCTGCCACCGCAGCCGCGTTCAACCAGCCGCTCGGGATCGTCGCCTCGGCGGACGGCTCGTTCGTGATCAGCGACTTCAACAACCGGCGTATCCGCCGGGTCGCCAGCGACGGAACCGTCACGACGATCGCCGGCACCGGCGCAGCCTGCGGAGCGCTCGCCCTGTGCGGCGACGGGGGACTGGCAACCGGCGCGACGCTGAGCTTCCCGGCAGGCATCGCCAGCGACGGCGCGGGTGGCTACGTGTTCGCCGACTACTCGGCGTTCCGCGTTCGCCGAATCGACTCGGGCGGCATCATCACGACCGTCATCGGCACCGGCGACACGTGTGGGACCACGAGCCGCTGCGGAGACGGCGCGCGGGCCGAGCTCGCCAGCACCGCGGAGCCGACCGGTGTGCTGATCGGCCCCGGTGGAGAGATCTACATGTCCGGCTTCGGTCATCGAATCCGTGTGAGGACCCCCAACCCCAACAACGCCCCGGCCGGCCCGCAGGGCGTGGACGGTGGCCAGGGGGCTGCAGGCGCTGCAGGCACGGACGGTGTCCAAGGCGGGACGGGAACGGCTGGGGCCGACGGCGCAGCGGGGGCACGTGGCCCGGACGGCCAAGACGGAGCGGGCGGCTCGCGTGGCCGCGCAGGTGCGTCGGGAGCCGCCGGTGCCCCGGGCGCGAGCGGTGCCGCGGGCCCCAAGGGCGACGCCGGGGAACGCGGGCGGCTCGCAGAGCTTCTGCCGCAGATGGTCATGCTTCCGTCCGATGCGATCGAGTCACGGCCGGCACGCCGGACGTGGATCCGCCTGTTCGTGGGCGGCGGCTCGACCGTGCGGGTGAGCCTGAGCGGTGGCGGGCTGCGCAGGCAGGTCACACGGACGTTCAAGCGGGTGGGGCGCAAGCGCTTTGACATGGGGCAGGTCGGCCCCGGCAGGTACCGGGTACGGGCAGAGATCCTGCCGACCCCTGGAACGGTGGCCGCCGGGTCTGCGGTGACAGATTCGACGGAGTTGGTGGTGCGCCGGTGAAGGGGAGAGCAGCAGCACCCCTGTTCGCGGCAGCCGCGCTGGCGCTGCCGGCGGCGGCAACGGCCACCAACACGCTGACGACGATCGCCGGCACCGGCGTCGCAACCTCGACCGGCGATGGCGGTCTTGCCACGATGGCCACGCTCAACACTCCGTTCGGCGTCGCGCGGCTCACGGACGGGTCGCTCGTCGTCGCCGACTACGGTGGCAACCGTGTGCGGAAGATCAGTCCGCTCGGTCTCATCTCGACGATCGCGGGCACCGGCGCCGCCTCCTCCACGGGCGATGGCGGCCTCGCGACCGCTGCGACGCTCAACGCGCCCCTCGGCGTGGCGGTCGCGCCCGACGGCGTCACCATCTACATCGGCGAGTACAGCGGCAACAGGGTGCGGAAGATCGACCCTGCCGGGATGATCTCGACGATCGCCGGCACCGGTACGGCCGGCTTTGCCGGGGATGGTGGGGGTGCGGGCGCGGCGCTGCTCAACCGTCCGTACTTCATACGCACGTCTGCGTCCGGCTCGCTGTACATCGCCGACACCTTCAACCAGCGGATCAGGCGGATCTCCGCAGCCGGCGACGGCACCATCAACGCCTTGAGCACGATCACCACGGTCGCGGGGAACGGCAGTGCCGGGTTCAGCGGCGACGGGGGCGCGGCGACGACCCGGTCTCTCAACTACCCGACCGGGGTCGCTCCCCACGCCGACGGGTCGTTCGCGATCGCCGACTACAACAACCGTCGCGTCAGGCTCGTCGACTCATCGGGAAACATCTCGACGATCGCCGGTACGGGCAGCAGCTGCGGCGCGGCGACAGGCATCTGTGGCGACGGCGGGCCTGCGATTGCGGCAACGCTCGCGTCGGTGAACGACATCGTGCCCTACGGCGCCGGCGGCTACATCTTCGGTGACCAGGTGCACCACCGCGTACGCCTGATCTCGGCGTCAGGCACGATCACGACGGTCATCGGCAGTGGCGGGACCTGCACTGCCACCAACCGCTGTGGTGACGGCGGGCAGGCCGAGCTGGCGTCGGTGTCGGGGCCGAACGGGCTGGCCGTCGGCGCGGACGGCACCACCATCTACGTGGCGGGCGATCAGCACCGCGTTCGTGCGCGGGTGCTCGATCCCGTGATGACCGGTCCCACCGGACCGGCAGGGCCGACCGGACCGACCGGACCGGCAGGGGCAGACGGCGCAGCGGGAGCGGCAGGCCCGGCGGGCGCCGACG
>CAZYMM010000204.1:0-3396 GCA_964648515.1 uncultured Conexibacter sp.
ACCTCTCCTCCCACAGCTTGTTCTCCCCCTACCGCCCCTCCGCCCCGCCGCACGCGGGGCGGCGTCCGTCGGTCGAGACGTTGCCTGTAAACACCTTCCCGCACCCCCATGGGTGGGGGGCGCGGTCCAGTGTCCTCCCCGACCCGGTGGCCCGCCGCGCGTCGTGCAGCGGCTCGACGCCCGCCGGTGGAACCAGCGAGAGTGCCGGCGGGGCCTCGCGGCCGGGCCGGCGGTGGCGGCGAATACCCCCCTGCGGGGCGAGACGGTGAGGCTGGACTGAAGGCATTTGGGATGTTGAACCTGCTTCCGGTGTCTTCCGTAACGCCGGGCGCTTGCAGGCTCGATGTGAATCAAGGTCGACCGATCGGCCAGAACGCTTGACAGCCGCCGGACAGACGGTCGAGCCGCCAGAACCCATCCCGCGCGGGGGGCTGCGATACTGGCCGGTGATGGGTTCCGGCCGCAGACGTCGCACGAGACTGGTGGTCGCGCTTTGCGCGGCCCTGGTTCTGGCCGGTGCGCTCGCCTACACCAGCTTCAGCGCCGCCAGCGAGGCGATGACGCCGAGCGGCCTGCTCCGCGATGGCAAGACCGGCCAGAGCTACCGGCTGACCGGCAAGGTCGTCGACGGGTCGATCTCGCGCGACGGGCTCGAGACCCGGTTCCGCGTGCGCGATCGCACCGGCTCGGGCGAGGTAGTGATCAGCTACGGCGGCGTCATCCCCGACACCTTCCGCGCCGGGCGCGAGATCGTGATCACCGTCAACGGCCACGGCGACTCGTACGTCGGCCAGAAGGACACGCTGATCACGAAGTGCCCGTCCAAGTTCCAGGACGACAAGCCGCCGACCGGCAAGGCCTGACCCTGTGGCGGGGCTCGGCCATGGCCTGCTGGCGCTGGCGCTCGCCGCGAGCGTCTACGGCCTGTTCGCCGCGGTCGCCGGCGGACTGCGCAGACGACCGGCGCTGATCGCCTCGTCACGACGCGCCGCCTACGCAGTCGCGGGGCTGGCAACGATCGCGTTCGTGCTGCTCGAGGTCGCGTTCATCCGCACCGACCTGCACTACGCGGTCGTCAGCACCCACTCCTCGCACACGACGCCGCTCTTCTACCGCGCGACCGCCGCCTGGTCCTCGCAGCAGGGCTCGCTGCTGCTCTGGCTCTGGCTGCTCAGCGCGTGGACGGCGCTTGTGCTCTGGCGCACCCAGCACCGGATGCGCGACGTGCAGCCGTGGGCGACCGCGGTGCTGCTCGGCTTCATCGTCTTCTTCGCCACGCTGCTGGTCTTCGTCGTCTCGCCGTTTGAGACGCTTGCGACCGCTCCGCCCGACGGGGCCGGGCTCAACCCGCTGCTGCGCTACCCGTCGATGATGACCCACCCGCCGATGCTGTACGCGGGCTACACGCTGTTCGCGGTCCCGTTCGCGTACGCGGTCGGCGCGCTGATCGTCCGCCGCGTCGACGCCGAGTGGCTGCGTGCGACGCGCGGCTTCACGCTCGGCGCCTGGCTCTGCCTGGGGATCGGCATCCTGCTCGGCGCGCGCTGGTCCTACGCCGAGCTCGGCTGGGGCGGCTACTGGGGCTGGGACGCGGTCGAGAACGCCTCGCTGCTGCCGTGGCTGACCGGCACCGCGTTCATCCACTCGGCGATGGTCCAGGAACGGCGCGGGATGCTGAAGGTCTGGAACGCGTCGCTGATCCTCGCGACCGGCACGCTGGCGATCCTCGGCACCTTCCTCGTCCGCTCGGGCGTGATCAGCTCGATCCACGCCTTCACCGGCTCAGACATCGGCTGGCCGTTCGCGATCCTGATCCTGGTCATGATCGTCGCGTCGGTCTGGCTCGTCGTCTCGCGCCGGGATGCGCTGCGCACCGAGCGTCACCTCGACGGCGTGCTCTCTCGCGAGTCGATGTTTCTGGCCAACAACGTCGTGCTCGTGGCGATGGCGTTCGTCGTCTTCTGGGGCACCTTCTTCCCGCTCACGTCGCAGATCCTCAGCGGCGAGGAGCAGACGCTCGGCCCGCCCTGGTACGGCCGCTACGTCGCACCGCTGGCGCTCGCGCTGGTCGCGCTGACGGCGATCGGACCGATGATCCCCTGGCGCCGCACCAGCCTGCGCTCGGCCGGCCGCGCGCTGTTCGTGCCCGCGCTGACCGCGGCTGTCGCGGTACCTCTGCTGGTGGTCCTCGGCGCCGCCCGCCGGCCGCTGGCGTTGATCTTCCTCACGCTGGTCGCGGCCGCGGTCGCGACCGTCGTGCTGGAGTTCGTCCGCGGCATTCGCGCGCGCCGCGTGATGGCAGGGGAGGCGCCGCCGCGGGCGCTGATCTCGCTGCTGCGCCGCAACCGCCGCCGCTACGGCGGTTACCTCGTCCACTTGGGGATCGTCGTGCTGCTCGCCGGTGTCGCCGGATCGTCTGCCTTCGCCCATCAGCAGGACCTGCGGATGACGCCGGGGCAGACGGCGGCGATCGGATCCGGCTACTCGATCCGCTATGAGAAGCCGACTGCCCGCGTCGATGTGCGCGACAGCCGGATCGAGCGGATCAACTTCGGTGCCGAGGTGACGCTCTTTCGCAACGGCCGCCGCGTCGGTTCGATACATCCCGAGCGCGGCTTCTATCCGGTCGTCGGCGCGCCTGCCTCTGAGCCGCTCGGCCGCTATTTCAACGGTGAGCGCACGAGCGAGGTCGTGATCCGCCAGGGGCCGGTGCGCGACGTCTGGCTGGCAATGGTGCCCGACGTCGCGCGCGTTCAGCGGGCGGTCCGCGTCGGCGACCCGAAGGTCGCGGCGCTGGCCGGATCCGCCGACTACCCGAGCCTGCTCGGCACCGCGATCGGCGTGGTGGCCGGCAGCTATGCGAAGAACGCGCCGCCGGCGACCTTCCGCGCGATCGTCGCACCGCTCGTCTTCTGGATCTGGATCGGCGGCGGCCTCGCCGGCTTCGGCACGCTGATCTGCCTCGTTCCTGGCGAGCTCGCGCCGCGCCGCGTCCGTGCCGGGTACGCCGCGCGCGTGGCGCGCGAACTCGGGCGCGCATGACGATCGCGCTCCTGGTGCTGGCGGCGATCGTCGTCGTCGTGGCGGTCGGCGCGCCGCTCTGGCGGGGTGCCCAGGAGCGCAGCGATGCCGCTCGCGCCGGCCGGATCGCCGATCTCGAGGCGGCCAAGCTGGCGCGCTACCGGGCGATCGCCGACGCCGAGCTCGACCACCGCACCGGAAAGCTCTCCGACGATGACTGGCGCCGCACCGATCGCGAGCTGCGGTCAGAGGCGGCAGCGATCCTGCACGAGCTCGACGAGCTCGGAGCAGGCGGCTGACCGGCTACCATCGCGCGCGCATGTACTCGCTGCTCGCCGCCCTTCAGGTCGTGATCTCGATCGTCCTGATCTTCCT
>CAZYMM010000205.1:0-3360 GCA_964648515.1 uncultured Conexibacter sp.
GAGATCACGTTCGGCGACAACGACTTCCTCGCCGCCCAGGTCGCGATCCTCGTCGAGGCCGACGACCTCGTGCTGCTGACGAGCGTCGACGGGCTGATGACGGCCGATCCGTCCCGCGACCCGCAGGCGCGCGTGATCGCCGAGATCAGCGACTTCGACGCGCTCGAGCAGGCCGCCACGATCACCTCGTCGACATCGGTGCTCGGCTCCGGCGGCATGCGCTCGAAGGTCGTCGCCGCCGAGATGGCGACCGCGGCCGGCATCCCGACCGTGATCTGCAACGGGCTGCGCGAAGATGCACTCGGCGCCGTGCTGGCCGGCGAGAGCGGCGAGGGCACGCGCTTCCCGGCGCGCGCGCTCGGCTATTCGTCGTTCAAGCTCTGGTTGCGCTACGCCAAACCGGTCCGCGGCACGCTGACCGTCGACGACGGTGCCGCCGGCGCGCTGCGCGACGGCGGCACGTCGCTGCTGCCGGTCGGGATCGTCGCGGTGCAGGGCGACTTTCATGCCGGCGATGCGGTCGAGGTGCGCGGCCGCGAGGGGCTGCTCGGCAAGGGCATCGTCGGCTACGACGCCGCGGACCTGAACCGGGTCGCCGGGCTCAAGTCAGCCGCTGCTCGCAAGCTGATCCCGCGCGGCCCCGAGGAGGCCGTGCACCGCGACTACTTCGTGCGCGCCTGATCGCGCCGCAGGACTCAAGTTCCGCGCGACGCCGACGATCGTTCGGCAGAGAGCATGAACGACGACCAGACCCCGATCCTGCGCAACTGGCGCGAGGAGATCGACGCCGCCGTCGCAGCGAGCTGCGAATCGGCGATCGACACCCTCGGCCGGCTACCGGTCTTCGATGCCACGATCCAGCGGATCCTCGGCGTGCTCGACGACCCCGATGCGTCCAACGAGCAGCTCGTCGCCGCGATGGAGAGCGATGCGACCTACGCCGCGAACCTCTTGCGCTACGCGAACTCGGCCGGCAGCTCGCACCGGATCCGTGCGCGCTCGATCCGCCAGGCGGTGATGTTCGTCGGTCGCGAGGCGCTGCGCCGGCTGACGATAGAGACCGCGACGTTCCGCTTCTTCGAGCGCATCCAGGGCAGCGGCTCGGCGGCCGCCGGTCAGCTTCATCTGCACGCGCTCGCGGTCGCGCTCGCCGCTTCGAACGCCGCCGAGCAGGGTGGCAGCGACGCCGACCAGGCCCATCTCGCCGGGCTGCTGCACGACATCGGCAAGCTGGTGCTGCCGAACGCCTTTGGTGCGCAGGCGATCGACGCGATCGTCGCCGAGGCCCCGAACGGGCTCGCCCGCGTCGCGCTGGAGCGCGAGCGTCTCGGCATCGACCACGCCCAGGTCGGCGCGCTGCTGGCCGAGCGCTGGGGGACCGACGAGCACATCGTCGAGGCCGTCGCCTGGCATCACGGCGGGTCGGACGGCGCCTACTGCCCATCGCCGGAGGTGGCGTGCGTGCAGCTCGCCAACGTGATCGCCGCGATGCTCTCGAACGGCGCCGCCGACCCCGGACTGCTCTCGGACGCGCTCGAGCGCTGCGGGCTGCAGACCGAGTCGCTCGACCAGGTCGCGACGCAGGCCGCCTCGGCCTCGGCGGTGCTGACCGACTCCGGCACCTCGCAGCGGATCGCTCAACTGGAGCGGCTGGCGCAGGTCGACGATCTGACCGGGATCGCCAACCGGCGCTGCTGGAACCAGGAGGTTCGCGGCAAGCTCGACGCCGGTGCGCCGGGCACGCTGGTGCTGATCGACATCGACCACTTCAAGCAGATCAACGACACCTTCGGTCATCAGGCCGGTGACCGGGCGCTGGCCGAGGTCGCGGGCCTGCTCGCCACCGTCGGCTATGCCGGCCGGCTCGGCGGCGACGAGTTCGCCGTCTGGATGACCGACGCTCCGCCGGTGGCGCAGGCGAAGATCGACGGTCTGCTGGTGCAGGTCGCCGGGCTCGTGGTCGGTGACGAGCAGCGCAGCGGGCCGGTCGGGATCTCGGTCGGGATGGCCGGCAGCGGCCCGGGCCGGACCACGCTCGACGACCTCGTGGCCTGCGCCGACGACGCGCTCTACGCGGCCAAGGATGCCGGTCGCGGCCGTGCGGTGCTGTTCGGAAGCGCGGCGGGCACCGACTCGGCCGCTGCCTGACGCAGACCGCCGGCACACCTCCGGGTAGCCTTACCCGGCGATGACGATCACCGAGACCGAGACTGCGGTCGGGGCCGCCTGCCGGATCGCCCGTGAGGCCTCGCGCAGGCTCGCGATCCTCGACTCCGCCGCCAAGGACCGGGCGCTGCTGGCGATCGCCGATGCGCTCGAGTTGCGGACGGCCGAGATCATCGCCGCCAACGCCCGCGATCTGGCCGCCGGCCGCGAGGCCGGCCTGTCGGAGGCGCTGCTCGACCGGCTGCTGCTCGACGAGCCGCGGATCGCCGCGATCGCCGCGCAGGTCCGGGACATCGCGGCGCTGAGCGACCCCGTTGGTGAGGTGCTCGACGGCTTCCGGCGCCCGAACGGGCTCGACATCATCAAGCTGCGCACGCCGCTCGGGGTCGTCGCCGTCGTCTACGAGGCGCGGCCGAACGTGACCGTCGACGCCGCCGCGCTCTGCCTGAAGTCCGGCAACGCCTGCCTGCTGCGCGGCTCGAGCTCGGCCGCACACTCCAACGCCGTGCTCGCGCAGATCGCGGCCGAGCACGCCCCGGCCGGTGCGATCCAGCTGATCGCGGGCGGGGGGCACGACGAGCTGACCGAGCTCGCGACCCGCGACGGAGACGTCGACCTCTTGATCCCGCGCGGAGGAGAGGGGCTCAAGCGGGCGCTGACCGCGGTCGCGACGGTGCCGATGATCTTCGCCGCCTCCGGCAACTGCCACGTCTACGTCGACGGCGAGGCCGACCTGGCGATGGCGGCCGAGATCGTGATCAACGCAAAATGCCAGCGGCCCGGCGTCTGCAATGCCGCCGAGACGCTGCTCGTCGACGAGGCGGTCGCCGAGGCGTTCCTGCCGGTGATCTGCGAGCGGCTCGTGGCGGGCGGGGTGCAGCTGCGCGGCGACGAGCGTGTGCGTGAGCTCGCCGGCGTGGAGGTCGCGGAGGCGACCGGCACCGACTGGGACGAGGAGTTCCTGTCGATGACGCTCGCCGTCGCCGTCGTCGACGGCGTCGAGCGGGCGATCGAGCACATCGCCCGCCACGGCTCCGGCCATTCGGAGGCGATCGTGACCGGCTCCTACGACGCGGCGCGGGCGTTCGAGCTCGGTGTCGATGCCGCCTGCGTCTACGTCAACGCCTCGACCCGGTTCACCGACGGCGGCGAGTTCGGCTTCGGCGCCGAGATCGGCAACGCGACCCAGAAGCT
>CAZYMM010000206.1:0-1904 GCA_964648515.1 uncultured Conexibacter sp.
AAGCGCGGGTACTCGCTCTGGAACGACAGCCGCACGGTGCCGAGGCCGCCGTTGCGGTGCTTGGCGATGATCAGCTCGGCGATGCCCTGGTCGTCGGAGTTCTCGTGGTAGTACTCGTCGCGGTAGAGGAACATCACGAGGTCGGAGTCCTGCTCGATCTGTCCGGACTCGCGCAGGTCCGAGAGCATCGGGCGCTTGTCTGTGCGGCTCTCGACCCCACGCGAGAGCTGGCTCAGTGCAAGCACCGGCACGCTCAGCTCGCGCGCCAGGATCTTCAGTGAGCGCGAGATCTCGCCGACCGCCTGGACGCGGTTCTCGATCCGCGAGTCGGCCCGCAGCAGCTGCAGGTAGTCGATGATGATCAGGCCGAGCCCGCCGTACTGGGCCTGCGACTGCTGGTGCAGGCGCCGCGCCTTGGCCCGCACCTCGAGCATGCCGATGTCCGAGCTGTCGTCGACGTAGAGCGGCGCGCGCGTGTAGCGGTTGGCGGTGTCGAGCACGCGCTGCCACTTGCGCGGGTCCTTGAGCCGCCCCTTGCGCAGGTCGTCGCCCTTGATCGAGGCCTGCGAGGCGACGAACCGCTGGGCCAGCTCGGACTCGGCCATCTCGAGGCTGAAGAAGGCGACCGGCCGCGGGTTCTCGGGGTGCAGCGCGACGTTCTCGGCGAAGTTCGCGACCAGCGCCGACTTGCCCATCGACGGCCGCGCCGCCAGCACCACCATGTTGCCGGGCTGAAAGCCGCCGGTGATCTCGTCGAGCTCCTTGAAGTGCGATCCGGTACCGGTCAGCTGCCGGCCGCTGGTCGAGAGCTCGTGCCAGCGCTCGATCTCGTCGTGGAGCACGTCGCCGACGACGCGGAAGTCCTTCTGCCGGTCGTCACGGGCGACCTCGAGCATCGCCTTCTCGGCCCGCTCGACGATCTCCTCCGGTGAGGTGGTCTGCTCGGCGATCGCCGACTGGATCTCGTAGGTCGCGTGCAGGGTGCGCCGCAGCAGCGCCTGCTCGCGCACGATCTGGCCGTAGCGGCGCAGGTTGCCGACGGCCGGGACGGCCGCCGTCAGCGCATCGACGGCCGCGCTGCCGCCGACCTCGTCGAGCACACCGCGCGAGCGCAGGTGCTCGGCGACCGTGAGCACGTCGATCGGCTCGGACTCGCTGTAGAGCGCGAGCATCGACTCGAAGATCGTGCGGTGCTGGCGGCGATAGAAGTCATCGGCCTTGAGGCCGACATCGATCGCGTAGTGGTAGTGGACCTCGGGCGAGAGCAGCCAGGCGCCGAGCACCGCCTGCTCGGCCTCGTGCGAGTGCGGGGGCGCCGCCCCGGCACGGGGTGCTGCGGCCGTGATGTCGGGCACCAGTGTCACCGCGCCTCACGGTACCGGCGTCGCGGGCGGCTGCGTTACGCCGCGGCCAGCAATCTGCGGCAATCGCAATCGCCGCAGCGGTGCTCAGGCCTCGGTGACGAGAACCTTGACCGAGGCGCGAACGCCGTCGACGAGGTCGACCTCGATCAGGTAGGTGCCGATGTGCTTGATCGGCTCCTCGAGATGGACCTTGCGGCGATCGACCTCGAACCCGCGCGCCTCCATGATCGCGGCGGCGATCTCGGTGCTGGTCACCGAGCCGAACAGGCGTCCGTCCTCGCCGGCCTTGTGCGGCAGCGTCAACACGGTGCGGCCGAGCTGCTCGGCGTGGCCGGCGGCCTCGTTGCGGCGCTGCTCGTCGGCCTTGCGGGTCAGCTCCTGCAGGCGCTCGGCCTCGCGCAGCGCTCCCTTGGTCGCGGGCTGCGCGAGCTTGCGCGGCTGCAGGTAGTTGCGCATGTAACCCTTGGAGACGTCGACGACGTCCCCGCGGCGGCCGACGTTGGCGACGTCCTCGAGCAGGATGGCTTCGGGCATGGGCGG
>CAZYMM010000206.1:2004-3270 GCA_964648515.1 uncultured Conexibacter sp.
GGGGCGGCGGCCACGGGGGCCGGTGCGAAGTCGCTGGTGTCGGGGGCCGAGCTCGTCTGGCGGGCCTGGAAGCCGCCGCCGCCGGCTGGCGCGCCGCCCTCGCCGCCGCCGAGGAACTGGACGTTGTCGGCGACGATGTCGATCGCCTGACGCTTCTTGCCGGTCGGCGCGCCGGCGGAGTCCTTCTCCTCCCACTCGCGCCACTCGAGGCGGCCGTCGATCGCGACGCCGCGGCCCTTGGAGAGGTAGCGCGCCGCGTTCTCGCCCTGTGCGCCCCAGACGGTGACGTCGAAGTAGTTGGGCTTGTCCTCCCAGTTGCCCTCGGCGCTCTTCTTGCGCGTGTTGGTGGCGATCCGCAGCTTGCAGACCGAGGTGCCCGACGGCAGCGCGCGCAGCTCGGGGTCGGCGGTCAGGTTGCCGGTCAGGACGACGCGGTTGATGTTCATGGCGAGGCCGGTCCTTTCGAGATGTCGATCGCAGGCGAGTCTAGGCAGCAGCGCGGAGGCGATCGCCCCGGTCCGCGCAAACTGCGGTGTTTCGTCGCCGGTTCTGCGCGGCTCGCGTGCAGGCGGCCGCGGCTCTGTTACAGACGCTCTACCGGCGGTGGCGCATCGACCGGCGCGCCCGCACCGGCCGGCTGCGGCATCGAGCCGATGTCGGGTACCGCGCCGGCACCGTGGCGGCGGCGGATGATGCGATGGCGGATCACGCCGTCGGCGATGTGGAGCTGATGATCGAGCCGTGCCGGGACCTCCGCGGGGCCGACGAACTGCATGTGGTGCAGCTGTGCGTCGCCGCGGTGCTTGATCTCGTAGGCGGTCCGGCGCTGGCCCCAGTCGTGGGTCGAGGCGATGTCGGCACCGCCGCCCTTGAGCGTCGACTTGACGTCGTCGAGCAGCTTGGCCCGCTGCGCGTCATCGGCGGCGGGGTCGAGCAGGAGCAGAAGGTCGTAGGCGGAGTGGGCGGAAGGCATGGTGAAAGGGGCCCCGAGGGCCAGGCAACTATAGCGGCGCAGCCGTGATTGTCCGGCACCGAACAGGGGTCGCCGTGGAGGGGGGAGAGAGCGTGAGCCCGGCGCCCTATTGAGGGCATGAAGATCGAGCCGGGCATCTGGGCGCGCATCCGCTGGGCCAACGTCGGGCGCATCGCCGCCGTGCTCGCCGCGACCGCCGTGATGCTCGCCGCGCTGACGCGCGGTGCCGATCCGCCGCCGGTTCCTTCCGGGCAGGTCGGCCGGCCGGCGCTCTCCGCCCCACAGCGGACGCT
>CAZYMM010000207.1:0-3234 GCA_964648515.1 uncultured Conexibacter sp.
CCCCGTCGACGAAGGCCGACGAGGGGCACGACGAGGCGATCGACTTCGAGCGCACGGTCGAGCTGATCGGCGACCGGACCCTGGCCGAGCGCGTCCGCGACGTCTCGATCGCGCTTTACTCGTTCGCCCGCGACCAGGCGGCCGGGCGCGGCGTGATCCTCGCCGACACGAAGTTCGAGCTCGGCCTCGCGCCCGACGGCACGCTCGTGCTCGGCGACGAGGCGCTGACCCCGGACTCCTCGCGCTACTGGCCGGCCGACGGCTACGAGGTCGGCCACGGACAGCCGAGCTTCGACAAGCAGTACGTGCGCGACTGGGCGTCGGGCACAGGCTGGGACAAGCTGCCGCCGGCACCCGAGGTGCCGCAGGAGATCGTCGACGGCACGCGCGCCCGCTACATCGAGGCCTACGAGCTGATCACCGGTGAGTCGTTCCAAAGCTGGATCGACCGGACGGCCGCCTGATGGCCCGGTTCAGAGTCCTGATCCGGCCCAAGGCCGGCATCCGCGATCCGCAGGGCGTCGCCGTCGAGCGCGCGCTGCCGGCGCTCGGCTTCGGCGGTGCGTCGAGCGTTCACATCGGACGGCTCGTCGAGCTCGACGTGGCGGACCCGTCCGAACTCGACGCGATGTGCGAGAAGCTGCTGGCCAACCCGCTCGTCGAGGACTACGAGATCCAGGCGATCTGATGGCGACGATCGGAGTCATCACCTTCCCCGGCACCTGCGACGACGCCGACGCGCGGATCGCCGCAGCGAAGGTGGCGGATGTGAAGGAGCTCTGGCACGCGGACCGCGGGCTCAGCGGCATCGACGCGGTGATCGTGCCGGGCGGCTTCTCCTACGGCGACTATCTGCGCGCCGGTGCGATCGCGCGCTTTGCGCCGATCATGGAGGACGTGATCGCGTTTGCGAACGACGGTGGTCCTGTGCTCGGCATCTGCAACGGCTTCCAGATCCTCTGCGAGGCCGGTCTGCTCCCGGGTGCTCTGCTGCCGAACCAGGACCTGCGCTTCACCTGCCGGCAGGTCGACCTGCTCGTCGCCCGCACCGACACCGCGTGGACGCGCGCGTGCGAGGCCGGCGAGCGGCTCTCGGTCCCGGCCAAGCACATGAGCGGCTGCTTCACCGGGGACGTGCCGGAGGAGCAGGTCGTCTTCCGCTACGCGCCCGGCCACAACTTCAACGGCTCGCAGGACGACATCGCCGGCGTCTGCAACCAGCAGGGCAACGTCGTCGGCCTGATGCCGCACCCCGAGCACGCGATCGAGCGGCTTGTCGGCGGCTCCGACGACGGGCTGAAGATCTTCGCCGGCGTCGCCCTGGGCGTGGCGGCGTGACGGCTGAGAAGGCCGTGGGCCGATGACGGCCGCTGGAGGTCCTGCGACGCCGACGGTCGATGACGCGGTGGCGCTCGGCCTCACCGTCGAGGAGTACGCGCTGGTCGTCGAGAAGCTCGGCGGCCGCGCCCCGAACCAGGTCGAGTTGGCGATGTTCAGCCTGCTCTGGTCCGAGCACTGCTCCTACAAGCACTCCAAGAAGCTGCTGCGGACGCTGCCGACCGAGGGGCCCGCGGTCGTGATGGGCCCGGGCGAGAACGCCGGAGCCGTCGACGTCGGCGGCGGCTGGGCGGTGGCGTTCAAGGTCGAGTCCCACAACCACCCGAGCGCGGTCGAGCCGTTCCAGGGCGCGGCGACCGGCGTCGGCGGCATCCTGCGCGACATCTTCGCGCTCGGCGCCCGGCCGATCGCGGTGCTCGACTCGCTGCGCTTCGGCGAGCCGGCGAGCGAGCGCTCGCGCTACCTGCTCGATCACGCCGTCGCCGGCATCGCCCACTACGGCAACTCGATCGGCGTGCCGACGGTCGGCGGCGAGGTCTACTTCGAGCAGCCGTACGAGACCAACTGCCTGGTCAACGCGATGGCGATCGGCGTCGCGCGTCAGGAGGACATGGTCCGCAGCGCCGCTGCGGGTGTCGGCAACGTGCTGATCCTGTTCGGCGCCTCGACCGGCCGCGACGGCATCGGCGGCGCGTCGGTGCTCGCCTCGGCCGAGCTCGACGCAAGCGACGAGAAGCGCCCGACTGTCCAGGTCGGCGATCCGTTCGAGGAGTCCAAGCTGCTCGAGTGCTCGCTCGAGCTGCTCGCCTCGGGGCTGCTCGTTGCGCTGCAGGATCTCGGCGCCGCCGGGCTGACCAGCGCAGCGTCGGAGATGGCGGCCAAGGGCGGCGTCGGGCTCGACCTCGATGTTGCGAAGGTGCCGCTGCGCGAGGCGGACATGGAGCCGTTCGAGATCATGGTCTCCGAGTCCCAGGAGCGGATGCTCTGCGTCTGCACGCCGGAGAACGTCGATGCCGTGCTCGCGCTGTGCGCCAAGTGGGAGGTCCACGGCACCGCGATCGGTGAGGTCACGCCCGGCGCCCCGGACGGCACGCCGGGACGGTTCCGTGTCGTCGACTCCGGGGCTGCGAGTTCGCCGGATGGCGAACTCGCGACCGACGATCCGAGCGAAGCTCGGATCGTCGGCGACATGCCGGTCGCGGCGCTGGTCGACGACGCGCCGCTCTATGACCTGGCGCCCGAACGGCCAGCCGATCCGGCTGCTTTCTACCCGGTCCCCGAGGCGGTGCTGCCCGAGGCCGACGATCTGCGTCACCTGCTGCCGAAGCTGCTCGCCTCGCCGAACATCGCCTCGCGCCGGCCGCTGTTCGAGCAGTACGACGCGATCGTCCAGTCGCGGACCGTGCGCAGGCCGGAGGAGGCCGGCGCGGCGGTGCTCTGGCTACGGGAGATGGCCGAGCCCGTTGCCGGAGGTTCCGCGGATGCGGAACCTCCAAGGTCCGATGGCGCAGCCATCGGACCCGCGATAGCCGCATCCATCGATGGCAACGGCCGCCGTGTCGCCGCCGACCCCTACACAGGCACGGTCTGGAACGCGCTCGAGTGTGCGGCCAACCTCGCCTGCGCCGGGGCGCGGCCGCTCGGTACGACCAACAACCTCAACTTCGGCAACCCCGAGAAGCCGCACATCGCCTGGCAACTGATCGAGTCGGTTCGCGGCCTCGGTGACGCCTGCCGTGCGCTCGGCGCACCGATCGTCGGCGGCAACGTCTCGCTCTACAACGAGGGCTCCGACGGTCCGATCTATCCGACGCCGGTCGTCGGCATGGTCGGCCTGCTCACCGATCCGCAGCGTGCCGGCCGGCTCGGGTTCGCCCGCGAAGGTGACGTGATCGC
>CAZYMM010000208.1:0-3227 GCA_964648515.1 uncultured Conexibacter sp.
TCGTCGGGCCCGGCCGGCTGGCCGGTCGCCGGCGAGAGCGGCGGCGCCATCGGCTGCGGCAGGTCGGCGTTCATGTTGATCCAGCGCTCGGGGATCTGATCCTCGTCGAGGCGGAACGTGGTGCGGTCGTCGCGCGGCATGGGCGCATCCTACGGCGGCGCGGCCGTGGGCGCGTGCGCACCGTGTGCGCGCCGAGTCACAAGCCGCGTGTCACGGTCTTGGCCAGAAAGGCCGCGAGCTCGTCGGGCTCCCAGAGCCCGGGGCCATCGAGCATCAGGGTGAAGCCGATCTCCGCGGCGGCGACGAGGACCCTCGCGAGCACGGCGGCTTCGCGTGCGGGGCGGCCGGAGCGGTCGATGACGATCGCCTGCATCCGCTCGTGCCAGTGCGCCCGGCCGCGCTCGATCCGGTCCTCTCCCCACGCCTGCACGTACAGGACCCTGAATGAATCGGGCATCGCGACGACGGCGCGCAGCAGCGCCGTCAGCACCTCACGCAGGCGGGTCTCGTCGTCATCCTCCGGTGCCGGGGCAGGCGTCGTCGTGGCGACCAGCTCACGCAGCCGCCGGTCCTCACGCCTCGCCAGCGCGTCGAACAGCGCCTCCTTGCTGGCAAAGCAGGAGTAGAGGACCGGCTTGCTGACCTCTGCCGCGTCGGCGACCTGCTGCATCGACACCGCGTCGTAGCCGCCGCCTGCGAACAGCGGCAGCGCCGCATCGAGCACGAGCGGGCGGCGAAGGTCGGGACCGAGGTGTTCGGCTCTACCCCTTCTTGTCACGCGCTGTTGGCCCGGGGGACTCGTCAACAGAGGAGGTGGATCGTCGTGGCTGGCAAGGACGCAGCCGGCGATGCGTACCAGCGGTACGTGAGCCGGTGAGGACGCCGCCAGGCGCGGCGAGGCGCCGGACGCCGGGTATGCGCATCACGTTCACGTGATGCGCATACCCGAGATCGCCCGCGCAATCACGATCTGCTGCATCTCCGAGGTGCCCTCGAAGATCGTGTAGATCTTCGAGTCGCGGTGCCAACGCTCGACCGGGTACTCGCGGGTGTAGCCGTTGCCGCCGAGGATCTGGATCGCGCGCTCGGTCGCCCAGACCGCGACCTCGCCGGCCTTCAGCTTGCTCATCGAGCCTTCGGCGTTCTCGAACGGGATCCCGTTGCGCGCCATCCACGAGGCGCGCCAGACCAGCAGCCGCGCCGCGTCGATCTCCATCTTCATGTTCGCCAGCGTGAACGCGACGCCCTGGTTCTCGATGATCTTCTTGCCGAACTGCTCGCGCTCCTTGGCGTACTCGAGCGCGTACTCGTAGGCGGCGCGGGCGATCCCGAGCGCCTGCGAGCCGACGATCGGGCGCGTCGCCTCGAAGGTCGCCATCGCCGCCTGTCCCTTGCCCTTCTTGCCCTCGCGGACACGGGCCTGGCGTTCGTCGAGCTTCTCCTTGCCGCCGAGCAGGTTGGCGCCGGGGACAACGCAGTCGTCGAGGTGCACGTCGGCGGTGTGCGAGGCGCGCAGGCCGTGCTTCTTGACCTTGGCGCCCTGCTCGATCCCCTTGGTCTCGATCGGCACGACGAACGCGGCGTGGCCGCGCGCACCGAGGTCGGGCGCGGTCTGGGCGATCACGACATGGACGTCGGCGATGCCGCCGTTGGTCGCCCACGCCTTCTGGCCGTTGATCGTCCAGGTGTCGTCTGCCTCGTTGTACTTGGCGGTCGTGCGGATCGCGCCGACGTCGGAGCCCGCGTTCGGCTCGGAGGCGCAGAACGATGCGACCTTCGGCTCGGCCTCGGTGCCGTAGCAGCGCGGCACCCACTCCTGGATCTGCTCCCAGCTGCCCTGGCCGGCGATCGCCGCGACCGCGAGGCCGGTGCCCATGATCGCCATGCCGATGCCGGCGTCGCCCCAGAACAGCTCCTCCTGGACGATCGGCATCGACAGGCCGGACTCGTCGCCGGCGAACTGCTGCATCGCCTCGAAGCCGTAGAGGCCGATCTTCGCGGCCTCCTGGATGATCGGCCAGGGCGTCTCCTCGCGTTCGTCCCATTCGTGCGCGGCGGGGCGCATGACATCGGTGGCGAAGCCGTGGATCCAGCCCTTGAGCTCCTTCTGGTCCTCGGTCAACTCGAGCGAGAACGTGGTCGTCTGCGCTTCTGCGGTGGTGGCCATGGGCAAAAGCTACCAGGCGGTAGGAATGGATACGGCCGCTGTGCGCTCCGGCCTGGTCCCTGGCGTGTCGCGGCGAGGCGATAATAGTCAGGTAACTGGACTCTCGACCTGTGGCTGATACGATGCTTGATGTCGAGGCTTGGGGTGTCGCAGCCCAGGTAAGGATCTCGATCAGGTCGACGAAGATGACGCTCAAGGGAGCCGGCGCAGAGTCGACCAAGCAGATCAACACAAGAGCGTCGGGTAGGGGATTCCGTTGTCGAAGAACTTGATGGGTGCCAACTGGCTTGTAGCCGTGATCGCTGTTGCGCTGACGGCCGGCGGCCTGTCCATGCCCTCACCTGCCGCAGCCAAGCTGGGCAAGTACAAGCAGATCTCGACGCCGGGCAAGTTCTCGCAGTGGGCCTATGTCGAGGTCGCGACGTACGCGTACTCGCGGCCGTCGAAGTTCGCCGCCAAGGTGATGAAGGTCCCGACGCGGACCAGCGACAAGACCGACAACGTCGTCTACATCGACGGGTCGATCACCAACGGCGGGGTCTGGTACAAGGTTCTCCTGCCGTCTGTACACGGGACGTGGGGCTGGGTACCGGCATCGCGGCTCGGGGCGCCGCAGTCGACGAGCACGCAGATCGTGATCGATCGCGCTGCGCGCTCGCTGACGCTGATCAAGGCCGGGCGTACCGTGCTCACAGCCGGGGTGGGGATCGGCAAGACCGGCACGCCGACACCGCCCGGCGAGTTCTACATCCGCTCGAAGATGCGCGGGTTCTCGAGCCCGGTGTACGGCGTGCGCGCGATGGGCACCTCGGCGAAGTCCAAGGTCCTGACCGACTGGCCCGGCGGCGGAATCGTCGGCATCCACGGCACCAACGAGCCCGGGATCCTGCCCGGCCGCGTCTCGCACGGCTGCGTGCGCGTGCGCAACGAGACGATCCTGCGCATCTACAAGATCGTCAGCGTCGGCACGCCGGTCACGATCAAGTAGGGGCTCGAGCTCCGTAGGGAGCTCGATTCGCTGTTTCCACCGGCCGGAGCTTTCGGCGAAGTCGAAAGGTCC
>CAZYMM010000209.1:0-3216 GCA_964648515.1 uncultured Conexibacter sp.
GCAGTCGACCCGCGCGGATCCAGCGACGGATCGTCTCGGGGTTGCGTCCGGTTCTGCGGGCGGCATCGGGCACCGTGAGCATGGTTGTTGCATGCTACAACACCGTTCGCTCGTCGCAGGCTGCGAGGATCACCAACGCGCCGGTCTTCCTCGTCTCGTACGCTCGATGTCGATGCGTCTGATCGTCGCCCGCTGCGAGGTCCGCTACTCCGGGCGGCTTGACGCGCTGCTGCCCGAGGCGCTGCGGCTGATCATGATCAAGTCCGACGGCTCGGTGATGGTCCACGCCGACACCGGCGGCTACAAGCCGCAGAACTGGATGACGCCGCCGACCGTGATCGAGGAGTCAGCGGACCACATCGTCGTGCGCAAGAAGGCCGGGGCGACCGAGGACCGACTTGACATCCACGTCGTTGAGGTGCTCTCCGATGTCGCGCATGACATGGGTGAAGCGGCGGCGCTCGAGAAGGACGGCGTCGAGGCTCATCTGCAGGAGCTGCTGGCCGAGCAGCCGCACTGGTGCGGCGAGGGCTTCCGGCTCGTGCGCCGCGAGTGGGCGACCGACATCGGGCCGGTCGATCTGATGTGTCGCGACGCCGATGATGGCTGGGTCGCGGTCGAGATCAAGCGCGTCGCGACGATCGAGTCGGTCGAGCAGCTGACGCGCTACCTCGAGCGGCTCGCCGCCACGAATCCCGAGCTGGCCTGCAGCGGCGTCCTCGCCGCCCAGCAGATCAAGCCGCAGGCGCGGACACTGGCCGAGTCCCGCGGGATCCGCTGCGTCGAGGTCGACCTCGCCGTGCTCCGCGGTGAGCGCGAGCCCGAGCTCACGCTGTTCGGCTGAGGCGTCCTGGTCGCTGCGATTCGCCGCGGCGGCCCTGTCGCCGGCTGCCTCAGCCGGATTCGCCGTGCAGTGTCAGAACCAGGCTGCGAGGGCCGCCTCGGTCGCGGTGCTCGCAGAGGTAGACGCCCTGCCAGGTGCCGAGCCGCAGGCGCCCGGCCGAGAGCGCGATCGTCAGCGACGGCCCCAACAGCGAGGCCTTGATGTGGGCCGGCATGTCGTCGGCGCCCTCGAGTGTGTGGGTCCAGCCGAATGTCTCAGGCACCGCCTCGTCGACCCAGGTCTCGAAGTCGCGCCGCACGTCGGGCGAGGCGTTCTCGTTCAGGGTCAGCGACGCGCTGGTGTGCAAGATCTGGATGTGCAGCAACCCGACGGTCAACCCGGCGAGCTCGGGCAGGCGGCCGGTGATCTCCCGCGTGATCAGGTGAAAGCCGCGTGGCCGGGGTTCGAGCGTCAGCTCGCGCTGGAGCCACATCGGTTCAGTCTGCCTGATCGGGATGCCAGCGGCAGAGCCGCAGGTCGACCCGCCGGCCGCGGAAGGGTACGCCCTCGGCGGCGAGCAGCGCGTGCTGGCGCCCGTCCTTGGCGAGCGAGCCGTCGGCGCGGACGACGCGCCACCAGGGCACCGTGTCGCCGTCGCGGGAGAGCACCGTCCCGGTGAAGCGCGGAGCACCCGGCGAGCAGTCGCCGTAGGTGGCGACGAACCCCTCCGGGATCCGCGCCACCGTCGCCAGGACCTGCGCCGAACGGTCGCCCGCGCTCACAGCCCGCGCTTGCGCAGCGCGTCGAGCCGGCCGAGCAGGACCGGCCCGAGCGTGGTCGAGAAGGTGTCGGTCAGATGCTCGGTGTCGCTGTGTACGAGCGCGCCGCCGACGACCGGAAAGCAGCGCGTTTTCGAGCAGAAGCGCTGCGTCAGGTCGAGCACGACGACACCGGGCCGCTTCGTCTCGCGCGCGGCCTGTGCGGTCGGATCAGGCGGCAGCGCCCACTTGCGGCGCAGCGCGCAGGCGGGGCCGGCCGGCCTGCGCGCCCGCATCGCGCTGGTGATGCAGTCTGCGGTCAGCGTGCCGTCACGGGGCACGTCGCGGATGACGTAGATGTGTTTGAGTGTCGCCGGGAGCTGTTCGATCGCCTTGCGCGCGCCGGCGACCGTCTCGCGCCACGTGGCCGGCTTCATGAACGTGCCGACGTGGTTTGAGATGAAGACGGTGTCGACCTGCGGGTTGCCGGTCAACCATTGCCGTGCCTCGCGACGGAACGTCACGCAGTCGCGCCGCTGCTGCGGCGGCTTGTTCATCGGCACCACAGTCGAGTAGCGGCAGCCGGAGTGGGTTATCGATATGCCCTCCCAGCGGCGCGCGTTCGCGACCGCCGACAGACCGCCGCGCCAGTGCGAGGCGTGGCTGTCGCCGAGCAGCGCGATCGTCGCCGCCGGGTCGAGCGGCGTGGCGCGGAAGCGGCACGGATTGAGGATGCTCGTCCGGCCGAGCGGGAAGCAGAACGAGTTGCCCTGCATCAGTGCGATGTCGGGGGTCGGCACGACCGCCAGGCGCAGGTCCGCGTTGACGCAGCTTCCGCGGCTCGGCCGGGCGGCGGCGCCGAAGCAGCGCGGCGCGGTCAGAAGCTCCGTCGTGGCCGGGTAGGCACCGCTCTGCGGCAGCCGGTCGACGCACGGCGACTGCTCGCTGCAGCCGCTCGACGCCGTCCAGGTGGTCGCAACGCGCCAGAAGAAGCTGCGCTCGGCAAGCCCGACCGCGGGCGGCGGGATGTCGGCGACGAACGTTCGCCGGTCGCCGCGATCGACGGTCAGCGAGATCAAGACCGGGGCGCCGGGGTGGCCAGCGGCGTCGTAGTTGACGGCCTTGATCTGCGGCCGGCGCTCGCTGCCGGCCGCGCACATGCGGACGATCGGGAACGGGGAGTCCGGCCCGTCGAGCGCGTCGACGCAGATCGAGGAGCCGCCGCCGGCGAGGTCGGTGAACCGCCAGTCGCCGGCCGTCTTGACCGTCAGCAGCAGGCTGAGCCCGCGCTGGCCGAAGCTGGCCGAGACGATCCGCAGCGGTCCGGCCGTGTCGCCGCTGCCGCTGTAGAGCGGCAGGCGGACGAGGTCGGCGATGTCGGCCGGCCGCGCGACCGCGGCCATCAGCGGCCCGGCCGGCGCCTGGCCGCTGTCGGCGACCGCCTGCGCGGTGATCGTGACCCCGACCGCGGCAAGCAGGATCAGTGCGCCGCGCCTCAAGGCCCGAAGTCCCGTTTGATCGCCTTCTCGACGAGATCGGCGGTGATCGCGGCGCCGCGATCGTTGAGGTGGATGCCGTCGGAGCGCCGCACGAGCGTGTCGGCACCGCCGACCACGATCGAATCGTGGAACCTGC
>CAZYMM010000210.1:0-3202 GCA_964648515.1 uncultured Conexibacter sp.
TTGGCGAGGATCGACTCCGGCACGGCGACCTTGCCGATGTCGTGCAGCTCGGCGCCGCGGGCGAGCACGTCGAGCTGGTCAGGGCCGAGCCCGAGCTGGTGACCGACTGCGACCGCGCGGGCGACCACGTCCTGCTCGCCGGGCACATCTTCACGGGTGTGGGTCGGCAGCAGCGAGAGCAGCAGGTCGCGCGCGGTGGAGCGCTCAGAGGCTCGCAGCGCCCCTTTGCCGGCGTACATCCGCTGGTCGGCGAGCTGAAGTGCGTGCGAGACGTCGGTTGCCTCGTCGGGAAGCACGACCTGGCCGAACGAGGCCGTGACCGAGAAGCCGTCACCGTGCTCGGTCAGGCCGCGGCGTGCGGCGTCGACGAGCCTCGTACCGACCGCGTGGCGCCCGCGCAACAGCACGCAGAACTCGTCGCCGCCGAGCCGGTAGGCGGTGCCGGCCGCGCCTACCGCTGCGCGCAGTGCACGGCCCAGGCGCGCAAGCAGAGCGTCGCCGGCGGCATGTCCGAAGCTGTCGTTGTAGCCCTTGAAGCCGTCGAGGTCGAAGAACAGCAGCGTCGCCGGCCGACGATCGGCGATGGCGATCGTGTGCTCGAGATCGAGCAGCAGCCGCCGGCGGTTGCCGAGCCCGGTGAGGTTGTCGGTCAGCGCCTCGACACGCGAGCTGTCGAGCAGCGAGCGGTTGAACTGTGCGGCGAGGATTCCGCGCGCGATCCCGACGACCAGCGTCACGATCGCAGCGATCGTCGCCGGCAGGCGCTGCTCGTCACCTGACGCGGCGACCACGAGCACGATCAGCGCGACCACTACCGCAGCGGTCGGCACGATCACACGCGGACGCGGCAGAACCGGCGCCGGCGGCTGCACGGCCGGCATCCAGGCGGCCAGCGCGATCAGGGTCAGCACGACCGGGTAGAACGCCAGACCCCAGGCCTGAGGCTGCCCCTTGTACTCCTCGAACGCCGCGACGCCGTCACCGGCCACGAGCACGACGGTCGCCGAGGCGAGCAGCGCCCAGACCGGCCCCGGCCGCCAGTCGGACTGCCCGACCGCAAGGCCGGCGAGGCACATCAGCCCGATCCCGACCGCAACATAGAAGGCCTCGCTGCCGTAGTGCCAGGTCGTCGTGACGAGATCGATCTGGTGCCCGTAGACAATGAACAGGAGCGCGGTCCCGGCGCCGAGCGCAACCACGATCCCGTCGAGCGAGAGCGCCATCCGCCATGGCCGCAGCGCCCGCAGCAGCAGCACGAACGCAGGTATCGCAAGGACGTAGGCCAGCACCAGCACGAGCAGTCCGGAGGCGGGCGTGCCGGAGACCGCGAGCGGCCCGGCGCTCGCGACGACCAGCATCGGCCCGAGCGTCATCGCCAGGCAGAAGGCGGCCAGCAGCGCCCACGCGGGACGTTGCGCGCGGATCGTGATCGCGCGGTAGGCGCAGGCCTCGGCGGCCAGGACGCCGGGTGCGATCAGCGCCAGCTGAGCGGCGGACGATCGCCCCTGGCCGGCCGCGAGCAGCACGACGTAGACCCCCGTCATGAGTGCCCCCGCCCCGCCGACGATCATTGTGAATGGCCGTCGAGCCACCAGCAGCAGAGTACTGACTCGATTAGCCGTTTTCTAGAGTCGCTTGCGGCCGGTGAAGGCGCGACCGAGCGTGAGCTCGTCGGCGTACTCGAGGTCACCGCCGACAGGGAGCCCCGAGGCGAGCCTCGTGACCGTCACCGACGGTGCGCGCTCAGCGAGAACGCGGGCGATGTGCAGTGCCGTGGCCTCGCCGGTCGTCGTCGGGTTGGTCGCGACGACGACCTCACGCACCTCGCCGCCATCGACGCGCGCGTACAGCTCGTCGAGCCGCAGATCGCCCGCGTCGACACCGTCGATCGGCGACAGCGCGCCGCCCAGCACGTGATAGCGACCGCGGAACTCGTGCGTCCGCTCGACCGGCAGCACATCGCCGAACTCCTCGACGACGCAGATCGTGTCGGCCTCGCGGCGCGCATCCAGACAGATCGGGCAGCGCGCCGGACCGCCGCCGGGCGGAAGCTCGGCCAGGTTGAAGCAGATCTCGCAGAAGCCGATCGCGACCTTCACCTCGGCGATCGCTCGTGCCAGCGCATCGGCCTCCGCCGCGTCGGCGCGCAGGATGTGGAACGCGAGCCGCTGTGCGGTGCGGCGACCGATGCCGGGCAGCCGCGCCAGCTCGGTGATCAGCCGCTCGACCGGCGCCGCGAGCACCCGGTCAGCGGCCCTTGCGCTGAGCCGCCCGGCGTTGTGCGCGGTTCATCGGCGGGACGCCGCCGCCGAGCGGGCCGCCGGGCCCGCCGAGCCCGAGCGACTCGAGCGCGGCCATCGGATCGAAACCGGCCTCACCGCCCGCTCCCTGCAGCGCCTGGTCGGCCAACGCCCCGGCCTGGCGCAAGCCCTCGTTGACGGCCGCGAGCACGAGGTCCTGCAGCATCTCCGGGTCCTGCGGGTCGATCACGTCAGGGTCGATCGTCAGTGCCGCGAGCCGCATGTCGCCGCTGACGGTGACCTTGACCATGCCGCCGCCGGCCGAGGCGTCCACGGTCTGCTCACGCAGCTGCTCCTGGGCCTGCTGCTGGGCGGCCATCATCTCCTGCGCGTCCTTGAGCATCCGCTGGAGGTCTTGGGGCTGGGGCATCGTCAGGCTCCGTCGCTGTCGGGGGTGGTGGTGGCAGGTGCTGCGGCGGCGCCCGGCTCGGCGTCGACGGCGTCGAGTTCCGAGCGCAGCCGGGCGAGGAACGCATCCTCGCCGGCAGGCTCGGCGGGCTGCACGGCGGCGGCGGCCGGCTCGGCGGTCTCGAACACCAGGCGGACGTCGCCGCCGGTCAGCGAGCGGATCGCCGCGACCGCCAGGGTGCGAGCCTCGGGCGCCTCCGCCTTGCGCCTTTCGAACGAGCGCTCGGCCGGGAACGAGATCGTCAGCTCACGACCGTCCAGGCCGGTTGGGCGGCCGGCGGCGTACGAGGCGCCGAGCAGTCCGTGCTGCTCGGTGACGGCCTCGATCACGCCGGGCCAGAGCTCGGTCAGCAGCCCGAGATCGATCGCGGCCTGCGCGGTGGCCGGCACCGCCGCGGGCTCCGGTGCGGGTTGCGGTGCGGCCTGCGCGGGTGGCGGTGTCGCGGGAGCCGGTGGCGGGACCGGGTCGGGTGGCGGTGTCACGGGAGCCGGCG
>CAZYMM010000211.1:0-3200 GCA_964648515.1 uncultured Conexibacter sp.
GGTGCCGCAGAACGTGCCAGCCACGACACCAGATCATTCTGAGACAGCCTCTCAGAACAGCCCGACGACCCGCCCGTCTTCCTCGATGTCGACGTTGAGCGCGGCGGGCGTCTTGCCGAGCCCCGGCATCTGCATGATGTCGCCGCAGAGCGGGACCAGCCAGCCGGCGCCGGTGTACGCCCGGATGTCTCGTACCGGGAGCGTGAAGCCCTCCGGCGCGTTGAGCAGTTCCGGGTCGGCCGACAGCGAGTACTGCGTCTTGGCCATGCAGATCGGCAGCTCGCCGAGTCCGTCGCGCCGGTACAGGGCGATCTTCTTCTCGGCCTCGGGATAGAGGTAGATGTCGGAAGCGCCGTAGACCTGCTTGGCGATTGCCGAGATCTTGTCGATGATCGTGTCGCTGCTGTCATAGGCGAAGCGGAAGTTCGACGGTCGCTCGCACGCCTCGACGACGGCTCGGGCCAACGCCACCGCTCCGTCGCCGCCGTGCGCGAACCCCTCGTTGATCTCTGCCCCTTCGGCACCGAACTCCAGCGAGAGGCGGCGGATCAGCTCGAGCTCCTCGTTGGTGTCTCCGGGGCGCCGGTTGATCGCCACCACGCAAGGCAGGCCGAAGCTGTGGACGATCCCGATGTGGCGCCGCAGGTTCGCCGAGCCGGTCTGCAATGCGGCATGACCGACCGAGCGGTCGGCGTCGGGATCGTCGACCCCGCCCTGATGCTTTAGCGCACGCACGGTGCAGACCAGGGCGACCGCGCTCGGAGTCAGGTCGCCGACGCGGCAGACGACGTCAAAGAACTTCTCCATCCCCATGTCCGAGCCGAAGCCCGACTCGGTGATCACGTAGTCGCCGAGACACATGGCGAGCCGGTCGGCGACCAGTGAGGAGTTGCCGGAGGCGATGTTCGCGAACGGCCCGCAGTGCATGAAGCACGGCTGCCCCTCGAGCGTCTGGATCAGGTTCGGCTTGATCGCGTCCTTGAGCAGCACCGCCATCGCGCCGGCAGCACCGAGGTCCTCGGCGGTCACCGGCTTGCCCTCGAAGCTGTGGGCGACGGTGATCGCGCCGAGGCGCCGGCGCAGGTCGGCCAGGTCGCGAGCGACCGCGACGATCGCCATCACCTCCGACGCGGCGGTGATGTCGTAGCCGGTCTCGCGCGGGTAGCCGTTGGCACGCCCGCCGAGGCCGATCGAGATCTGGCGCAGCGCGCGGTCATTGATGTCGACCGCTCGCTTCCAGGTCACTCGCAGCGCGTCGATGTGGTGCGGGTTGGTGTGCAGGATCGACGCGTCGAGCATCGCTGCGAGCAGGTTGTTGGCTGCGCTGATCGCGTGGATGTCGCCGGTGAAGTGCAGGTTGAGGTCCTCCATCGGGACCACCTGCGCGTAGCCTCCGCCGGCAGCGCCGCCCTTGATTCCGAACACCGGGCCGAGCGACGGTTCGCGGATGCAGAGCACGGGCCGCTTGCCGATCTTGCCGAGACCCTGGGTGAGGGCGACCGCGCTGGTCGATTTGCCCTCGCCGGCCTTGGTCGGCGTGACGCCGGCGACGCACACGATCTTGCCCTGAGGCCGGTCGGCCAGACGGTCGAGCGCGCTGAGGTTGATCTTCGCCTTGTAGCGGCCGTACGGCTCGACCTCTTCGGGAATCAGGCCCAGCGCCTCAGCGATCTCCTCGATCGGCTGCATCGTCGCTTCCTGTGCGATCTCCAGGTTGCTCTTCATCTCTCCTCCATGCTTGCTGGTAAGCCGATCCGATTCGTGCCGCGCCTGACCGGATGGTATTGGTGGCGATCCTCGCTGAACTCGTGGCCGGACACAAACTCCGATCCGGTCACGGCTCGGGGTGCTCAGAGCCGCTTGGTCCGCGCGGGGCCCGGCCTGCCCTGCCGCGAGATCGCGCGCACGGTCACCGTCTGACGCTCGTCGCGGCGGATCGCGGCGAAGACGACCGTCCGTCGTCCGCGGCTGAGCATCCGGCCGAGCCGCGTTCCCCTTGCCCCTCGTACCGTCACGACGTAGCGGCTCGCGCCACCGGCCGGCCGCCACGTGACCCTGAGCGTCGTCCCGCGACGGCGGGCGGCGAGCCTCGTGACGGCCCCCGGCCGCATCGGCCCGGGAGCCGTGTAGCTCCCGATCAGCTTGCGGTCGGTGACGATCCCGTTTCGCTGCGTCAGTGCGACGACGGTGCGCTTGCCACCGACGGCGTCGGCGGGCTTGAACCGCAGGGTCCCTTTCGCACCCGCAGCGGTGCCGAGAATGTGGGTGCCGAACCTGCCGGACTCCTGGAAGGTGACGCTCTGGCCGTGGCCGAGGCGGCTGATCGAGTAGCTGATCGTCCGCTTGCGTCCCTGGCCGCCGAGCCTGGCGCTGACGCGCGCGGGCAGGTAGCCGTCGGCCTGCATCACGCTCGCGATCGGCGGTGAGCCCTCCTGCGGGCTGATCGTCCAGGCTCCGGCCGCCGGCCGGTCGAGCAGAACGTAGGCGGCGCCGACCCCCTGCGGGATCATCACCGCGCCGCCCTTTCCGCCCGAGCCGTAGGCGATCGTCTCGCCGCCCGGCCCGGTCGCGGTGACGTGCGGCGCGCCGGCGTCACCGCCCTGAACGAGGATCGACGCGCTCGGCAGCCCGGCCGGGATCTGCACGGTGAAGCTGCCGGCGGGGGGCGCCTGCGCCGCGCTCGCGCGCGGCGGCGGCAGTCTGTAGTCGTCGACATGGCAGCCGCCGATATGGGTCACGAGCGATGCGGCAAACGCCGGCGGGTTGTAGAGGAAGACAGGATTCCAGTCGCTCCACGGGTAGGAGAGCCCGGCCTCGAAGCCGCCGATCGGATCGGGCGGGTTGATGCGCGCGCAGACCGCGAACCCCTTCGAGGAGACGGCGGCGCCGGAGCTCGCCGACGCACAGACGTCGGCCGGCAGCCCGACGTCGACGCAGAGGTGGACGTCGCCCTTGAGCGAGGCGCCGAACTGCCCGCTGGTGGCATCGACGAACCCGTCCATGTCGGCGTTGAAGCCGAGTGGGCCGAGGTCGGTGCCGACGTGGCCGCCAAAGTCGGCGTAGCCATCGCTTTGGAAGCGCAGCGAGCCGTCACCGATCTGGATGAAGAAGACGCCGACCGTCCCCTTGAGTCTGAAGTCGGCCGGGCCGGTCTTCGGGAACGTCATCGTGAAGTCGCCGTGGACCTCGACCGGCGAGGA
>CAZYMM010000212.1:0-3182 GCA_964648515.1 uncultured Conexibacter sp.
GTTACAAGGACGAGATCTGGGTCCGGTCGCATTACGATGCCGTCACCCTGACGATCGCCGATGCACCTGGCCCCGAGGAGCTCGTGCTCGTCGTCGCGGTCGCGTCCGGCGGCCGCGTCCACGCACGGCTGGGTGGCAAGACCCCCTGAGATGCTGCGGCCGGTCGCTGACGCGCGCCGGCCACAGCGACCGGCAGGCGGAGCGCTTCTGGCTGCTCTCGTGATCCTGGCCGTCTGCTGGGCGCTGGCCGGCTGCCGCACCGGGAGCTCCGAGCCCGATCGACGCGGTGCGACGACGCCGGCCGCGTCCGAGGGCGCTGGTCCGAGGCTCGCACAGATGACGAAGGCGACCTTGATCCTCGACTTCCTGCCGAACGCGGTCCATGCAGGCATCTATCGCGCTCTGGCAGCCGGCTACTACGAGCACAACAACATCGACCTGCGGGTCATCCCGCCGACGTCGACCTCCGACACCCTGAAGCTGCTCGATGCCGGCAAGGCCGACTTCGGCGTCGCTGACGGCATCGATCTGGCAACACAGATCGATCGCGGCCGCAGCGTCAAAGCGATCGCGGCCTTGGTCCAGCGCCCGCTCGGCGGCATCATCACGACCCGGGGGTCGGGGATCACAGATCCCGGTCAGTTCGAGGGTCGGATCGTCGGGATCACGGGCGTGCCGTCCGACAACGCGGTGCTCGACACGATCGTCGAGCATGCCGGCGGTGACCCGGCCAAGGTCAGGAAGGTGACGATCGGCTTCAACGGCGTGCAGAACCTCGTGAACGGGAAGATCGACGGTTTCGTCGGCTTCTATCCGGCCGACGGTGTCCAGGTCGAGCAGGACGGCCTGCCGGTCAAGAGCTTCCCGTTCGACGAGAACGGAGGGCCGCGCTACCCGGGCCTGGTCTTCTTCTCGAGCGAGAGGAAGATCTCGCAGGCGGCACCTCTGATGGCGGCCTTCGTCGACGCGACCGCCAGGGGTTACAAGGACACGATCTCCGATCCGTCCAGATCGCTGGACGACCTGCTCGCGCAGGTCGACTCGCTCAAGCGCCCGCTGGCCTCGGCTCAACTCCGGGCCTACGAGCCGCTGCTGGTTGCCGGAGCCGGTCACTGGGGCGGGCTCGACGGATCTGACATCCGGGCGTTGTCGAGCTTCCTGGTCGGGGCAAAGCTCATCAGGCGGCCGATCGTGCCCGCACGCTTCGGCACGAACCAGTTCCTGCCGGGGCGACGGTGAGCGTGCGGCCCGACAAGCTCCGCGCCGAGGGCATCGTCATGACGTTCACCGGCAAGCGCGGTGTCGCCAGGACGGAGGTGTTGTCCGGCGTCGGACTGCGTGCCGGTGCGGGCGAGTTCGTCTCGGTCATCGGTCCGAGCGGCTGCGGCAAGTCGACGCTGTTCAACATCCTGGCCGGCCTGCTGCGGCCGACTGCCGGACGCGTCCTGATCGACGGTCAGTGCCCAGAGACGCTGCTGGGCCGCAGCGGCTACATGCACCAAAAGGATCTGCTGATGCCGTGGCGGACCGTGCTCGGCAATGTCACCCTCGGACTCGAGGTCGCCGGTGTCTCGCGCCGTGAGGCGAGCGTGCGGGCGCGCGAACGACTTGCCACATTCGGTCTGGCGGGCTTCGAGGATCGCTGGCCGACAGAGATCTCGGGCGGCATGCGTCAGCGCGCGGCGTTGTTGCGCACGTTTCTCTGTGGCCACGACCTGATGCTGCTCGACGAACCGTTCGGCGCGCTCGATGCGCTCACCCGGCAGCTGATGCAGGAGTGGCTGCTCGACGTCTGGGCGGCGGACGGCAAGACGATCCTGTTCATCACCCATGACGTCGACGAGGCCGTCTACCTGTCCGATCGTGTCTACGTCATGAGCGATCGCCCCGCACAGGTGGCTCTCGGTGTCGAGATCGGACTGCCGCGTCCACGTTCGCCCGCGCTCAGGTCGGCACCGGAGTTCCTGGCCCATCGCGAACAGCTGATGGCGCCGCTCGATGCCGCCGTCCGCAACCGGCTCAGGCAGGGCATGGCGTCGTCCGCATGAGCTCCCGTCTCGTTCGCCGGCTGGCACCGCTCGTGTTCTTCGTGATCGTCGTCGCTGCCTGGCAGATCTACGCGAGCGTGTCGGGGATCGCCGATTCGTCGCTTCCGAGGCCGACCCAGGTCGCCGCCTCGCTCTGGGACGGACGCGTGACCCTCGCGAGCAACGCCTGGGTCACGATCACGGAGATCGTGCTCGGTTACATCGCCGCGATCGTTCTCGCTCTGACGCTCGCGGCCGCCATCAACGCGTCGCGACTGATCGAGGATGCGGTCTATCCATGGCTGGTCGTCTCGCAGATGGTGCCGATCCCCGCGATCGCGCCGATCATCGTCGTCTGGACCGGCTTCGACATGCGACCGAAGCTGATCGTGATCGCGCTCGTCAGCTTCTTCCCGATCACGGTCAACGCGATCGACGGGCTCAGGTCGACCGACCCGGATCTGCTCAACCTGTTGCGCACGATGGGCGCCGGTCGTTGGCGCCGGTTCCGCTCTGCCCAGTTCCCGGCGGCGCTGCCGTTCATCTTCTCGGGTCTGAAGGTCGGTGCGGCGCTGGCGGTGATCGGTGCCGTGTTCGCTGAGTGGGTCGGATCGTCAGAAGGGCTCGGCTACTTGATTCTCTCGCTCAACAACCAGACCGCAACCGCCGAGATGTTCGCTGCCGTTGTCGTCTTGGCCCTGATCGGTATCGCGCTGTTCGCGCTCATCACGCTGCTCGAGCGGATCATGCTGCCGTGGCACCACGGACCCCGGCGGCGGGTCGGCGCGGCAGGGGAGGCATGAGCGCCTTCAGGGCGGTACGTCGCGCGCCGAATACCCGGGCAG
The DNA here is from genome assembly GCA_964648515.1 of uncultured Conexibacter sp. Taxonomy (GTDB): domain Bacteria; phylum Actinomycetota; class Thermoleophilia; order Solirubrobacterales; family Solirubrobacteraceae; genus Baekduia. The sequence continues at coordinate 2,873 of CAZYMM010000212.1, forward strand.
TATGGGTTCCGGTTCCTCGCCTGACGGCTTCGCGCCGTCACGCAGCGCGTTCGACGACGCATGCATCGGCATGGCGATCGTCGACGGGGACGGCCGGCTCGTCCGCGTCAACCCCGCCCTCTGCCGGCTGACCGGGCATCCCGAGGCGCGTCTGCTCGGTACCGACGGGCTTGCGGCGCTCGCGCGCGAGGACGCACGCGAGGCGCTGGCCCGGCGCTGGCAGCGGGTTTGCGGCGGTGGCGGGGACGAGGACGCCGGCGAGGATCTGCCGCTCGCGGGCGCCGACGGCGTGCCGCGCTGGGTGCGGCTG
>CAZYMM010000213.1:0-3163 GCA_964648515.1 uncultured Conexibacter sp.
CGCCGCCGCCCATCCCACGATCCGCCAACCGAAGAAGTCGGCCCGCCGCGGAAAGAAACGGCGCGCCTCGTGATGCGGCTCGCCGTTACTGCGTCGATCGTTCGTCCGAGAAGGTGATCGCGATGCCGGCCGGAAGCTTGATTTCGTCGCAAGCGGCACGGATGCGGGCGAACACGGCCCCGGGATCGCCGACGGCGTCGGCGCCGAGCACTACGACCCGCCGGCCTGCTTGTCGCACGACGGCGCTCGGCTCCGACGACACGGTGATCTCCGCCAGTTGGGCCAGGGGAAGCAACATCCCGGCGGGCGCATGAATCGGCAGGTTCGCTACGGCGCTCGGCTCGTCGCCGGCCGGCACCACCGCGACATCGAGCGACACGTCGTGCGGCCCGACGACGTAGCCCACCGTGCGGCGTTCGATGACCGAAGCCGCGGCCGCGGCGGCTTGGTCGGGTTCGATGTGATACCGCGCGGTGCGATCGGGATCGACCGCGCACCGCAGCTCAGACGCGGGCGCCGCCGCCGGGTAAGTGACCAGATCGACGACGCCGGGCACCTTGCTCAGACGCTCGCGGATCGCGGCCGCTTGATCGAGCAGCGTCGTGAGATCCGTTCCGCTCAGCGTCACGGTGAACGGCGAGCCGATCCGCGGTAGCGCACTTCGGGTTGGGCCGAAGTCGACGGCGATCTCCGCTGCACGATTCTGGGCCTTGACCTGCTCGCGGAGTCGCGCCGAAATCTCCGGGCGGCGTTTCGCCGTGACGGAGCCCAGCGAGATCCATAATTCAGCTTGGTCGTCGCCGTTGTCGACGCGCCAAATCGAGCGAATTTCCGCCGCACCGAGCAATCCCGACGCCGCGGCTTCGACGGCGGCCGCTGTCGCTTGGGCGTTTCCTTCGGGAAGACGAATCGTAAGGCCGACATCCTCCGCGCCGAAAATCTGATAAGCGAGCCGCACGTGCCGCGGCAACGTCGCGACTAGGTCGTCCAGCAACTGTTCCACCGCGCGAAATGCGGCCGGTGCGTCGACGTCGGACGCGGCTTGCACAATGAACAACGCCGCCGCCGGAGCGATCGGATCGACCGGTGCGGCGGGTCCTGGGGCCGCGGCGGCCGCGGGGCTGGCGGAGGCCGCCGGGATCGCGCCCGCTGGGGCGCCGCCCTGCGCCTGGGCCTGGAGCACGCCGTTGAGCTCGTTCTGCATGAAGTAGGCCGCGAAGAACCAGCCGAAGGGGATGATCCATAGGAGCCAGAGGAGAATTGGCACGATCCCCTCGCCGGGCCCGACGAGCTTGCCGGCCCGGTGCAGCCGGTTGCAGGTCCCGTAGACCGAGACGAACGGCGGAATGATCACGATCCAGCCGATGAGGACTGCGAGCAGGGAGGTGACGGGACTCGTGCCGAGCTGCGCGGTGCCGCGCGCCTCGCCGATGTCGGCCAGCTCCTTGTTGACCTTGTAGTACCAGACGATTCCGTAGATCCCGAGGGTGATGATCGTCAGGCCGATCACGGCGAGCGGGTTGCGGAGCTTGCCGAGGTAGGGGGTTCCGGCGATCTGGATGTCTTCGGCCATGGCTGGTGCCGTCCGTTCGGTTCGTGGATTCAGGTGGCGGGGGCGGGGTCCGACCAGCCGCCGACGCTCTCGGCGAGCTGCTGGGCGCCCTCGGGCCCCCAGGTGCCGGGCGCGTAGGGATGGGCCGGCGTGGCGTCGACGCCGAGGATCGGCTCGACGACCCGCCAGGCAGCCTCGACCGTGTCCTCGCGGGAGAAGAGACCTTGGTCCCCGTCGATCGCGTCGCCGAGCAGCCGCACGTAGGGCGGGTCCTCGGTCCCGTGCTGGTGGCGTGCGGTCAGGTCGACCTCCTCGCCGACCATGCCCTCGCCGGGGATCTTCGCCAGCGCGACGAGCGAGATGACGATCTCCGGGCTCAGCCGCAGCCGCAGCCGGTTGGGCTCGGTGATCGACTTGGGCCCGAAGGCGACCGCGGGCGGCCGCCGGAAGGTGACCATGACCTCGGTGCACGTCGTCGGCAGGCACTTCCCGGCGCGGATGAGGAACGGGACGCCGGCCCACCGCCACGTGTCGACGTGGAGCCGCAGCGCCACGAAGGTCTCGACCTTCGAGGCGGGGGCAACGCCGTCGACGTCGCGGTAGCCCTCGTACTGGCCGCGCACGACCTCCTCGGGGCTCAGGGGGCGGATCGACTTCATGAGGATCGACTTCATGTCGCGCATGGCGTCGGGATCGTCCCGGGACGGGGCCTCCATGCCGAGCAGCGCGGCGACCTGGAGCAGGTGGTTCTGGACCACGTCGCGGATCGTGCCGGTCTCGTCGTAGAAGCTGCCCCGGTCCGACACGCCGAAGTCCTCGGCCATCGTGATCTGGACGCTGCGCACGTGGTGGCGGTTCCACACCGGGTCGAGGATCGCGTTGGCGAAGCGGAAGAAGGCGATGTTCTCGACCGACTCCTTGCCGAGGTAGTGGTCGATCCGGAAGACCGACGGCTCCGGGAACACGCTGTGGATCGTGGCGTTGAGCGCCTGCGCCGAGGCAAGGTCGTGCCCGAAGGGCTTCTCGACGACGATCCGCGCGCCGTCCGCGCAGCCCGAGTCCTGCAGTGCCTGGACCACGGTGCCGAACAGGCTCGGCGGGATCGCCAGGTAGTGCACCGGGAGCTTGGCGTCGCCGAGCTTGCCGCGCAGGGCCGTGAACGTCGCCGCGTCGCCGTAGTCGCCGTCGATGTACTCCAGGTTCTTCGCCAGCGTGGCGAACGCGTCCTCGTCGACGCCGCCGTGGTGCTCGAGGCTGTCGCGCGCCCGGTCGAGCAGCTGGTCGCGGGTCCAGCCGGCCTTGGCGACGCCGATGACCGGCATGCTCAGCTCCCCGCGCTTGGACAGGACCTGCAAGGCGGGGAAGATCTGCTTGGAGGCCAGGTCGCCGGTGGCGCCGAAGAAGACCAGCGCGTCGGCCCGCGGCGGACGTGCGCTCACGACGCGCCGCCTGCGGGCTTCTCGTGGTGGCCGCCGAACTCGAAGCGCTGCGCCGACATGATCTTGTTGGCGAAATCGGCCTCGCCGCGCGAGGCGAACCGCTCGTAGAGCGCGGCGGTCAGCACCGGCGCGGGCACGGACTCGTCGATCGCCGCCGTGATCGTCCAGCGGC
>CAZYMM010000214.1:0-3162 GCA_964648515.1 uncultured Conexibacter sp.
GAGCAGCTCGGCTGGGATGCGGCCGGCGTCTGGCTCGGCGGCCACGGCGGCCGGCGGCTGCACTGTGCCGAGCATCTCGTCGCGGGCCCGGTCCCGGCCGGTCCGCTGGACGCGGTGTTCGCGCTTGCCGTCGATGCCGACAGCCTCTCACCGCTGGCAGGCGCGTTCCGCGACGGAACACCGGCCTGGCTGGATCTCGGCGTCGACGCGCTCGACCGGCTCCGTGACGACGCGGCACGGACCGCGGGGCTGAGCGTCGCGGTCTACGTTCCGCTGCTGGTCGCGGGCGAGATCGTCGGCGCACTCGAGCTGCTGCAGCGCCGGTCGCGCTCACGCGATGCCGAAGAGCTCGAGCTGTTGACGGCGATCGGCGCGCACGTCGCCGGGTTCGTGCGGCGCCGTCAGGTCGAGCTGCAGGTCGCAGAGCAGGCCGAGAACCTCGCGGCCGTGGTCGCGCTCTCCCAGATGCTGGCCGGGATCCCCGCCAGCCAGGTCCGCTTCGCCCTCTGCGAGGGGGTGCGCGAGGTCGCACGCTGTGATGTCGTCGGGATCTACGAGCCCGACGGCGACGGGGTCCTGCGGCTCGGCGCACGCAGCGGCGCCGGTGCGGCGGACGGCGATGAGACGATCGACCTGGCCGCGCCCGATCTCGTGCGCCAGGTCTTCGCGACGGGCACGGGACTCCACGTCGGCGACGCGCGCGCCGCTACGGACCGTGGTGAGGACTTCATCGGGCGCACCGGGATGCGCGCCGGTCATTTCGAGCCGGTGCTGCGTGACGGCGCCGTGATCGCGGTGCTCGTGATGCTCTCGCGCGAGCCGCACCAGCACGACGGGATCGGCGATCTGACGTTGCTGCTGGCCGCCGAGGCATCGACGGCGCTGGCGCTCGCCGATCTCGTCCGCGCCCTCGATGCGCAGGCGCGCACCGACCAGCTCACCGGCCTGGCGAACCGTCGCACCTGGGACGAGGAGCTGCCGATGGAGCTGGCGCGCGCCAAGCGCAACCGCCGCCCGGTCGCGGTCGCGATGCTCGATCTCGATCACTTCAAGCGCTACAACGACTCCTTCGGCCACCCGGCCGGCGACCGGCTGCTGCGTGCCGTTGCCGCCGGCTGGGCGACACGGCTGCGCGAGACCGACCTGCTGGCGCGCTACGGCGGCGAGGAGTTCGGTGTCGTGCTGCCGGGCTGCAACGTCGAGGCCGCGCGGCTGGTGCTCGACGAGCTGCGGCTCTGCATGCCGGACGGCACGACCTGCTCGATCGGCATCGCCGAATGGGACGGTTACGAGGACACCGAGACGCTCGTCGGCCGCGCCGACGGCGCGCTCTACGAGGCCAAGCGGCGCGGGCGCGATCGCATCGAAGCGGCCCTGCCCGCATCCTGATCGCCTGACCGCCGCGTCCGGGCACCGAGGTCTTCAGCCGACCGTCTAGCGTGGGCGCGTGCCGGACGCCCAGCAGAGCCAGACGATCGGCCTGCCCGGCATCCGCCGCACGCCGCCGGTCCTGCTCGTGCTCGCCGGAATCGGGACCGTGCAGTTCGGGGCCGCGACCGCGACGAAGCTGTTCTCGCTGGTCGGCGCGTCCGGCGCCTCGCTGGTCCGTGTCGTGCTCGCGGCGCTCGTGCTCGGCCTGTTGTGGCGGCCGTCGTTGCGAGGACGCTCGGCGCAGGCCTGGGGCGCCGTCTGGATGTTCGGACTGGCGCTCGGTCTGATGAACCTGGCCTTCTACAACGCGCTCGCCCGGCTGCCGCTGGGCACGACGGTGACGGTCGAGTTCATCGGGCCGCTGGGCCTCGCGGTGTGGCTGTCGCGGCGCCGCAGCGACTACGTGCTGACCGCGCTCGCCGCGGCGGGAGTGGTGCTGCTGAGCGAGCCGTGGGGCAGGGGGATCGACGGCCTCGGCCTGTTGCTGGCGCTTGCCGCCGGCGCCTGCTGGGCGGCGTACATCCTTGCCGCACAGCACGCCGCGCGCTTCTTCTCCGGCGGCGACGGCGTGGCGATCGCGATGGCGATCGCGATCCTTCCGACGCTGCCGTTCGGACTGGCGGCCGGGGGATCAGGGCTCGCCGGCACACACGTGCTGCTGCTCGGGCTGCTCGTCGCGGTCCTGTCGAGCGCGATCCCGTACACGCTCGAGACCGAGGCGCTGCGGCGCATCGATGCGCGCATCTTCGGTGTGCTCCTGAGCCTCGAGCCCGGGGTCGCGGCGCTTGCCGGGTGGCTGCTCATCGGCCAGCGGCTCGAGCCGCTGCAACTGGTCGGGATAGCCTGCGTGATGGCGGCCTCGATCGGCGTTACGCGGACCGCGTCCGAGCCTGAGCTCTGAGCGAGCGCCGCAACCGAGGTCGAGTCATCCGTGGACCCCAAGCACCTGCCCAACGCGCTGACCGTGATCCGCATCTTCCTGGTGCCGGTGCTGGTCGCCGCGCTGTCGGTGGAGACCCGTGACGGTGACGTGATCGCGGCCGCAGTCTTCGCGCTCGCGTCGGTCACCGATGCGGTCGACGGTCACCTGGCGCGCTCACGCGGGTACGTGACCACGTTCGGCAAGCTGATGGACCCGATCGCCGACAAGCTGCTGGTGATCGCGGCGCTGTTCGCGCTCGTCGCGCTCGACCGGCTCGAGGTCTGGGTCGCGATGGTGATCGTCAGCCGCGAGCTGCTCGTGACCGTCACGCGGATGGCGGCGTCGGCTCAGGGGGTCGTGATCGCCGCTGCGACCTGGGGCAAGATCAAGACGATCGTGCAGGTGACCACGATCTTTCTGCTGATCGCCTTCCACACGACGCCCTGGTGGGTCACGGGTCTCGTCTACCTGACCGTCGCCGTCACGATCATCTCCGGCATCGACTACCTGTTCGTGCTGCGCCGCAGCCTGCGCGACGCCGAACCGGCTCGTTAGCAGCGGCCCGCCAGCCACTCCGCCGCGGTCAGCGCCGTCGCCGGCGGCGACTGGCCGGCGAGCTCTGACCGCAGCCGGCCGGCAAGGCCCCAGCGCTCGGCGACGACGTTGTGCTGGTGGATCGTCTCGAGGTTCTCCTGGCGCGCGAAGACGAACGCGTCATCGGGCAGTTCGGGCAGCCGCCTGAGCAGGCCGGCGATCATCTCGCGCACGCAGTCCTCGACGAAGCGCGGCCGGCGGTGGGCCTTCTCGAC
>CAZYMM010000215.1:0-1354 GCA_964648515.1 uncultured Conexibacter sp.
CACCTGCACGAGCTGCTCGGCGTGACGCGCGTGATCTGGCTGCGCGACGGCCTCGCCGAAGACCGCGACACCGACGGCCACGTCGACCTGATCGCCGACTTCATCGCCCCCGGAAAGGTGCTGCTGCAGTCGGCGCCGGCCGCCAACATCAACCATGAGCGGCTGGCCCAGAACCACGGGATCGCACGTGCGGCCGGTCTTCAGATCATCGACTTCCCGGTCCTCGCCTACGACAAGGTCGAGGACGAGGAGGTCGTCTGTTCGTACCTGAACTTCTATCTCGGCGAGCGATTCTGCGTGGTGCCGACGTTCGGGCAGGACGCCAAGGACGACGAGGCGCTGCGGCGGATCGCCGACGCGCTGCCCGGCCACGAGATCGTCGGCGTCCCGGCGCTGACGATCGCCTGGGGCGGCGGCGGGCCCCACTGCATCACCCAGCAGGTGCCCGCGCTCGCCGGCTGAGGGTCGCCGCGGTGCTCAGCCGTGGCCGCGGAAGACCATCCGCAGCATCTTGACGTTCAGCGCCACGAAGCGCCCGAACTGCAGCGGCAGGCTCTGCCTGCGCCGCAGCGTACGGCGCGTCGGCAGCGGCGGCAGCACGCGGGTGTCGGCCTCGTGACGGGCGTTCTGATCGGTGGACATCGCAGCCCTCCTACTCGGGGATCATCGACCAGCCGAGGCGCCGGCGGGCCTTGTAGATGAACAGGTGGTGGAGCTGGTACTTGATCCAGTGCGCGCCGAGACCGATCTCGCCGCTGGTCAGCCCGATGTCGCGCCCACCGCTGTCGGGGTACTTGTCGTAGTCGGGCACGATCGGGAACATCGTCATCGCCGCAGCCGACCCGCCCCGCAGGCCGGTGCCGGCCGACGCCACGCAGGCGGCGCCCATCGCCGCCATCGACGCGCGCTGCGGCTCGGCGCCGTCGCCCTTGATCCGTGAGGCGATCGTCTTGGCGACCGCCTTGGCCATCACGCCGGACGGCATCCCGGTACGCGGCGGCGCCGGCGCGATCACGGTCCCGTTCGGGCTCTTGCGCGGCCTGGAGATCGGGTGCGGCGGTGCGAACGCGATCCCGACCGCCCAGATGTTGTCGTAGGCCTGGCTCTGGTAGGTCGACGGCCAGTCAGAGGCCTTCCACTCCTCGTACGGCTTGGGCGTGTAATCGGCGTCGACCTTCGTGAAGCCGTTCGGCGCGAACAGCGTCTCCGTGATGTCCGCCCCGTCACGGCCGTAGACCTTGATCTCCTGGCCGCGGAACGGCGGCAGCAGCATCATGAACCCGGCCTGCAGCGAGTGATGGCTGCCGTCGAGCAGCTCGTAGTGGACGGCGCCGTCCTCGACCTTCTCGACGTG
>CAZYMM010000215.1:1454-3151 GCA_964648515.1 uncultured Conexibacter sp.
CCGAGCAGGCGGCGCAGATGAAGCGCCGCGGTGTGGCCGGAGATCCCGGCCCCGAGAACGACTACACGTGCCATCACTTCCTCCGATCAGTGTCCGAACTTGATGTCGGGCAGGACCCGACGCAGCCAGGCCGGTGCGCGCCATGCGTGCTCACCGGCGATCCGCAGCAGCACCGGCACCAGCAGCAGCCGCACCAGCGCGGCGTCGAGCAGCACGGCGATGCCGAGGATCACGCCCATCTCCTTCGGCGGCAGCGGCCCGGAGAGGGCGAAGGTGAAGAAGACCGCCACCATCACGCCGGCGGCCGCGAAGATCACGCGCCCGGAGTGCGCGAGACCGCCGACCATCGCGCCCTTGGCGCCCTCGCCACGATCCCAGTGCTCTTTGGCGGAGCTGAGCAGGAAGACCGTGTAGTCCATCGAGATCGCGAAGATCATCGCGAAGAAGAAGACCGGCGCCCAGGCATCGAGGTAGCCCTGGGACTCGAAGCCGAGCAGCCCGGCTCCGTGGCCGTCCTGGAAGATCAGCTTCGCGACGCCGAACGCGGCGCCGGTCGCAAGCAGGTTGGTCGCCGTCCCGATCAGCGCCACCAGCGGCGCCTGCAGCGCGACCAGCAGCAGCAGGAAGCCGAGCGCGAGCACGACCGCGATCGCCAGCGGCGCGGCGCGCCCCAGCTCGGCCTCGAGATCGTGATTCTCGGCCGCCGCGCCGCCGACGAGCACGCCGGCCGGCAGCGCGTCGCGGACCCGGTCGATCGTCCGGCCGAGCTGCTTGGACGAAGGGTCGACCGTGGGGACCGCCTGGATCAGCGCGTAGCCGCCGGACTGCGATCGCTGCGGCGCCGTCACCTGAGCGATCCCGCCGTCGGCCTTGAGCGTCGCGACCGTGCGATCGGCATCGGCGGCCGGCGCCAGCACCTGCAGCGCGCCCGGCGCACCGACGCCGAACTGACGCTGGACGAGCTCGTAGCCGATCCGGCTGGTGTCGGCGTTGGGGACGACCTTGATCGAAGGCATGCCCGTCTTCAGGCCGAAGACCGGCAGCGCCAGTGCGACCAGCACGGCGAGCGCGGCGATGCCGGGCAGCCACGGCCGCGCCCAGAGCAGCTCACCCCAGCGCGCGAACCGTGCCGAGCGGTGCTCGCCCTGATGGACCCAGGGCAGCGACAGGGCGTCGATCTTCGGGCCGAGCTTGGCGAGGATCGCCGGCAGCAGCGTCAGCGTCGCCCCGAGCACGAAGATCACGGCGATCATGATCCCGAGCGCCATCGAGCGGAACGCGGGGCTGTTGACGATCATCACCGCGCTGAGCGAGATCAGCACTGTGACGCCGCTGAAGAGCACGGCCTTGCCGGCCGTGTCCATCGTCTCGGCGACCGCGCGCGGCGCCGGCAGCCCGGAGCCGAAGAACGAGCCGCGGAAGCGGTAGACGATGAACAGCGCGTAGTCGATCCCCAGCGCCAACGCGAACATCATCGCGAAGTTCATCGCCCAGATCGAGATCGGGAAGAGCTCGGTCAGCAGCGCCAGCGAGCCGGCCGATGCGGCCAGGCCGAGGATCGTCAAGAGCAGCGGCAGCCCGGCGGCGACCAGCGAACCGAACGCGAGCACGAGGATCGCGAGCGTGACCGGCCAGGAGAACAGCTCGGACTTCATCATCGCCTCGCGGTTGGCGGTGTTGAAGTCAGACCACATCCC
>CAZYMM010000216.1:0-3136 GCA_964648515.1 uncultured Conexibacter sp.
CGGACCGGCCGGTGGCGGGTCGGCGGGCGGCGCGACCGGGGCCGGCGGGTCGGGCGTGACCGGCAGTACCGGCGAGGGCGGCTGCGCCGGATCGGGCGGGGCTACGGGCAGATCCTGCGCTGGGGGCGTCGCCGTGAAGACCGGCCGGATGACCGTTGCCGGCCGCTTCGGCGCCGCCTTGGCCTTCTTCACCGCGACGCAGACCTTCTTCTTCGAACGTCCGGCGACGACCGGGTGGCAGCGAACCTTGGGCTTGGGCTTGGGCTTGACCTTGGGCTTCGGCACATGCCTGCCGGTTGCGGCCGCGGCGCCGGGCAGCTGTCGGATCGTGGTCATGGGGGGAACGCGAGCGACCGCGGGCGGGCGCCGCAGCAAACCATCGGCCGCCGGCCGCTCCTGCCATCACCGCCGCGGATGGAAATGGACGTTCGTTGCTCGTCGCAGCGGCGCGGGGCCGGGCCGTCAGGCCTCAGGCCGTCAGGGAGCGATCAGCTGCGGCAGCACCATCGAGTCGGCTCCGGGGATCACCGCGGCGGGGTCATCGTCGAGCCACTGATCGAGCAGCGCCGCGTAGATCGCACGGAAGTCCGAGGTCGAGCGCAGGTTGCCCTGGGCGTCGAGCGTTGCCAGCCCCGCCCACTCCCCGACGACCTGGCGCTGCACGCGCGTGCCGATCAGGAACCCGACGCCGCCGGCGCCGTGATCGGTCCCCGAGCCGGCCGGGTCGCTGCCGTTCTCCTTCGGCCTGCGGCCGAACTCCGACCAGACGTGGACCAGCACCCGGCCGGCGATCCCGCGGACCTCGAGGTCGTCCTGGAAGGCCTTCAGCGCATCACAGGTCGCCTTCAGGTCCCGGGTCAGCGATGCGGCCTGTGATGAGTGCGTGTCGTAGCCGCCGGCGCCCTCGATCGCCACGCAGCGGATCGGCAGCCCGTCGGCGAGCATCTTCGCCAGCGCCTTGAGCTGCTTGGCAAAGCGTGAGTTCGGGTAGCTGATCGAGCTCGTGATCGTGCCGAAGCTCGCGAGCGTGCGGCGCAGCCCGTCGGTCTGGCGGGCCGCGCGGCGGGCCTGTGCGAGCGCGCGGTCGGTCGTCGCACCGCCGGCGAGCGCACCGAACGTGTCGAGCATGTCGGCGTCGACCGGGCCGCCGACGCCCGACGCCCAGAACTTGTAGTCCGAGGGGTCGTTGAGTGCCGCGACCGGCACGTTGGCCGATGCCAGCGCGGGCGCCAGGCTGCCGTCGAGCGAGAGCCCCTGGAGCGGGTTGTCGGGGCTGCCGACGCGGTCCAGGTGGCGGCCCATCCAGCCGAGATTGGCGTGGACGTCGAGCGCGCCGACCTCCCAGTAGTGGCGGCTCGTGAAGTGCGACTGGTCGGGGTGGTCGTAGCCGATCGAGGGCATCACCGCGACCTTGCCGGCCTCGTGCAGCGTCTTCAGCGCGCCTGCCGACGGATGCCACTGCAGCCGCGTGTCGTCGGCAAACGTGAGGCTCGCGTCGGGCGCGAGCTTGAGGTTCGGGCGCAGCGTCTGGTAGATGGGGTCGGCGACCGGCGCAAGCACCGACAGCGCATCGATCCCACCGGGCAGGAAGACGCTGACGAGCACCGGGTTCGGCGGTCCTCCGGCGGCGTTGGCGATCCCCTCCTCGAAGGCATCGATCCCGAGCCTTCCGGCGCCGTAGACCGACAGCGCCACGCCGGCGCTCGCGAGCAGGAAGCCGCGCCGGTCGAGCCCGGTGCCGGCCGGCGCCGGCATCCCCGGCTCGATCGCCGGCAGCCCGTCGCCGGCCGTGGCCATCCGGGCAGCGGTGACGGCCTTGCGGCGGGAGCTGACGAAGTCGTTACAGGCGCAGTGGTTCATCGGTTCTCGCTCAGCAGACGTTGCGGTCGGGGGAGGTCGCGATCAGCATCCGCAGCGCGTTCTGGCGCATCGCGCGATACGGGCTCTTCATCCAGTTGGAGGTCGCGCGCTGCTCGATGCGATCGCCGAACGCGATCAGCGCGGCACGCGATTGGGGCGTGATCGTCGGGTTGCCGAGCACAGCCAGCGCAGCGTCAAGGGCGGCGGCGCTCGTCTCGGCCGGGTCGTAGGTCGAGCCGCCGTCTGGCCAGGGGTCGATCCGCAGGTCGCCGAGCACGTACTGCGCGCAGTACCAGCGGCCGCGAAGCGTCGAGGTGTCAAGCCAGCGCTCGTCGTCCCACCCGGCGACGTTGGGCGGGTAGAAGAGCCGCTGGCCGGAGATGTCGCCGAGCCAGGACCAGTCGTCGCTGGTGATGTACCTGCCGCTGCCGCGCATGACGCCGGCGGTGTAGACGACCGGCGGCAGCACCATCGTCTCCCCGTCGAGGCAGCGCGGGTGCTGGAGGATCGCCTCCAGCACCGGCCGGATCCGGCGACCTGAGCCGATGTAGACGCTCTGCAGCGCGGCGAGCGTGGCGCTGTCCGGCGGCTCGTGGACGAAGTAGGACCAGAGCTTGGCGCAGAAGAACGAGGCGTGCAGCGGATGCTCGACGCAGAGCCGCACGACGTCCTCCCAGCCGAAGTCGCCGGTCTGGCCGAAGATGGTCTTGTTGCCGGTCTTGTGGCGCTTTGCGTCGTAGCGGAAGTTGACGAGCCGGCCGGCCGTGTCGTCCCATGTCGCACGCCAGCCGGTCAGCGCCTTCGCGGCCTCGCGGATGTCGGTCTCGCTGTAGGCGCCGCGCTCTGCGCCGAGCGAGAACAGCTCCATCACCTCGCGGGCGAAGTTCTCGTTCGGGTTGTTCTTGGTGTTGTCGATGCCGTTGAGGAAGATCAGCATCGCCGGGTCGGTCGTGACGCGGCGCAGCAGGTCGTCGAACGAGTTGTCGATTCCGTAGTCACGGAACAGCTGGATGTGGTCGGCCATGTACTGAAAGTCGCCGACAGCCGACATTGAGACCGCGAACCAGTCGTGCCAGACCAGCGCCATCCGTTCGATCAGCGGCTGATCGCAGCGGACCATCCGATCGAGCCAGGCGCAGTGGTCGTGGCCGTAGTTGTCGAGCGGCGCGAGCGGATCGCCGTCATCGGTCGTCGCCGCCGGCCCGGTCAGGCTGTAGCCCGACGGGCGGGTGAACGCCTGCACGGCATCCGGGACCGGCGTGCCGGTCAATGCCGC
>CAZYMM010000217.1:0-3106 GCA_964648515.1 uncultured Conexibacter sp.
TCAGGCGCAGCCGCGCGCGGCCGCCGGCAGCGTTGATCGGCGCGCCGGCCGGGGCCGGGTACCTGGCGGCCGAGCGCCAGCGCGCATCGTCGGAGACCCACTGAAAGCCCGGGCCGGTGTCGGTCTGCGCGTCACGCAGGTAGCGCCCGAACCAGTCAAGCGCCGCCGTCGCCAGGCGCGCGCTGCCCGACGGTGCGGTCGCATCGGCGCTGCCGCCGCCGTTACCGGTCTTGCAGGTTCCGTGGCCGACACAGAACCACATCATCTTGACCGTCGTGCCGTTCGTGCGCAGCGTGTCGTAGATCGAGATCTGCTGGTCGAGCTGGAAGAGGGTGTCGGGGGTGCCGCCGACCACCAGCGTCGGCGCCTTGATGTCGGCGATGTCCGAGAGGCTCGGACCGTGGTCGTCGAACCAGCCGAACATCGATCCCGGCAGCACGCCGGTCGCCTCGGCCGCATCGAACGCCTGGCCGAGCTCCGGCGGCAGCCCCTCCCCGACCTTGTCGGCCTGGGCCTTGCCGCTGCCATAGAGCAGCCGCGCCCAGCCGGCCTTGTAGGTCTGGCGCGGATAGAGCGAGGTGCGCAGGCTGTGCCAGCCGACGATCGGCACGAGCGCATCGACACGGCCGTCATCGGTCGCGGTCGCGTACTGGATGCCGGCCCCGTAGCTGCCCCCGAACATGCCGATCCGCGGGTCGTTCGGGCCGTCGAGCTGCGCCCACGGCTGGGCGGCGACGTAGTCGATGATCGCCGAGACGTCGCGCCCGTCGATCGAGGGTGTGTCCATGCCGACGATGCCGCCCGAGTCGCCGAAGCCGCGCGGCGCCCAGGAGACGACGTTGTAGCCGGCCTTGTAGAGGAATGCCACTGCGCTGTCGCTCGTGTCCTGCGCGCCGGCGCCGCCCCAGCCAGGCCCGACGAGCACGGTCGGCGCCGGCGTGGAGCCGGGCTGGGGCATCAGATGGACGCTGATCTGGGTGCCGTCGAACGACGTGATCGTCGTCTCGGTCGCCGGGGTCGCCGCGGCTGCCTGGGCAAGCGCGAGCAGGGCAAGGACGGGCAGCAGAGCGAGACGGCGCATCCGCGCAGCGTAGGCGCTGGCTCACCTGGTCGCGCCGGTGGCCGCCAAGCCGGAGAGGGGACTCGAACCCCTGGCCACCTGTTTACAAGACAGGTGCTCTACCAACTGAGCTACTCCGGCGTGCGGCCCCGCACGATACGCGCCGGCGGCTGTAACCGGCGCAGCGCACCGGCGTAGGACAAGGAGATGGCAAGCACCGATCCCTCCGCCGGCGAGCTCGTCCCGGCAGCGCCCGCAAGCGAGCGCGCCGTTCACCACCGCTACACCCGCGACCACGGCGTCAACCCCTTGATCTACTGGCTCGTACGCGGCGTGCTGCAGCCGTTCTTCCATCTCTACTTCCGGATGTCGCGGATCGGCCGCGAGCACATCCCGGCCGAGGGAGCGGTGATCGTCGCCGCCAACCATCGCTCGTTCCTCGACCCGTTCATCATCGGCACCTGCGCGCGGCGGCCGATGTACTACGTCGCCAAGAAGGAGCTCTTCCGCGGTCGCTTCGTCTCCGCGATCCTGCGCAGCCTCGGGGCCTTCCCGGTCGACCGCGGCGCCGGCGACGCCGACTCGATGGCGACCGCGCGCGCGGTGCTCGAGCGCGGCGACATCCTGTTGATCTTCCCCGAGGGCACACGGATCCGGCCCGGCGCACTCGGCAGCCCCAAGCGCGGCGTCGCGCGGCTCGCCATGGAGACCGGTGCGCCGATCGTGCCGGTCGCGATCATCGGCACCGAGGATGTGCGCAAAGGCTGGCGGATCCGCCCGCGCAAGGTCCGCGTCCGTGCCGGCGCCCCGCTGCGCTTCCCGCAGACCGACCGCGTGACGCCCGAGCTCGCCACCGCGGTGATCGACCGCGTCTGGCCCTGCGTCCAGCTGCAGTGGCAGTGGCTCGGCGGCGAGCCGCCGGCCCAGCTGCCCGCACCGGTCGTGCGTCCGCAGCTGCCCGAGCGCGCCGCAGCAGGCAGGTAGGCTGCCGTGCGTGGACAAGCCCGCGCTCGACGCCGCGTTCACCGACCTGTATCGCGCGCATCTGCGGGACGTGTACTCGTACGCCTACTACCGCATCGGCAACCATCACGACGCCGAGGACCTGACCGAGCAGACCTTCCTGCAGGCCTACCGCCATCTCGAGCGGGCGCTGGCCGAATCGGACGGCCGGCCGCTGCGCCCGTGGCTGATCCGGATCGCGCACAACCTCGCCGCCAACCTCTACCGCGACCGCTCACGCCGGCCGCAGACCCATCTCGACGAGGACTCGAGCGTGCTGCGCTCGGTTCACACGACCGAGGATCTGGTCGAGGGCCGCGACGAGCTGGCACGGATCCTCGAGGCGATCAAGGAGCTGCCCGACGACCGGCGCGAGGCGCTGATCATGCGCTTCGCGCTCGGCATGGACAACCGCGAGATCGCACGGGCGATGGATCGCAGCGACGGTGCGACCAAGGTCCTCTTGCACCGCGCCGTCAAGCAGCTCGAGCAGATCGTCTCCGTCCCGGCCGTCGAGGAGTGACGCGGTGAGCGAAGCGCACCCTGCCGACTTCGAGCGCCTGCTGCGCCGGGCGCTGGCGCCGGTCGAGCCGCCGGAGTCGCTGTCGACGCGGCTCGAGAGCACGCTGACCGAGCTGACCGGATTCGCCCACGAGGAGCTCGAGGGCTGGGAGCTGCGCACGATGCGCGACCCGCGCAACTGGGCGCCGACAGTCGCGGCGGTCGCGGTCGGGACCGCAGCCGGCGCCGGGCTCGTGCTGCTGCGTGCGCGGCGCAGCCACAAGAAGCGCGTGGCGGCTGCCGACGATCCGCTGGAGCTGGCCGAGTCGACGCTGCGCGCGATCGCCAAGGAGACGCGCCGCGTCCTTGATGTCTGACCGGCTGGCGGCGCGCCGGCGCTGCTAGCGTCGCCGCCGCGATGGCCGTCTGCTACCGACACCCCTCCGAGGAGACAGCGGTCTCCTGCTCGTCGTGCGGGCGGCCGATCTGCCCGCGCTGCATGACCTCGACCCCGGTCGGGATGCGCTGCCCGGAGTGCGCGGG
>CAZYMM010000218.1:0-3094 GCA_964648515.1 uncultured Conexibacter sp.
CCGCCGCCGCGGTGCGCCGCCGCGAGCGCCGCGCCGCCCGCCCGGCATCGTGACCTGCGCGGGGGCGCCCGCACGATGAAGCTCGCCACGTTCGTTGCACCCGGCGGCACGGGGCCGCTGGCCGGTGCCGTCGACGATCAAGCGACCGCCGTGGTCGCCTTCGAGCCCGGTGTGCGGGTCGTCGATCTGCTTGCGTCCGGCGAGCCCGCCCCCGAGCCGGCCGGTGAGCGCTACACGCTTTCCGCTGTGACCCTGCTGGCACCGGTGCCGGCGCCGCCGATCGTCTACGGCGTCGGCTTCAACTACGCCGCCCACGCCGGCGAGCAGGACGTCGAGCTGCCGCAGGCGCCGGTGATCTTCACGATGCAGCCGGGCAGCGCGGCTGCGCCCGGCGCCGACGTCCGCTGTCCGCAGGTCGTACGCAGGCTTGACTACGAGGGCGAGCTCGCGCTCGTGATCGGCAGCGGCGGGGCGATCGCGGGCTACGCGGTCGCCGACGACCTCTCGGCCCGCGACCTGCAGAAGCGCGAACCTCAGTGGACGCGGGCCAAGGGCTTCGACGGCGCCTGCCCGTTCGGCCCCTGGCTCACGACGGCCGACGAGATCGACGACCCGTGCGCGCTGACGCTCAGCACCTGGGTCAACGGCGAGCTGCGCCAGCACGCCTCGACCGCCGACATGGTCTTCACGCCGCAGCGGATCGTCGACTTCATCGCTGAGACCTGTGCGCTGCGTCCCGGCGACGTGATCCTGACCGGGACGCCGGGTGGTGTCGGGATGTCGATGGACCCGCCGCGTTTTCTGGCCGCAGGCGATGTCGTGCGCGTCGAGATCGAGCGGCTCGGCGCGATCGAGCACGCGATCGCCGCGCCGTAACGGCCGCGTCAGCCGGCCTGCGGCTCGGATGCGCCGTCGTCTGGTGTCGCGGCCGGGCCGCCATGCGCTGTGCCGGCTCCCGATGCCGACGCCGGTGCCTGACCGGCCTTTGCGACCACGCGGTCGATCAACCCGTACTCCAGAGCCTCCTCCGGCTTGAAGAAGCGGTCGCGCTCCATGTCGGCGTGAACCTCCTCGATCGGCCGGCCGGTGTGTTTGGCGTAGATCTCGTCGATCTTCTCGCGCGTCTTGAGGATCTCGCGCGCATGGATCTCGATGTCGGTCGACTGGCCCTCGTAGCCGGCCGACGGCTGGTGGATCAGGATCCGGCTGTTGGGCAGCGACATCCGCTTGCCCGGCGCGCCGCCCGCCAGCAGCAGCGACCCCATCGACATCGCGATGCCGACGCAGATCGTCTGCACGTCGGGCTTGATGAACTGCATCGTGTCGTAGATCGCGAGCCCGGCGGTGATCGAGCCGCCGGGCGAGTTGATGTACAGCGAGATGTCCTTCTCGGGGTCGGCGGCGCCGAGGTGCAGCAGCTGCGCGACGATCAGGTTCGCGATCTGGTCGTCGACCTGCTGGCCGAGGAAGATGATGCGCTCGTCGAGCATCCGCGAGTAGAGGTCGTACTCGCGTTCGCCGCGCGCGGTGCGCTGAATCACCATTGGGACCATGGGCATGGCGCCAACCCTAGTCAAGATGGACGTGGGGCTGGCCCTCGGGTGTTGCAGGTTCGCGGGTTAGCGTCGGCGGTGAGGGCCGTTTTGGCCAGAGCCGCATACAACTGGAGGACCAGCCATGCCTGACGTTATCTCCAATGCTCCCGCGGATGTGCGTCTGTGGGTGGCGTTGGATGTTCATAAGCTCTCGATCGTTGCCGCGATTCTGCCGCCGGTTGCGGGCTCTGCGGAGGTGCAGCAGATCGAGACGACCAGGGTCGCGATCCGGCGGTTCATTGAGCGGCTTGGCGGCCGCGAGGGTCTGGCGGTCTGTTACGAGGCTGGACCTGGCGGGTTCGATCTGCTGCGGCTGTTGACCGAGCTTGGGGTTGCCTGTGACGTGATCGCGCCGTCGTTGATCCCGGTCCGTGCCGGCGACCGGATCAAGACCGGTCGCCGGGACGCTAGAAAGCTCGTGAGGCTCTACCGCGGCGGCCAGCTGTCCTATGTTCAGGCGCCTTCTGCGGAGACCGAGGGGCTCAGGGATCTGATGCGCTGCCGCGATGATTTGCGTTGCGCGAGGACAGCGGCCAGGCATCGGGTCAGCAAGCAGCTGTTGCGTCACGGCCGGATCTATCGTGAGGGCAAGAGCCAGTGGACCAAGATGCACCGGGCGTGGATTGCGCGTCAGCGACTCGATGACGATCTCGCGCACAAGGCGCTGGCCGAGATGCTCACGCATCTCGATGGGCTCGACCGTCAGCTCGACGCGCTCGATCGCGATCTTGAGCAGATCGCCGACGGTGAGGGGTGGGCGCCCACGGTGCAGGTTCTCACAAGGTTTAAGGGCGTCTCGACCAGAACCGCGCTTGGCCTGATCGCCGAGATCGGCGACTTTCACCGCTTCTCTCATCCCAGGGAGCTGTGCGCGTGGCTCGGGATCGTCCCCAGCGAATACTCCTCCGGCCAGCAGCGCCACCGCGGGCACATCACCAAGACCGGCAACCATCACGCCCGCCGGCTGTTGGTCGAGGCCGCCTGGGCCTACCGGCACCGGCCCCGCAGACCCGACCACGGGCCCGAACCCGACGCGCGCGCCTGGCAGGCCCAGATCCGGCTGCATCGCCGCTACCAACACCTGACCACCGAACGCGGCAAACGCGCGACCGTCGCGACCGTCGCTGTCGCCCGTGAGCTCACCGGATTCCTCTGGGCCGCCGCCACCGACCAGCCCCTCATCCAACAAACCGCCGCTCAGCCGCTCGTCCTGGAGGCCGCCGCCTGACCAGACCCTTGCTGGGGTCCGGCGACCGCCGCGACCTCCCGGAGGACCCTCGATTTCATCTATGCGACACCGACTCGCGACCCTAGTGCGAGGCAGCTCACGACCGGACACTGTCCTGCGGTCCCGACCCGCGCATCTCAGAGTGACAGTCGTCGTTGCCGCCGCGACGGTCACCAGACCCCAGCAACCAAAACCACCACCATGACCAACCCCTCCAACATTGTCCTTGACAAACACGTCCATCTCAGATGACTGATTCCGAACTCTCACG
>CAZYMM010000219.1:0-3075 GCA_964648515.1 uncultured Conexibacter sp.
AGGCGCAGGCCGCCGGGGCGTCCTTGACCGAGCCGCTGATCGACGGGCGTCCGGCCGGGCGCTTCCGCGGCGACGAGCCCGCGAACCCGCTCGACCCGCGCCCCGGCCACATCCCCGGAGCGCGCTCGCTGCCGGTCGCCGCCAACACCGGCGCTGACGGCCGGCTGCTGCCCGAGCCCGTGCTGCGCGCTCGCTACGCCGCCGTGGGCATCGGCCCCGGGCAGTCCTTCATCGCCTCCTGCGGCTCCGGCGTGACCGCCTGCCACGCGCTGCTCGTCGCCGAGCAGCTCGGGCTCGGCGGCGGCCGGCTCTATCCCGGCTCCTGGTCGCAGTACGCGGCCGACCCGGCGCGCCCGGCGGCGACCGGCGACTGAGCTGACGGTCCCCCGACCGGGTTCGGTGACGCACGCCACACTCTTGACCTAGATACAAATTTATATTACGGTCAAGAGTATGATGGCAGCGTCGGTCGATCATCAACAGCCGCGCCGGATGGCCCGCGGTGACCGCGAGCGGCAGATCGTCGCGGTCGCCCACAGGGCGTTCGCGACCCATGGGTACGGCGCCGTCACGATGGAGACGATCGCCCGCGAGGCGGGCGTCACCAAGCCGCTGATCTACGCCTATTTCGGCAACAAGGAGCGGCTCTACCAGGCCTGCATGATCCCGGCGGCCGAAGCGCTCACGGCGTCGCTGGAGCAGGCGATCGCCAGCGCCGACGGCGCTCAGGAGGTGCTCTCGCGCGGCGTCCGGGCGTTCTTCGCCTACGTCGACGAGGACCGCGACGCGTGGCGTGTGCTGTTCGACGAGACGGTGCCCGCCGGCGGTGTGATCGCGCGCCGCGTCGCCGAGCACCGCGACCGCATCCGCCGCCTGTTCCAGGACGCGATCGAGCAGAACATGACCGCCGAGCAGCGCCGGAACCCGCTCGCCTCGGAGGTCGGCGAGGCGCTGGCCGTCGCCGTGATGGCCGGCACCGAGGCGCTCGCGCACTGGTGGCTCTCGACCGGCAAGCTCAGCGCCGAGCACGCCGCCGAACTTCTGATCGCAACGCTGCGGCCCGGCATCGACCGGATCTCCGATCAGCGCCCAGTTACCAACGAGAAGCGAAAGAGGAACGACCGATGACCAACGTCGCCGACCGCAGCATGGGCCTGGCCCTGCGCTCCATCAACAAGATGGCGGGCTCCGACACGCTCGACCGCCTGCGCCTGCGCGGCCCGGTCGAGAAGGCGCTGCGGCGCGGGACCCGCGACGGCTTCCGTGTGATCACGGTCGCCGGCGGCGCATTCCAGGCCCCCGCCAAGCGCAGCGGCAAGGACGGTGCGCGGCTTGAGCCGACGGCGCCTTCGGGCCTCTTCGATCTGACACCGACCGAGGAGCAGCAGATGCTGGTCGAGGCCGCGTCGGCCTTCGCCGAGGAGCGGCTGCGGCCCGCCGCGGCGGCTGCCGAGCGCGAGCTGGCACCCGCCGCGCTGCTCAGCGAGGCGACCGAGCTCGGGCTGGCGATGCTCGGCGTGCCGGAGTCGGCCGGTGGCGCCGTCAGCGAGCGCTCGGCGGTCACCGGCGCGCTCGTCACCGAGGCACTGGCCTACGGCGACCCCGGCCTGACCGTGCTGCTGCTCGCGCCCGCCGCCGTGGCGACGGCGATCGCCGCCTGGGGCGATGCCGACCAGCAGCAGCAGTACCTGCCGTCGCTGCTCTCCGACGAGCCGCCGGTCGCCGCGCTCGCGCTCGCCGAGCCGCGCGCGCTCGCCGACCCGCTCGCACCGGCGACGGTCGCGACGCCGATCGCCGGCGGCTACGAGCTCAACGGTGTCAAGGCGCTTGTGCCGCGAGCCACCGATTGCGCGCTCTTGGTCGTCGGCGCGACGATCCCCGGCCACGGGCCGGCGCTGTTTCTGGTCGAGACCAGCGCCGACGGCGTCAGCGCACACGAGGACGATCGCGCGATGGGGCTGCACGGCGCATGGCTCGGCCGGATCCAGCTCGACCGCGTCACGGTCTCCGAGGACGCGCTCCTGGCAAAGGCCGACCCGCAGGTCTACCGCGAGTGCGTCGCGCGCTCGCAGCTGGCCTGGGCCGCCGTCGCCTCCGGTGCGACCAAGGCGGTCCGCGACTTCGTCGCCGGCTACGTCAACGAGCGGGTCGCGTTCGGTGAGCCGATCAGCCACCGTCAGGCGGTCGCGTTCACGGTCTCGAACGTCGCGATCGAGCACGAGGGGCTCCGCCTGGTGATGCTGCGCGCGGCCGCCCGCGCCGACGCGGGCCGCGACTTCCATCGCGAGGCGGCGCTGGCGCGCAGCCTCGCCGATCGCCACGGCTCGCAGATCGGCTCCGACGGCGTCCAGCTGCTCGGCGGTCACGGGTACATCGACGAGTACCCGGTCGAGCGCTGGTATCGCGACCTGCGTGCCTGCGGAACCCTCGACGGCATCGTTCTCATCTAGTCACGGAGCGCCTCAACCATGATCGATCTCGAACTCCCCAAGAAGTTCCGCCCGCTCGTCAGCCAGGCACGCCAGGTTGCCGACGAGGTCTTCTTCCCGATCGCACGCAAGTACGACCGTGCCGAGCACGAGCGTCCGAAGGAGCTCGACATGCTCGCCGCGCTGATGGACGGCATGAACGAGTCCGGTGGCCTCGAGGGCGCCGGCGCCACCGGCGTGCGCCGCTCGGCCGGCGAGGGCAACCGCAACGGCGCCAACATGTCGACCGCGCTCGGCGTGATGGAGCTGAGCCGCGCCGACGTCGGCCTGCTGTTGTCGATGCCGCGCCAGGGCCTCGGCAACTCGGCGATCGCCTCGGTCGCCGACGACGACCAGCTCGCGCGCTTCGCGGGCAAGTGGGCGGCGATGGCGATCACCGAGCCGGAGGCCGGATCGGACTCCGCCGCGATCCGCACGACCGCGGTCCTCGACGGCGACGAGTACGTGCTCAACGGCGAGAAGATCTACGTCACGAGCGGTGAGCGCGCCGATCTCGTCGTCGTCTGGGCGACGCTCGACCCGTCGGCCGGGCGCGCCGCGATCAAGTCGTTCGTCGTCGAGCGCTCGAACCCGGGGATGATCCTCG
>CAZYMM010000220.1:0-3067 GCA_964648515.1 uncultured Conexibacter sp.
CCGGTCGTCGAGTAGCGGACGTGACCGATCGCGATGTCGCCGGCGAGCGCGCGCAGGTCGTGCTCCTTGAAGACCTGGCTGACGAGCCCAAGCGCGCGCTGGGTGATGATGTGGCCGTGAAGATCGGCGGCGGCGATCCCGGCCGACTCCTGTCCGCGGTGCTGAAGCGCGTAGAGCGCGAAGTAGGCGAGCCGCGAAACATCGTGCCCGGGTGCGTAGATGCCGAAGACGCCGCACTCGTCGCGCGGGCCTTCGCGGTCGTCCAGGACAGGCAGGCAGTCGGGCACCGTCGCAGTCAACGGTAGCAACGGCGCAGGTCGGACCC
This sequence comes from uncultured Conexibacter sp., assembly GCA_964648515.1. Lineage (GTDB taxonomy): Bacteria > Actinomycetota > Thermoleophilia > Solirubrobacterales > Solirubrobacteraceae > Baekduia. The sequence continues at coordinate 326 of CAZYMM010000220.1, forward strand.
GAACCATCGTGCCGCTCAGCGCGCGCGGGCGATCTCGATCCCGCTGCGGGTGCCGAGCGGATGCTCGTGCAGGAGCAGAACCGCGATCAGTGCGACGACGCCGAGCGGAGCGGCGGCGAGGAAGATGTCGGCGATCCCGGTCGCGTAGGCGTGCTCGACGACGTTCGCGACCGGCGCGGGCAGCGCGCTGATCTTCGGAATCTGTCCGCTCGAGGCGGCCGGAGCGTGGATGCCGAGCTCGGCGAGCCCGGAGGTGATCGACTTCAGCGCCCGCTCGGCCAGCAGCGCGCCCATCAGCGAGACGCCGGCCGCACCGCCGAGCGTGCGGAAGAAGGTGACCAGCGCGCTGCCCGATCCGATGTCGCGCTGCTCGAGCTGGTTCTGGACGATCACGACGATGTTCTGCATCACGAGACCGACGCCGGTCCCGACCAGCGCCATGAACACGCCGAGCTCGACCAGGCTCGTCGTCTCGTCCGCGGTCCCCATCAGCGCCATCCCGGCCGTCATCAGCAGCGCGCCGGAGGCCATCAGCCGCTTATAGCGGCCGGTTCTGACGATCCTCTTGCCGCCGAGCGCGGAGGCGAACGCCATCGCGACGACCATCGGGATCGTCAGCAGCCCCGACGCGGTCGGGCTGTAGCCACGTGCGATCTGCATGTACTGGCTGAGGAAGACTGTGGCGCCGAACAGCGCGGTACCGATCGACAGCGACGTGATCACCGCCAGCACGACGGTCCGGTTGGAGAACAGCCGTAGCGGGATCAGCGGGTCGACGGCACGCCGCTCGGCCCAGACCGCGACGATCAGGACGAGCACACCGGCGCCGACGAAGAGCAGCGTCTGCAGCGACAGCCACGGGAACACCTGACCGGCCCGCGTGACCCAGATCAGCAGCAGCGAGGTGCCGGTGCCGAGCAGCAGCGCGCCGCGCCAGTCGAGCGACCTGCGCCCGCGCTGCTTGCGATGCGGCAGATGCAGGTGGCGCTGGAGCACAACCAGGGCGACCGCGGCGATCGGGACCGTGATGTAGAAGCACCAGCGCCAGCCGAGCGAGTCGGTGATGAACCCGCCCAGCAGCGGCCCGGCAACGGTGCCCGAGCCGAAGACCGCGCCGAGATAGCCGGCGTAGCGGCCGCGCTCACGCGGCGAGACGAGGTCGGCGAGGATCACCTGCACGAGCGCGGTCATGCCGCCGACGCCGAGTCCCTGGAAGACGCGACAGGCGATCAGCCACGACATCGAGCTCGCCATCCCGGCGAGCATCGAGCCGAGCACGTAGACCGAGAGGCCGATCTGCACGAGCAGCTTGCGGTCGTAGGTGTCGGCGAGCTTGCCCCAGATCGGCGTCGTGACGGTCAGCGCCAGCAGCGTCGCCGTCACGACCCAGGTGTAGGAGGCCTGGCCGCCGCCGAGGTCGTGGACGATCACCGGCAGCGCCGTCGAGACGACGGTGCTCGAGAGAATCGTGACGAACATCGCGAGCAGCAGGCCGGACATCGCGACCAGCACCTCGCGGTGGGTCATCGTGTGGGCGTGCTCGGCCGGCGACTCGTCAGCGACCGGACGCGGCTGCTCGAGCTCGACCCCGGCGCTCACCGCACGACCGCCTCGCGCAGCCGGCCGAGTGCCTCGGCGAGGCCATCGACGTCGGCCGGCTCCCACTGCGCCAGCGCATCGCCGAGCAGCGCGATCATCTGCTCGTAGGCGGTACGGAGAACGGCAAGACCCTCACCGGTCAGCTCGAGCAGCTGCGCGCGGCCGTCGTGCGGATCGGTCGTGCGCTCGATGTAGCCGGCGCCGGCGAGCGCACCGACCTGACGGCTGATCACCGACCGGTCGACGCGCTGGTGCTCGGCCAGCTCGGTCGCGCGCAGCGGACCGTCACGGCGCAGGGTCGCGAGGATCGACAGCCCTTGCAGGCCGAGCGCGGTCGGCGCGGCGCAGCGGCCGATCGTCCGCTGGACGGCGATCACGCCGAACAGCTCGCGGACGAGCCGCGCCGCTGGGGTGTCGTGCGCCGGTGGCGAGTGTTTGACGGCGACAGTTTGTTGCATGCAGCATGCAACTGTAGTGCGTTGCTCGGTCTCCTCGACACGCTCGCGCCGACCAACCCCTGCCGAACAGGCCGGATAGCACGTCCGGACGTGCTATCCGGCCTGTTCGGCGGCCCGGTGCAGGATCGCGCCGGTGCGAGCGGGGCCTGATGGTCTCAGGGAAACAGTCGAACGAGCGCGCCGTGGGCGGCGCGGAGCTCATCGAGCGTCCAGCGCTCACCGACGTCGGCGACCGCAACCTCGACGGCGTCGCCGCCGACCGTGCCGATCACGCGAAGCGGAACACCGCGGCCGGACAGCGCCTCGATCTGCTCGCGCGACGCCGAGACGATGAAACCGCCGGGCGCCTCACCGAACAGCGCCGTCCAGACGTCGGTCACGTCACCGAGATCGAGCCTGCAGCCGAGACCGCCGGCCAGCGCCGATTCGACGGCGCAGACGAGCAGGCCGCCCTCGGCGATGTCGTTGGCCGACGCGAGCACGCCGGCCGCCACCGCGTCGCGGACCAGCGCGATCGCGTCGATCGCAGCGTCGATTGCGATCGGCGCGAGCCCATCGGGCAGCCGCTCACCGCGCAGCTTCGCCAGCTCGGAGGCGGCCAGCGACGGATCGCCAGGCCAACCGGCCAGCGCGATCACGTCACCTTCGCGGGCGAACCCGAGCCGGCCGGCACGCTGCGGATCGG
>CAZYMM010000221.1:0-3060 GCA_964648515.1 uncultured Conexibacter sp.
CTACTCGGTGAGGTCGTTCGTGCCTGGGTCGACGAGATCCCCGAGCAGGAGCTCGATCACCACTACTCGCAGGCGATCGCCGGTCTCGACGAGCACGACCTCTCGATGCTGGCCGCATGGCACGCGTCGCTCGAGGTAGGCCAGCCGATCGCCAACCGCGACTTCCTCGTGACGGTCTTCCCGCGGCTCGGCGACAATCGCCGCGAGGCGCTCAAGATCGCCGCCGGCTTCCGCGGCGAGGACGCGTTCGACGCCGGCGTCAGCGAGACCGAGGCGATGGATTCGGTGCTGCCGATGCTCTCGGACGGCCGCGCCGCCGAGCTCGCCGACGAGTGCCTCGAGCTCTACCTCTGGGACCGGCTCGGCGCCGACAACTAGCCCGCTGCACGCACGATGTCGAAGCGGCCGACACCGGTGCGATGGCCCGAGCGCCACTTGAAGAACGCGCACTGCAGTGTCAGCGAGCCGAGCTCGAGTGTCGTTCCGCATGCGACCTCGCCGGCGATCCGCTCCGGGTATTCGCCGTCGTCGTACGGGTAGAGCTCGAGCCCGGCTGCCCGCTGCTGCCCCTCTGAGTCGCAGGTCATCGAGATCCGCGGATCGGCGACCAGGACCGGCTCGCTGCCGCCCGGCCCGCTCAGCGTCACGTGCATCGCCTCGTCGCCGTGCGAGGCCATCGATCGCTCCCGGATCGTCGTTGCCGACACGCCACCCCCGTCGGCGAACCAGACGCCGATCGTGCGTGCGCTGTGCAGCCGCGACCAGTCCGGCGCACCCCATGAGCGGCTGCGGGAGCCGCGCCCGTCGAAGCGGCGGTCGGCACCGTCGAGCGTCACGCTGCCGCGGGCGCTGACGAGCTGGTCGTAACCGGCCATGCCGCCGAGGGCTGCGACAGCGCTGCGCTGCGCGAGCTCGGCCGCGACGGTCTGCGCGTCGAGCTCGAGGTCGACTCCATACCGCCGGTCCTCGCTCTCGAACGTCACCCCCCAGCGCTCGAGCGGGCTGACCGTCTCGGTCTGCACGCCGGCCGCGGCCAGCTCGCCGGTGTCGGCCGAGGCACCCGCGCGCACCGCGACCGGCTCGCCGCCCGCGAACAGGATCCCGAGCCCGCTCGTGCGCAGCTCGCCGCCGCTGATGCCGCGTCCGACTCTGGCGATGCCGCAGATCTCGGCGTCCGCGTCCGCGAAGGCGATCGTGACGGCCTCGCTCTGGCCCTCGGCCAGGTCACGCGGCTCCTCATCGGCGGCGCTGACGGCCACCTCAGCGGATCTCCGTCGCACTGGTGTCCACGTCGTACTGGCGTCTTGGTGCAGCTGGGCCCGGCGGGGCGCCGACGATCGACCGGCCCCGCCGCATCATCCAGCCGCGCAGCACCGCACGGGTCGGCGGCAGGATCATCAGCGCGCCGACGGCGTCGGAGACGAATCCCGGCGTCAGCATCAGCGCGCCGCCGGCGATCACGAGCGCGCCGTCGACCGACTCCCGGGCGGGGATGCGGCCGGAGCCGATCGCGGCCCTGAAGGCGAGCCAGGAGGCTCGTCCCTGTCGTCGCAACAGCCAGGCGCCGAGCAGCGAGTCGGCGATCAGCAGCGCGATCGTCGGCCACACGCCGATCCACTGGCCGACCTGGATGATCACGGTCAGCTCGACGATCGGAACGATCACGAGCAGCAGCAGGATGAGCACCATCGCCTGACAGCGTAGGGCCGAGGACGGCCCGCCGTCTCAGTGGCGTCCGGCGGCGGCGGGGTAGACTCGGCTCATGCCGACCGTCGACGATGTCGAAGCCGTACTCCACGACGTGATCGACCCCGAGCTGGGTCTCGACTTCGTCGAGCTCGGCCTGATCTACGGCGTCGAGGTCTCCGGCGAGACGGTCCACGTCACGTACTCGCTGACCAGCCCCGGCTGTCCGATCGGACCGCAGATCGCCGACCAGATCGTCGAGTTCGTCTCCGACCTCGACGGTGTCAACGACGTGACCACGGAGTTGACGTTCGCGCCGCCGTGGACGCCGGACAAGATGTCCGAGGACGCGAAGTTCGCGCTCGGCTTCTAGCCGGCCGGCCCCGCCTGTGCGTCAGGCCGCGGCGTACTCGCGCGCGATCGTCAGCAGCTCGTCGAGCGCGGTCTTGATGCCGGCGGCGACATCCTCGACATCCGGCACCACGTCGTAGTCGGCGAGCAGGCCGAAGTTGAGCTGGCCGTTGTAGGAGATGATCCCGATCGACAGGCCGTGGTCGGCGGGCAGGAACGCGATCGGGAAGACGGCGTCCATCTGGCGCCCGAGCACGTACAGCGGCATCTGCGGCCCGGGCACGTTGGTGACGATCAGATTGAACAGCCGGGTCGAGAAGTTGAGCCGGGAGGCTTGCGCGAGCACGGTCGGCGGCGTGAAGCCCTGGACGTTGACGAGCACGTCAGCGCCGACCGCCTGCTTGGAGCGCTTGAGGTGGTCCATCCCCTCGCGGATCTTGTGCAGACGCATGATCGGGTCTTCGATGTAGACCGGCAGCGGACCGCGCATCGCGACGACCTTGTTGCCGACCTCGCCACGCTGGTCGCGCGGCCGCGTCGAGACCGGCACGAGGGCCCGAAGCTCGAGGCCGTGGGTCTGTGTTCCGCGTGCGTGGAGCCACTCACGGATCGACGAGGTCACGAGCGCGAGAACGACGTCGTTGACGGTGCCGCCGAGCGTGTTCTTGATCTCCTTCACGTCGGCCAGATCAGCGCGGACGACCGAGTAGCGGCGGTGTGGACCGATCGGCTGATTGAGCGGCGAGGGCGGCGCCGGGTTCGCGCCCGCCCAGATGATCTCGCCAACACCGCCGGCCGTGTTGCTGATCGCCCGCCACGCGGCACCGGGACGGGTGATCGCATCGGCGATCGCGCCGAGGCCGCTGGCGGCCGCCTTTGCGGCGCCGACGGCACCGGCCGCCAGCAGCTGGCTGTTGGTCGGTTCAGGATGAGCCGACCAGGCGTGGCCTGAGTGCGGGTAGCTGGCCGGCTCGGGAGCGATGTCGAACATCACGGTCGCGAGGTCGACGCCGGCGATGCCGT
>CAZYMM010000222.1:0-3012 GCA_964648515.1 uncultured Conexibacter sp.
CAGGCGATCGACGGCGGCGCGCGCTACCTCAAACAGCAGCTCGACCGCTTCGGCGGCGACCCGGCAAAGGCGCTTGCGGCATACAACGCTGGTCCAGGAGCGGTGCAGAAGTATGGAGGAATCCCGCCGTATGCCGAAACACAGGCATACGTGCGCAATGTGCTCGCCGCTGCGGAGAGCTATCGCGCCAGTACCGGCGCTCCCCCACCGACACCGCCGGTCTTCAACACCAATCCCTCGACAGGCCGGCTGGACTACCCGACTACATGAGAACGCAACCGATCGCTCCACCGGGAGCGTGCCGCGACCCATCCGGTCCGGCGCCCCCGGGAGCAGAGCCCGGCGCATTCGCCGGTCTGCTCGCACAGAACCAGGCCCGGACCGCAGTTGCGGAAGGCCCCAGCACCGGACCCGCCCCGGACGCGCAGGCACAGCCTGCGCCGGGCGATCCGGGTGGCGTCGTCGTGCCGCAGACTGCGCCTGGGACGGTCGCCGGGCAGCCGCCGGCCTCCGTGGTGCCGGGCGTCGTCGTGCAGCCGGCCGTCGTCGTGGTGCCGGGCGTCGTCGTGGTGCCTGCGTCCGCAGAGAGCGCGGACCTCGCCGGCGGATCCGCGAGTGTGCCGGAGCAGCCCGCAGCCACGGCTGTCGCCACCGGCGCCACGACGGGCGTTGCCGGCGCCACGACCACGTTGCAGGGCGGCGCACCCGCAGCAGCGCTCGCGCCCGGTGAGCTTCCCGCGCCCGCGGACGACGCGCCGGTCGCCGGCTCCAACCAGCCACCGACGGCTCAGACCGGTCCGCCGGCAACCGATGCTCAAGGCCAGCAGGATCGCGCCGCGGGCGGACCGGCCACCGCGCCGCCCGCGCAAGCTCATTCCGCATCCAAGGACGTCACGAGCGCCGCAGGTGCGGGCGTTCCTGCTTCGGCGGCGGCTCAGGCGGCTGCCGCCGCGGGCACAGAGACGGCCCGGCCTGTCGCCACCCAGCCGTCTGGTCCGCAGCCCTCGCAGCCGGCGACATCGGTGAAGGCGCCGGCGGCGTCCGCCGAGCACTCGCCTGACGGCCAGCCTGCCGCCGGCCCGGTACCGCTCACGACCGCGCCGGCTGCTGCGCCTGCGACGGTGGCCGCGGCCCGGCCCACCCACGCGGCGGCGGCAACACCTCAGCTCACACCGGCCGGTGTCGGCGCGTGCGTCGAGCGGATCCACGAGCTCGTCCGGATCGCCGGCCTGCGTGACGGCCACGCCCGCGCCACGCTCCAGCTGCGCCCGGCGGAGCTCGGGCAGGTCGCAGTGCATCTGCGCACCAGCGATGCCGGCCTGATCGCCACGATCCGCGCCCACGATGCCGCCGCGGTGTCGGCGCTGCAGCACGCCGGTGCCGAGCTGCGCCAGTCGCTTGAGAGCCGCGGCGTGACGTTGGCCCGCATCGACGTGCAGCTCGCACCGGGCGGCGACCATCACGGTCGCGCGCGTCACGAGGACGGAGCTGCGGGCCGCTCGCCGCGAATCCGCGGCGTGGCGCATGACGAGGCAGGTGGCGACGAGCAGGCCCCGATCGCCGCCGACGAACTGACAACGACAACGATCCGCACCGACGGCGCACTCGTCGACGTGCGCGCCTAGGAGGAACCATGCCCGTCGAGGCAACCAGCTACCTGAACACCGCCGGACTGCAGACCGGCCCGCGTGAGGCCGCCAAGAGCACGCTCGACAAGGACGGCTTCCTGAAGCTGCTGACCGCGCAGCTCGCAAACCAGGATCCGCAGGCCAGCCAGGACCCGAACCAGTACTTCCAGACGATCTCGCAGATGTCGATCGTCGAGCAGCTGACGAACCTCGCCGGCTCGAGCGAGCAGCAGGCCAAGCAGCAGCAGGCCTCCAACGCCGCCGCGATGATCGGGCACACCGTCCGCTACCTGAACGCATCCGGTGAGCAGGTGACCGGCACGCTGGAGTCGGTGCAGATCGGCAGGGACGCGGCGAGCGTGACCGTGGGAGGCGTTGCCGGGATCGCGACGAACCTGATCACCGAGGTCTCGTGAGCGAGCAGATCAACAATCCCGCCCTGATTCCGCCCGGGGTCGGCGGCCCGGCACCGGTCCGCCCGCGCACCCAGCCGGTGCGGCCGGACGGCGCACCGCAGGGCCCGGCCTTCGCCGACGTGCTGCGTGAGCGGCGGTCGGCGCAGCAGACGCCCGCGGTCGAGTTCTCCAAACACGCGCTGCAGCGCCTCGAACGGCGCCGTCTGAGTGTTGACCCGGCGACGATGGAGCGGCTGGCGGGCGGTCTGGACCGCGCCGCAGGCAAGGGCGCGCGCGACGCTGTCGTGCTCGTCGACGACACCGCCTTCGTCGTCTCGGTCAAGAACCGGACCGTGATCACCGCCGTCGGCCGCGAGCAGATGAAGGACCACGTGTTCACGAATATTGATTCCGCGGTCATTGCCTGATGTTGGCCTGACCCGCGTTTCGCGGGCCAGGCCAACATCAGGTAGCGGCAACGCTGCGCGTTGTCACGGCCGGTGGCAGGACAGTTCCGCATCGCGCGGGTCCCGCCAAGTCAGGTGGGGAGAACGCTTGGGTGTATCCGGCCGAGAATCAGCGGCTCGACCGAGTTTCGGTTGAGGTTGTCTTGGGGTGTCGGTGCAGGCCGGGCTGTGTAGGCTTTGGGAATGCGAGCTTCGGGTTGGGGATCCTGTTGGCGTGTTCGTGCTGGTCGGCGGTTGGGTTTGGTGCTGCTGGTCGCCGTCTCGTTTGCGGTTTCGGTATCGGCGGCCCGTGCCGCCGATCAGGCATCGTCGGTTTCTGCTGGCGACGTGCATTCGTGTGCGGTGTTGGCCGATAAGACCGTGAACTGCTGGGGTCGCAACGCGCTCGGTCAGCTTGGTAACGGTACCACGACTGATTCACCGGTGCCGCTGCCGGTGTCTGTGTCGGGAATCACCGATGCGCTGTCGGTTTCTGCCGGCAACGTGCATTCGTGTGCGGTGTTGGCCGGTAAGACCGTGAAG
>CAZYMM010000223.1:0-3003 GCA_964648515.1 uncultured Conexibacter sp.
AGATTGTGGATCTCGTCGATGAAGAGAATGATGTCGCCGCGCTGGGTGATCTCCTTCATCACCTTCTTGAGGCGCTCCTCGAACTCGCCGCGGTACTTGGAGCCGGCGACCAGCGCCGCCAGGTCGAGCGTGTAGATCTGCTTGCCCTTCAGCAGCTCGGGCACGTCGGCGGCGACGATCCGCTGCGAGAGGCCCTCGACGACCGCGGTCTTGCCGACACCGGGCTCGCCGATCAAGACCGGGTTGTTCTTCGTGCGGCGCGAGAGGATCTGCATGATCCGCTCGATCTCGTTCTCGCGTCCGACAACCGGGTCGAGCTTGCCGTCAGAGGCCAGCTTGGTCAGATTGCGACCGAACTGGTCGAGCAGCTTCGAGGACTTCTTGGCCTCGCCCGCGGCCTGGCTGCCGGCGCCTGCGGCGGCGCCCTGACCGCCGCTCGATTGCCGGCGCCCACCGGGGCCCGACAGCATCCGGATCACCTCGTTGCGGATCTTCTCCGAATCGGCGTCGAAGTCCAGCAGGATCCGCGCCGCGACGCCCTCGTTCTCACGCACCAGCCCGAGCAGGATGTGCTCGGTGCCGATGTAGTTGTGGCCGAGGCTGAGCGCCTCGCGCAGCGCCAGCTCGAGCACCTTCTTGGCGCGCGGCGTGAACGGGATCTGGCCGCTCGTGACCTCCTCGCCGGAGCCGACGATCCGCACGACCTGCGCGCGGACGCGCTCGACCGTGATGTCGAGCGACTCGAGCACGCGCGCGGCAAGGCCCTCCTCCTCACGGAGCAGGCCGAGCAGGATGTGCTCGGTGCCGATGTAGTTGTGCTTGAGCGTGCGGGCCTCCTCCTGCGCGAGGACGACAACCTGGCGGGCACGTTCTGTGAATCGTTCGAACATCTTTCGGGACGTCCTTCCTGGGGCTCCGGAGGGTCCTTTAGAGGGCGCGGGGGACGCCCTCTACTTCTCGTTGTTCGGCGCGTCACCTGCCGACCTGAACGGTCGAGATCCCTCCTCAGGGGACCTGGCGCCAGTGTAGCGACGGGGCTAACGGCGATCGTCAGGCCCGGCACCGGGGTCGTGCGGCAGCGAGTAGTCGGGCGCCGGAATGCCGATGCCGCGGCCGACGCGGCTGTGACGACGGCCGTAGCTGAAGTAGACGACGAACCCGAGCGCCATCCAGATCAGGAAGCGCATCCAGGTCTCGGTCGTGAGGTTGAGCATCAGGAACACGCAGATCGCCGCCGACAGGTAAGGCAGGAACGGCGACCACGGGACGCTGAACGAGCGGTCGAGATCGCCGCGGCGGCGGCGCAGCACCGGGATCGCGACCGAGACCAGCGTGAACGCCGCCAGCGTGCCGATGTTGACCATCTCCTCGAGCTTGTGGATCGGCGTGACCGACGCGACCACCGCCACCGTCAGGCCGATGATCAGCGTGATCCGCAGCGGCGTGCCGGTCCGCGGGCTGACCTTCGCCAGCCCGGTCGGCAGCAGCGCATCGCGGCTCATCGCGAAAAGCACGCGGATGGCGCCGATCAGCAGCGTCATCACGACCGTCGTCAGGCCGGCGACGGCACCGGCGGCGATCAGCTTCGCGATCCCGTTGTGGCCCTTGTCGGCGAACGCGTTCGCGAGCGCGGCATCCGGGTTGATGTGGCGGAAGTTGACCATCCCGGTGATCACGAGCGCGACCGCCATGTAGAGGACGGTGCAGATCACGAGCGAGCCGATGATCCCGCGCGGCAGGTCGCGCTGCGGGTTCTTCGCCTCCTCGGCCGTCGTCGCGACGACGTCAAAGCCGATGTAGGCGAAGAAGACGAGCGAGGCGGCGAAGATCACGCCCATCACGCCGTAGACCCCCGGTGTGCCGAGCGCGAGCTGGATCAGCGGCGTCTGCAGCGTGCCGGCCGCGGTCTGCCCGGCCTCCGCCTGCGGGATGAACGGCGTGTAGTTGCTCGTGTCGATCATCGTCAGGCCGGCGAAGATCACGAACAGGACGACGAACAGCTTGACGGCGACCAGCACCAGGTTGACGCGCAGCGACTCCTTGATGCCGGCGGCGACGAGCACGGTCAGGATCGCGACGAGCAGGAAGGCGGCGAGGTTGAACGACGATCCGTAGCCGAGGCCGGCCGGCCAATGGATGCCGAACTGCGTCAGCAGCGCCTGGAAGTACGACGACCAGCCCTGTGCGACGACCGACCCGCCGAGCAGCAGCTCGAGCACCAGATCCCAGCCGATGATCCAGGCGATGAGCTCTCCGAGCGTGGCGTAGGAGAACGTGTAGGCCGAGCCGGAGACGGGGACCGTCGAGGAGAACTCGGCGTAGCAGAGCGCCGCCAGGCAGCAGCAGGCGGCCGCCAGCACGAACGACAGCACCACGCCGGGCCCGGCGTAGGCCTGCGCGACGCGGCCGGTCAGGGTGAAGATGCCGGCGCCGATGATCACGCCGACGCCGAAGACGGTCAAATCGAGCGCAGTCAGGCGGCGCTTGAGCCTGAACTCGGGGTCCTCGGTGTCGGCGAGCGACTGCTCGATCGACTTCGTGCGCATCAGGTCCATGGCCACCGGCGCAACCTACGCGGCGCGCCGGGGCGTTGTCGAGCTGGCGTCCCCTCCGGTCAGGAGCGCATCGCGGGGAACAGCAGCACCTCGCGGATCGCGTGCCGGCCGAGAAGCATCACGATCACACGGTCGATGCCGATCCCGACCCCGCCGGCCGGCGGCATCCCGTGCTCGATCGCGAACAGGAACGCCTCGTCGTAGGGCTGGGCCTCGTCGTCGCCGGCAGCCGCATAGCGCTGCTGGGCCTCGAACCGCGCGCGCTGCTCGTCGGGGTCGTTGAGCTCGGAGAACGCGTTGCAGAACTCGACGCCGCCCGCGAACCCCTCGAACCGCTCGACGAGCCCGGGCGCACCGGGCTTCTCCTTGGCGAACGGCGACAGCTGCGCCGGATAGTCGACGACGAACGTCGGCTGGATCAGCGTCGGCTCGACGACCTTGCTGAACA
>CAZYMM010000224.1:0-2985 GCA_964648515.1 uncultured Conexibacter sp.
CGAGGTCGAGGTCGTTGTCGAGCTGCTGGTAGACAGACAGCGTCAGCGTCGAGGTCCGGCCCTGGACGTTGCCGGCGAAGATGATCGTCGCGCCGAACTCGCCGATCCCGCGCGCGAACGAGAGCACCCAGCCGGCCGCCAGGCCGCCGAGCGAGAGCGGCAGCGCCACGCGCCAGAAGGCGCGGGTGGGGGAGTGGCCGAGCGTGCGCGCAACATCGGTCAGGTCGGAGTCGACCGACTCGAAGGTGGCGACCGCCTGGCGCAGATAGAACGGCGAGGCGACGAAGACGATCGCGATCACAACCGCCCAGGGACCGAACGGCAGCACGACGCCGATCCGCTCGAGCGTCTTGCCGAACAGGCCGCCCTGCGCGTAGGCGGCCAGCAGCGCGATGCCCGCGACGGCGGGCGGCAGCACCAACGGCAGCTCGCAGAGCGTCAGCAGCAGGTTGCGGCCGCGGAACCGGCGCGTGGCCAGAAACCACGCCGCCGGCGTTCCGAGGCCGATGATGATCAGGTTGGCGGCGAGGTTGGTCTTGGCGGTGACCCAGATCGCGTCGCGCACCGGCGGCTGGCGCAGCAGCGAGGGCACCTGGCTCAGCGGCGTCTGGATCAGCAGCGCGGCCAGCGGCACCGCCAGGAACAGCACGAGCACCCCGAGCGCGAGCGCTGTCGCCCAGCGTGCCACGTCAGTGTCGCGGCAGCCCGAAGCCGAACCGCTTCAGCATCTGGCGTCCGCGCCGGGAGCGGATCTGGTCGAGCAGCCGCTGTGCGCCGCGACCGTCGCCGCCCTTGCGCCGCACGATGCAGGCCTGGTACTGGACAGGTGTCTGCGCCCAGCGCGGCACAGGCAGCCGCGCAACGCGCCCCGGCTCGGTGCGTGCATCGGTGGCGTAGACGAAGCCGGCGTCGGCGCCGCCGAGCACGACCTGAGCCAGCACCTGGCCGACGTTCGACTGCTGCGAGACGCGGTTGTTGTTCAGCACTGAGCTGAGCCGCAGCCGCCGCAGCAGCCGGCGGGTGTAGTCGCCGACCGGCACGGCCGCGTTGCCGATCGCGAGGTTCAGCCCGCCGCGACGCAGCCCGTAGACGGTGCGGATCCCGCGTGGGTCGCCTTTGCGCGTGATCAGCACGAGCCTGTTGGTCGCGAACGTGACGGGCCGCGTGCAGCGGCCCTTGGCGTAGAGCGCCTGTGCCTCCTGTGGCGAGGCCGACAGGAACAGGTCGGCTGGCGCGCCGTGCTCGATCTGGAGCTGGAGCGTGTTCGATCCGCCGAAGGCATAGGCCGGCGCACGATCGATCTCCGGCAGCACCTTGGTCAGCGAGGTCGCGGCATAGACGTTCAGCGTCCCGGCCGCGGCTGGAGTATCGAGCGTGCCGGTGGCCGTCACGACTGCGGCGGCCACGACGGCGACGGCGGGCAGTACGGCGCCTGCGAGTCGGCGACGGGTCATGACGGCCCGGTCGATCTGGCGCGTCTGCGCTCGGACGCCATTCGTGAGGATCCTGTTGTTAAGTAATGCCTATGCACGCATGATCATCTAACCACATCGGCCGTACGTGTGTGCGAGCTGTCCTTGCGCGGACGTGGCTCCGGCGGCGCGCGGACAGTGGGCCGGGCTCGGGGTCGACAGGACGGCGCGGCAGGGGTAGCCTGCGCGACGCTCCGGCGGGATGTGCTCCGACCACCGATTCTGATACTGTGCCGCACAACGATTAGCCGGACAAGTATTTGCCGGCGCAACAAAAGGACGGGCACCATGGGTGATCTAGAGCAGATCTCGTCAAGCGGTTCAGTGGCAGGGGCCGCTGAATCAGGTGCGGAGCAGATCTCGCCCGAGGGCAAGCGCGTCCTGCTCGTCGCCACGCTCGTCTTCGCGCTCTTCTTCGCGGTCTGGGTGATGTTCTCGATCGTCGGCATCAAGATGCGCAAGGAGCTCGGCATCTCCGACGGGCAGTTCGCGCTGCTGACCGCGATCCCGGTGCTGACCGGCGCCGTGATCCGCGTCCCGGTCGGCGTGATCGCCGACAAGATCGGCGGTCGCAAGACGATGATCGCGCTGCTCCTGATCGTCGCGATCCCCGTCTATCTGCTGAGCCGGGTCCACAGCTACGGGATGGCGCTGGTGATCGCGCTCTTCATCGGTCTCGCCGGCTCGTCGTTCGCCGCCGGCGTCGCCTGGGTCTCGGCCTGGGTGCCGGCCGAGAAGAAGGGCTTTGCGCTTGGGATCTTCGGCATGGGCAACATCGGTGCATCACTGACGCAGCTGATCGCGCCGACGCTGGTCACGGTGGTCGCCGCGGGCGGGATCGCCGGCGGTGTGATCGGCGGCGGCTGGCGCTTCGTACCGGGGCTCTACGCGGCGCTGCTCGTGCTCGCCGCGATCGTCGTGCCGTTCATCACGCCTCGTCACGACCGCACGCCGGGCGGCAGCCGCGGATTCGCCGAACTGCTGGCGCCGCTGCGCTACGTGCGCGTCTGGCGCTTCGGCTTCTACTACATGACCGTCTTCGGCGCCTTCGTCGGCGTCTCGCTGTGGCTGCCGAAGTACTACGTCGACGTCTACGACATGAAGCTGCGCACCGCCGGCTTCCTGGCCGCGAGCTTCGTGATCGTCGCCAGCCTGCTGCGCCCGGTCGGCGGCGCGCTCTCCGATCGCTACGGCGGGCGCACGATCATGCTCGTGTCGCTCGGCACGGCGGCGACCGCCTCGTTCGCGCTCAATTTTCCGCTCTCGTTGACCTGCTTCGTCGCAGTCGTTCTGCTGCTCGCGATCGGACTCGGACTCGGCACCGCCGCCGTCTTCACGTACATCCCGCAATACTTCCCCAACGACGTCGGTGCCGTCGGCGGCCTCGTCGGGGCGATCGGCGCGATCGGCGGCTTCATCTTGCCTCTGACCTTCGCTCTGGTACAAGATCTGACTGGCAAGCCGCAGACCGTCTTCCTGGTTCTGCTCGCGCTCGTCTTCTACTCGGCGATGT
>CAZYMM010000225.1:0-2979 GCA_964648515.1 uncultured Conexibacter sp.
GGGCCGGGTGCGCCTACAGCGCTGAACCGCTGCGGGAACGGCGGGGCCGTTCCCGGGATCCATCTCGGCACCGCATGTCGCCATACGTGACATACGGCGCCGAGTTGCGTCGGCTTCGGGCGTCAGCGCCGTACGGACAGCGTCCGCGTCTTGATCCGGGGGCTGCGAACGGTCAGTCGCAGCGCCGCGCGCTGAGCGGGCGCCTTCGCGAGGCGGATCGTGCCGCTGGCCCGGCAGCCGGAGGGGGTGCGGACCAGCGTCACGGTCGCGGTGTAGCGGCGGCCGGGCAGGTTGTAGGCCACGGTGGCGGTTCCCCGGCAACGTGCCGGCGTGGTTCTGACGAGTGCGTTCAGCCTGATCGTCCTGCCGCTCAGGCGGGCCTCGATCGCGGGCGGTCGTGGCGCGGGAGGCGGGTTGACGGGCGGCGAGCCTGCCGACGGTGGTTCGGACGGCAGGACGGCGTCATCCGGCGGTGATAGGTCCGGCGTTCCGTCGTAGGGGTCGTCGACGGTGATCACCCTCGTCGTGGTGCGCACGTTGCCCGAGCCGTCGGTCACCGCCACGCGGACCGTGTAGTCACCGGCACCGGCGTAGCGATGGTGTGCGGTCGCTCCGGTGGCTGAAACGCCGTCGCCGAAATCCCAGGCGATCGACGCGACCCCCGACCACAGGTCGCGAGCTGTCGCAGCGAAGGCGACGTCCTCACCGGTGAGCGCGTCACGGGGGATCTGGACACCCGTGATCGTGGGCGCCACCGTGTCGAGCACCGAGAAGCCAATCCCGAACGGAGTCGTCGAGCTGTCTGACCAGACCGCGAACGTGTGGCCGCGGCCGTCGAGCGCGATCCGCGGCAGTGAACCTTCGCCGCCGGGCGCGCCGGTAGCGACGGTCACGCGGCCGGGGACGATCTGCGTGGCCGGACCCCAGCCTTGCGCAGCCGCCGACCACGTCGTCACATTGCTGGTCAGATGGAAGCTGTCGGCCAGCCCCGTCACGTACGCCAGCGTGATCTGCCCGTCGTTCGTCGCTGCCAGGGCCGGGCCGCCAGACACGCCACCGGCACCTGTGGGCATTTCCGTCTCAGACCAGCTGCCGTCGAGGTTGGAGCTGACAGACTGCACGCCGAGGACGCTGCTGAAGTCGTTGGACATCGTCTGCCAGACGGCGACGAAGCGGTTGCTCGCGTCGGCGGCGATCTGCGGCAGTACGCCGAACGTGTCGGCGATCGCAAGGCTGTGGACCGGGGCCGGCGTGCCGTCGGCGGCGATCATCCGCACATACGGGGTCATGTCGTTGTCCTCATAGGCGATGGCGAGATCGCCGTTCGCGGCGACGGCGACGCCACCCATCGTGTTGAAGCCCGCCGGGCTTGACGCGATCTCCTGCGGAGTCGCCGACCAGCTCTGACTGGCGTGATCGAAGCGCAGCACGAAGACGTGATGTGAGCTGTCGCTGGCATAGAACATCAGCGCGCCATCGCCACCGGCGTTGAAGTCGAAGTTGACCGGTCCGTCGACCGATAGCGACGGGTCGAGAGCGATCACCGTCGCTGGACCCCAGGTGGTGCTGTTGCGTGCCCGTGTGCGGAGGTTGATCTGCGGGCCGTCGCCGCCGTTGACCTCGTAGGCGGCGAGGATCGTGCCGTCGGGGCCCGCGCCGAAGCCGCCGCCGACGAGCGAGTCGCCGGTCTGTTCGAGCTGCACTGCCGGTGACCAGGCCGAGTTTGACGCGAGCAGCGTCGCGCCACGGAACGAGAGCGTCGTCGTCGTCCACGCGAGCGTGGCGTTGCCGTCGTCGTCCATCATCGCGTTGAACGCGTACACATCCTCCCCGGCCGCAGAGACGTAGGCCGGGGCGGTCCAGCTTCCGGTCGCAGCCGAGAAGCGCCGCGCGACCAGGCGGTCGTTGCTGCCGTCGTTCTGCGCCCAGGCCACGGTCACGGACCCATCCGGCGCGGCGGCGATCCGGTTGTTCTGAGTCGGGTCCCCCAGCGGCGAGATCGTCGCTCCCGGGGCACTCAACACCTGCGGCGCGGCCCACGCCGGGGTGGCCGCCGAGGCAGGGGTCGCCGAAACTGTGGCGGCCGTCAGCAGGGCAGCGATGAACGACACGCGGAATCTCGGCATCTACGACCGTTATCGGCCGTCGCCAGAACCGCTCGCGTAGCTCAACACGGGTTGGCCCCTGCCCTCCCCAGAACTGGTTATCGCGAGTTTTCTCTAGAGAACGCCGCGGTCGCGACTGCTGCAATGCCTACGCGCCGACCGCCCCGACCACGCTCGTCGACCAGTCGACGACCGACGTCGGCTTGACGACGTGCTTGCCGAAGCCGAGCTCCTTCGGCGACAGCCCGAGTGCCAGCCCGACCAGCTGCGGCAGGTGCAGCACCGGCATGTTCAGGTCGGGGTTGCCGGCGTAGTCCTTGGCGACCGGCTGCTGCATGTCGAGGTTCAGATGGCAGAGCGGGCACGGCGTGACGAGGCAGTCGGCCTGCGCATTCTGGGCGTCGGTCAGATGACGGCCGGCCTGCGTCAGCGAGGCCTCCTTGTTCATCGTGATGATCGGGAAGCCGCAGCACTTGTGTGATCCGGCGTAGTCGATCACGGTGCCGCCGAGCGCCTCGATCACCATCCCGAGGTACTGGTCGCGCGGATGCTCGTCGTCGATCCCGAGCCGATCGGTCGGCCTGACGATGTAGCAGCCGTAGAACGGGCCGACCTTGAGATCGGTCAGCGGGCGCTTGACGCGCGAGCGCAGCTCGTCGAGGCCGAACTCCTCTACCAGCACCCAGAGGAAGTTCTTGTTGGCGAGCTTGCCCGACTCGTAACGCAGGTCGTACTGGCCGAGCGTCTCGTTGATCTGCTCGCGGTACTCGGCGCTGGCGTCGAGGCGCTCCTGGCACTCGCCGTGCGCGCCCTGGCAGGTCGAGCAGATGTTCATCATCACGTCGGCGCCGTCGACCTGCTGGGCGAGCGCGAA
>CAZYMM010000226.1:0-2961 GCA_964648515.1 uncultured Conexibacter sp.
CCGATGCAGAGCGTGGCCAGGCCGTACCTGCCGCCGGTGCGGTGCAGCTCGTCGATGAGCGTGCCGAGGATCATCGCTCCGGTGGCGCCGAGCGGATGGCCCATCGCGATCGCACCGCCGTTGACGTTGACCTTCTCCATGTCGATGTCCATGTCCTTGACGAACCGCAGTACGACCGCTGCGAACGCCTCGTTCATCTCATAGAGGTCGATGTCGTCTGCGGTCATGCCGGCCTTCGCCAGCGCCTTCTGTGCCGCCGGTGCCGGCCCGGTCAGCATGATCGTCGGGTCGGCGCCCGACAGCGCGGTCTGGACGATCCGTGCGCGCGGCGTCAGGCCGTGCTTCTGGCCGGCGGCCTCGTTGCCGACGACGACGAGCGCGGCGCCGTCGACGATGCCCGAGCTGTTGCCGGGCGTGTGGACGTGGTCGATCTTCTCAACCCAGTGGTACTTCTGCAGCGCCACGGCGTCGAAGCCGCCCATGTCGCCCATCGCGGCGAACGACGGGTTCAGGCCTGCGAGCGTCTCGACCGTCGTGCCCTCTCGGATGAACTCGTCGTGGTCGAGCAGGACCTGGTCGTTGATGTCCTTGACCGGGATCACCGAGCGTGCGAAGCGGCCTTCGGCCTGCGCCGCGGCGGCACGCTCCTGCGAGCGGGCGGCGTAGGAGTCGACGTCGTCGCGGCTGAAGCCCTCGATCGTGGCGATCAGGTCGGCGCCGACGCCCTGGGGGATGAAGTAGGTGTCGTAGTTGGTCTCCGGGTCCAGCGCCCAGGCGCCGCCGTCGGAGCCCATCGGCACGCGCGACATCGACTCGACGCCGCCGGCGAAGACGAGGTCCTCCCAGCCGGATGCGACCTTCTGGCCGGCGACGTTCACGGCTTCGAGGCCCGAAGCACAGAAGCGGTTGAGCTGGACGCCGGCGACAGTGTCCGGCAGGCCGGCCTTCAGCGCTGCGGTCTTGGCGATGTCCATGCCCTGGTCGCCGATCGGCGAGACGCAGCCGAGCACGACGTCATCGACGCCGTTGGGGTCGAGCGACTCATTGCGGGCCAGTGTCTCGTGCATCAACCCGACGACCAGGTCGACCGGCTTGGTGGTGTGCAGCGAGCCGTTCGACTTGCCCTTGCCGCGCGGCGTGCGGACCGCGTCGAAGATCAGCGCTTCGGTTGCCATCGATGCTGCCTTTCGAGAGGAGGGAGGATGCGCGGGCGAGAACGCTAGCAAGAAACATTCAGCCGTGAACGTAAGTACGATCGTGGCGGTGCCCGGGCCGACCGTCAGCTCACGCAGGACCCAGGCGCAGCGCAGCGCGGCGACTCGCGCAGCGCTGCTCGACGCCGCTGTCGAGTGTCTGGTGCAGGAGGGGTACGCACAGGTGACGACGGCGCGGGTGGCTGAGCGGGCCGGCGTCACTCGCGGTGCGCACCTGCACCATTTCGGGACCCGGCAGGCGCTCGTGGCAGCGGCCGTCGACGAGCTGACCGTGCGTCGCGACCGCGAGTTCCGCGAGGCCGTCCAGGGATTGCCGGAGGCCGGTCGCGAGCGGCTCGAGGCCGGTCTCGACCTGCTCTGGTCGGTCTACGCGAGCCCTTTGTTTCAGGCCGCTCTGGGCCTCTGGGCGGCGGCCCGGACCGACCCGGAACTGCGCCGGCACCTGCTCGCCGTCGAGCGCCGCTTCGACCGCGGGATGGCCGAGTTGGCCCAGCAGATCTTCGGCGGCGACCGCGCCCGGCTCGAGCTCGTGCTCGCGACCGTCCGCGGCCTGTCGCTGCTCGACACGCTGCACCCCGACGGGCACCGCAACGCACGGCAGTGGCCTGCGGTGCGCGAGCAGCTCGTGGCGCTGCTCAGTTAGAACCTGACTCCTCCTCGCCGCTGTGGCGAGGCACGAACTTGCATTTTGGCACCGCTGGCGCCGGAATACAGGCATGCCGAGCATTCAGATCAAGGATGTGCCTCCGGAGACACATGCTGTGCTCAGGCAGCGAGCCGCCCAGTCGCGTCAGTCGCTCCAGGAGTACCTGCTCGGAAAGCTGATCGCCGACGCGGGAATGCCGACCGTCGACGAGCTGCTCGCACGGGCCGCTGGCCGCAGCGGCGGTGACGTCACGTTCGGCGCGGCCGTCGACCAGCTACGGCGCGATCGTGATCGTCGTTGACGCGAGCGTGCTTGCCCCCGCGCTCGCCGATGACGCCGCATCAGGCGATCTGGCTCGAGCCCGCCTTGCAGGGCAGCGGCTGACCGCGCCGCCGCTGATCGATTGGGAGGTCGTCTCGGTCGTTCGCGGCGCACTGCGAGCCGGGCGGCTCGACCTGCGCAGGGCCGGTCTCGCATTGGGCGATCTTGCCGAGCTGCGGATCGAGCGCGCGCACGAGCTGCCGCTGCTGCCCAGGATCTGGGAGCTCAGAGACAACCTGACGTCGCATCACGCCTCCTGTGTGGCGCTTGCGGAAACGCTTGGGGGGCACCGCTGATCACGGCAGACGAGCGCATCGCGAGGGCACTGGGAGTCCGGTGCACGGTCGGGCTGTTGGGCGTCGCGGATCGAGAACCTCTTCCACAATGACCTGGCGTCGTGGCCGGCGCGTTCTGCGGCGCCGTGCGCCACCCCGCGAGACTCGCCGTACCACCGGTACGGCATCACTCACGGCGCGGCGCACGTCATCCATAGTCCGCGCCTGTCACTCGCCATCCCATTGCGAAAAACGTTCTGCGCAGGCGGCCGCCTGCGGCCTGGCGACTCCGAACAACACCGCCCGCCGCTGGCGGATCTGTCCGTGCCTAGGGTGAGGATGCGGTGATGACCGACACCCCCGGCGCTACCCCTCCTGCAGCTTCCGATCCACCGCCCGTCCAGCCGACACAGGCCGCGCCATCGCCGCCGCCGCCCCCCTCGCAAGCCACGGCCGGGACGGGGCCGACCGCCGCCCAGGCCCAGGACCAGGCGCGGGCGGTCGC
>CAZYMM010000227.1:0-2914 GCA_964648515.1 uncultured Conexibacter sp.
GAGCCTGCCGGCCGCCGGCGGACGTTCGCGGAGCGCGCCGCGCCGTGTACTTGGTGTAGGGCGGGTTCGGTGCCGACGGCTCTGCGGGCTCGCGCGGCGGGCGCGGGCGGCGCGGCTGGGGCGGGCCTTGGTCGCTCATGCGCCGGATAGGGTGACAAGCCATGCCGCAGGGTTGCGTCATCGGCATCGACGTCGGCGGCACGAAGGCGCTCTCGGGCGTCGTCGGCCCCGGCGGCGAGGTCGTCCACCGGACGGTGCGGCGCTGGCCCGAGCGGCCGTCGACCGACGACGTCCTCGCCGCACTGATCGGCGCCGTCCGCGAGGCCGAGGAGGCGGTACGCCGCCCGGCCGAAGCGGTCGGCGTCGGCATCCCGGCGCTCGTCGATCACCGGACCGGACGCGCCGGCGCGACGATGCACCTGCCGCTCGGCGGGGTCCCGGTCGCCGACCTCCTCTCGGAGCGGCTCGGCGTGCCCGTCGTGGTCGACAACGACGCGACCTGCGCGACCGTCGCCGAACATCGTGCCGGAGCGGCGCGCGGTGCGCGGACCGCGGTTCTGCTGACGGTCGGTACTGGGATCGGCGGCGGCATCGTCACCGGCGGCGAGATCATGCGCGGGGCATCCGGGGCCGCCGGCGAGTGGGGGCACATGACGATCGCCCACGACGGCGGCGCCTGCAGCGGCGACTGTCCCGGACGCGGCTGCTGGGAGACGTTCGTCTCCGGCACGGCGCTCGGACGGCGCGTGCGCGAGGTCGCGTCCGTCGACCCCGGCGGCTCGCTGGCGCGGGCCGCGGCCGACGGTCGTGAGCTGGCGGCGCCGCTGGCGGTGGAGCTCGCCCACGACGGTGACCCCGTCGCCCGCGCGCTCATGACCGAGCAGGGCGAGCTGCTCGGCGCCGGGCTGGTCTCGATCGTCAACAGCCTCAACCCCGAAGTGGTCGTCGTCGGGGGCGGCGTGATGGCTGCCGGGGAGCTGCTGCTCGAACCGGCGCGCCGGATCGTCGCCCAGCGGGCGCTCGCGCCGTCGCGTGATCAGGTCCGGATCGTGGCGACGCATTTCGGCGATGCGTCCGGGATGGTCGGCGCGGCGATCATCGCCTACGACCGGCTCGAGGCACGCTGATGGCCGGGCGGCTGGTCGTCTGCCCGACCCCGATCGGCAACCTCGAGGACATCACGCTGCGCACGCTTGCGGCGTTGCGCGGGGCCGACCTTGTCGCCTGCGAGGACACACGCCACACAAGGGGGCTGCTCGACCGGCACGGCATCGAGGCCAGGACGATCAGCTACCACGAGCACAACGAGCGCTCGCGTGCCGGCGAGCTCGTCGAGCGGATCGCGGCCGGCGCCGTGGTCGCGCTGGTCAGCGATGCCGGCATGCCGCTGGTCAGCGACCCCGGCTTCGCCGTCGTCCAGGCTGCGATCGGCGCCGGCGTAGAGGTCGAGGTTCTGCCCGGGCCGTCGGCGGTGCTGGTCGCGCTCGTCGCCTCCGGTCTGCCGGGCGAGAGCTGGCGCTTTGCCGGCTTTCTGCCCCGCAAGAGCGGGGAGCTGCGTGAGCTGCTCAGGACCGCGACCGAGACGACGGTGGCGTTCGAGTCGCCGAAGCGGGTCGGCAGGACGCTGGCGCTGCTGGCCGAGATCGACCCGGCGCGCCAGGTGGCCGTCTGCCGTGAGCTGACCAAGCTGCACGAGGAGGTCGTGCGGGGCACCGCCGCCGAGCTGGCCGAGCGCTTCGCCGTGGGCGCGGTCAAGGGCGAGATCGTGCTCGTCCTCGCCGCTGCCGACGAGCAGCAGGCCGCGCTGACATCCGCGCTCGACGCGCTCTCACGGCTGATCGACGCGGGCGCGAAGGCCCGTCCGGCGGCCGCCGTCGTCGCCGAGTTGACGGGATTGGCCGCGAACGTGCTCTACGACGCGCAGCTGCGACGCACGCCGTAGCGGGCGCCGCAGAGCACGTTGTTCGATCGCGACAGGGGCCCGGACCCCGGCCGCTCACCCCGTGGTCGCGTAACCCTCGAGACCGCCGAAGTCGACGAGCTTGCAGGCCTCGTCGCCGATCACCCAGCCGTCGTGGCCGGCCGGGATCACGAAGAAGTCGCCGGCCGCGACCTCCATCTCAGTGCCGTCGTCGAACTGTAGGCCCATCCGTCCCTGCAGGACATAGCCGATGTGCTCGACCTCGCACGAATCGGTTCCGGCCAGCGGCTTGGTGTGCTCGGACCACCGCCAGCCCGGTTCGAATGTTGAGAGCCCCGCGGGCCCCGACGAGAGGTGGCAGATGTCGACCCTGCCCTTGCCGTCGGTGAAATCGCGGGTTTCGTCGGGCGCGGACGCCCGGTGAGTCTCCGCCCGATGCGCTACAGCCATGAGTGGCCTCCTTCGGGTTGGATCGGACGATGCTACGCCTGCTGCCGCCCGCGGCGCAAGGGCCGGCGAATGTATGCGTGGGCACCGTCCTCCGGCCCTCCTTGTGGCAGGTCTGAGGCGTCCGGTGACGGAGCTGCCACAGGCCGGTTGCGGCATCGTGCCGTCGTCCGCGCCGCGCTTACGTTGGAGCGATGCCGTTGATTGCGCTGTTGCTTCTGGCTCTGGTGCCGGCACCGCCCGCACAAGCGGCGGAGCGCTGGCTGCGGCCCGTCGACGGCGCGGTGGCCGAGGGGTTCACCTACGCGCGTGAGACACCGTTCGTGGCCGGGGCGCGGCGCGGCACCGACCTGCGCGCGCGGCGGGGCGAGCCGGTGCTCGCGGCCTGCTCCGGTGTCGTCGCCTACAGCGGCGCTGTGCCCGGACGCGGCAACGGCGTCACGATCCGCTGCGGCACGTTGGTCGCGACCGAGCTGGGGCTGGGTTCGGTCGCCGTCGCCGGCGGCAGTTCCGTCGCGCGAGGTGCGGTTGTCGGCCGCGCCGGCG
>CAZYMM010000228.1:0-1691 GCA_964648515.1 uncultured Conexibacter sp.
ACCTTCTGGCCGACCTTGATCTTGCCGTTGCGCAGCGTGCCCTTGCGGAGCACGATCGCGAGGCTGTCCGAGCCCTTGGCCGAGCCCTTGACGGTCAGCGCGGTCTTGGAGACCGAGAGCCGCTTGCTGACGCCCGCGACGAGGCCGCGACCGACGCGCTTGGCCGTCTTCGACACGATCCGCAGCTGCTTGGCGGGAACGCCGACGCGCAGCGAGGTCAGCTTCACGTTCCTGCCGTAGAGCTTGACCTGGAGCGTCGGCTTGCCGCTCTTGACGCCCTTGAGCGACGCCGAGCGGGCGGGGGTGCCGACCTTCTCGACGGGCGCCTTGCCACAGACCGCCGAGGAGTCCACCGGCACCGTGCGGTTGACGCTCGCGCCATTCCAACCGGTCAGCACGCCGTTGGCGCTCAGCGCGCCCTTGCAGATCACCGTCGGGTCGGCCGCCAGCATGCCGCCGGGGTTCAGCGTCAGGTCGAAGCGGCGGATCGGCGCGTCCGGCACACCGTCGATCGTCGAGACGATCCTGTTGCCGGAGGCGATCCCGTTCTTGATCATGATGTCGAGAGAGATCGCCCCGGACAGCTTCATGCCCAGCGCCGGCAGCGCCTGGCCCGGGATCCTGACCAGCGTGACCGGACCGGTCAGCGGGTCGGCGATGATCGACGCCTGTGCTGTCGCCGAGCCGACCACCGACGAGGCCGGGCAGTTGCCGGCGTTGTAGGTGTCGAGCGGGCACATGTTGCCGAGCGCCGCGGCACTGGCGCCGATCCCGCTCGGCAGCGTGAGCTCCATCGCCTTCATCGTCGACTCGCCGTCGCTGCCGTAGACGGTCGCGGTGAAGCCGGGGGATGCGGCCGTTCCGGTCAGCATCGCAGTCATCTGCGGGTTGAACGCAAGCCCGTCGCAGCCGGTCGGCTGGTAGGGGATGTTGACGGCCGCGGTCTTGCCGCTGACGCTCGTCAGCGTGCCGGTGATCGCCTGCTGCGCGCAGCTAGAGGCGTTGAACATGAACCCGGGCTTGTTGAGCACGAGGTCCATGCTGCGGACGTACATCGGCACGCCGCCGACCATCGACGGGATGTCGTCGACGGTCAGGTCGATGCCGACGTCAGGTCGTGCGACCAGCTTGCCGAAGACGACGACCTGGCCGAGATCGACCGGGCCGACCTTGGCAGGCACGACAATCGCCAGCGAGGCGATCGACCCCGGCGTGGCCTCGGCGAGGTAGACCGGGCCGAGGATCGACAGCGGCGCCGAGCCGGTGCCCGCCTGCGCGATGACCGAGCCGACGCGGCTGTCCTCCGAGCAGTTGCCGGCCTGAGCGCTCGCCAGCGGGCAGACCGGGATCGCCGAGAGGCGTCCGAGCAGGCCCGGGGGCATCGAGATCGACGCGCCCTTGAGCAGCTCGTCGTCGTCGCTGCGCGAGATCACGGTCTCGACAGTGGTGTCGGCGCCCGCGGTGATCGGGGTGGCCGTCGCGGTCATCGTCGGTGCGAACTGGGCCGGCTTGCAGCCGACGACGTCGATCGTGTTCGACGTGATGTTCTTGACGGGACCGCCGCTGGTCGGTGTCACGGCTGCCGTTGCGCTGACCGGGGTGCAGCTGTCAGGTGCCTTGATGACGGCGTTCGGGCCGCCGCGGAAGCTCAGCGTGAACTCGGTGAACGGCTGGTCGGGCGTGTTGTCGAA
>CAZYMM010000228.1:1791-2899 GCA_964648515.1 uncultured Conexibacter sp.
GAGCGTCGGGTTGAAGGGCGGGTGCGTCGCATCACAGCCGGTGATCTGCAGCGGTGCTGCCGAGCGGTCGACGGTGTTGCCGGACTGCGAGGTCGCCGACACATCGAGCACCTTGGGCCCACAGGATGTGGGGTTGGTCATGAACGGCTTGACCGGACCGTTCGGCGGCATCGCGTTGAGGGTCAGCGACATGCTGTTGACGCGGACCTGGGTGTCGCCGAGGACAGGCAGGCTTGCCGTGGGCTTGACGTTGACGACCGTGCGCAGACCGTAGTCACCGTTGCCGACGCCGGGACCGCGCAGGTAGATCGGGCTGTCCATCGTCATCGGGTTGTCGGTCAGCGGGATGCCGAGCAGCTCGGGGATGATCTTGATCGCCAGGCGCGCGGCCTCGTTGCCCTGCGGCTCCATCAGGTAGACGGCGCCGTGGGCGTCGGTCGTGATCTCGCCGAGCGGGATGATCCCACCGATCGTCGGGTAGGCGGTCGCGTTGGCGTCGACGGTGCCGACCTGCGTGTAGGACGGGCACGAGCCGGCGTTCATCTGAACCTTGGTGCAGAGCGGTCGCGAGGTCGCGTTGGGGTCGCCGATCAGCCCGGCGGGCAGATCGAGGTCCATGTCGCTGACGCGCTCGCTGCCGCTGAAGTTCAGTTTCAGCGTGAAGTTGGCGTGCGCTCCGGCCTGCGAGTTGGAGAGCGAGGTCTGTGCCGCAACGTCGAACGATGCGTTCGCGGCGGGTGCGATGGTCAGTCCGCCGATGGCGGTGGTGGCGATCATGATCGCCGCGATCTTCAGTGCGCGCACTGGTTGCGTCTCCCTGTTTCCCCTGGCTTTGATCGTTCGGTCAATGGGCGAACGACCTGATTCACCTGGTTTTTAGCAGAAGGTGGGCGCCTCCGAAATGGGCTGCTCAGAAAACGCTCACCGAACATCCGTTGACTTTCGAGGGCCACGCCTTGGGAACACGCGGCGGGCGGCGAAGGTTGCGCCTGTGCCGGCCGGGGGCCGGCACAGGCTGGAACTCCGCTACGCGGAGTTCCAGCCGGCGGGGGGAACATTCCGCTAAAGCGGAATGTTCCCGTGCTTGCCGACGCCGGCCTGCGGCCGG
>CAZYMM010000229.1:0-2874 GCA_964648515.1 uncultured Conexibacter sp.
TGTTCGCGGTCGAGGAGCTCAAGCGCAAGGGCGCGCAGGTGATCGGCGTCGTCAATGTCGTCGGCTCGGCGATCGCCCGCGCCTGCGGCCAGGGCGTGTTCGTCCATGCCGGCCCCGAGATCTCGGTCGCCTCGACCAAGGCGCTGACGAACATGGTCGTCACGTTCGCGATGCTCGGCGTGATGCTCGGCCGGATCCGCGACCTGTCGCCGAGCGACGGGCGCAGGCTGGTCGACGCGCTGGCCCGGATCCCCGAGCAGATCGAGGCGATCCTCGATGCCGAGAACGAGATCAAGGAGATCGCCGAGCGCTTCTCAGACGCAGAGCACATGTTCTTCATCGGCCGCGTCCGCGGCTGGCCCGCGGCGCGCGAGGGCGCGCAGAAGCTCAAGGAGGTCTCCTACATCCACGCCGAGGCCTACCCGGGCTCCGAGCTCAAGCACGGGCCGCTGGCGCTGATCGACGAGCAGATGCCGTCGGTCGTGATCATCCCCGACGACGAGCACCTCGCCAAGAACGTCTCGACCGTCGAGCAGATCCAGGCCCGCAAGGGCCCGGTGATCGTCGTCACCAACGCCGAACTGCCCGAATCGCTTGCGCCCGAGGCCGTGATCCGCGTGCCGCGCACCGAGCCCGAGCTCAACCCGATCCTGCTGACGATCCCGATGCAGCTGTTCGCCTATCACTGCTCGAAGGCGCTCGGCCGCGACATCGACAAGCCGCGCAACCTCGCCAAGAGCGTCACTGTGGAATAGCTCTTCGAGCTATTCCATTGCGAGTATGTGGGATAGCCCTGCGGGCTTTCCCATTGCGACTATCGGCTTCGCCGATAGTCGCGGCCCCCTGATATTCATCGCCATCGCATACCCATTGCCGAACTTGCTCTCGAACAGCTGCCTCTACCTCTGCGCCGGCGATCGTCCCGGTGGCAGACCGCTGGCGGACGTGCTCCCACGTGCGCTGGCCGGCGGCGTCGACATCTTCCAGCTGCGGATGAAGGACGCGGCCGACGACGACGTGCTCCGCACCGCCGAGGTGGCGCGCGCGATCTGCGATGAGCACGACGTCCCGTTCTTCCTCAACGACCGTCCCGACCTGGCGCTGGCCTGCGGCGCCGACGGCGTCCACGTCGGCCAGCAGGACATGACGCTCGAGGCGGCGCGAAGCGCCGCGCCGGGCCTGCTCGTCGGACGCTCCTCGCACAGCATCGAGCAGGCGCGCGGTGCCACCGGCGCCGACTACTTCGCGGCCGGGCCGGTGCACGAGACGCCGACCAAACCGGGTCGCCCCGCCGCCGGGATCACGCTGATCGAGCAGGTCGCCGCCCTCGGCACCGCCACACCCTGGTTTGCGATCGGCGGCATCGATCTCGACACCCTGCCGCGTGTGCTCGCGGCCGGCGCGCGCCGCGTCGTCGTCGTCCGCGCGATCACAGAGGCGCCCGACCCCGAGCGCGCCGCGCGCGAACTGCGATCTGCGCTTGACTGCGCGGCGTGACCGAGCAGCCCGGCACACCGTCGAAGAGCGAACAGCGGAACGCCGCGATCCGCGCGTCGATCCGGCCGCTGGCGCCCGGCGAGCGGCCGCCGATGCTCAAGGCTGCGGCCGGTCTCTGCCTGCTGCTCGCCGCCGGCAATGTGATCGTCGCGATCTCCGGCCGCGAGATCGCCGGCGCCCGCCCGATCGCGCCGGCGATCGTGCTTGCGATCTTCCTGCTGCTGATCGGCCATGGCATCTGGCGGCGATCGGCGACCGCGGTGCTGATCTTCCTCGGACTGCTCGTGCTCTCGATCCTCGCCGCCTTCCTCGCGATCCTCGTCGCCGCCAACCTCCAGGCGCTGGTCGTCAGCGTCGCGATCCTGGCGATCGCCGGCGTCCTGTTCTGGAAGCTGATCCCTGTGCTCGCCCGGATCCAGGCCCCACCCGCCGGCGACAACACCCCGCGCGGGCGGGGCCTGGATCAACCACGGCGCTAGATTCAGAGCATGAGCGACGCCTACGACTGCATCGTCATCGGCTCCGGCCCCGGCGGCTACGTCGCGGCGATCCGCGCCGCTCAGCTCGGGCTGTCGACGGCCGTCGTCGAGCGCGAGAACACGGTCGGCGGGCGCTGCCTGAACTGGGCCTGCATCCCGGCCAAGGCGGTGCTGCGCAGCGCTGACGCCGTCAGCGAGATCGCTCACGCCGGCGAGCTCGGGATCAAGGTCGGCCCGCCGGAGATCGACTTCGCGGCGATCGGCGCCCGCCGCCAGAGCGTGATCTCGACCCTGACCGGCGGCGTCGCCGGTCTGCTGAAGAAGAACAAGGTCGATCTGATCGAGGGCGAGGCGACGCTCGATCAGAGCGGCAACGTCCTCGTCGCGGGCCGCACGCTGACGGCGTCGAAGGCCGTGGTGCTGGCCACCGGCTCGGTCAAGCGGCCGCTGCCGGGCACCGAGTTCGGCGGCCGCGTGATCGGCACCGAGGAGGCCTGGCGACTGGATCAGCTGCCGGCGTCGATGGTCGTCGCGGGTGCCGGCGCGTCGGGCTCGGAGATCGCCTCGGCCTATGCCCGCTTCGGCGTCAACGTCACGCTGTTCGAAGGGCTCGACCGCGTCGTGCCCGGTGAGGACGCCGACATCTCCCGCTACGTCGCGCGCGGGTTCAAACAGCAGTCGATCGAGGTCCACACCTCGACCTTCGTCGAGAACGTCGTCAGCGGCGAGTCGAGCGTCACGTTCTCCTACGGCGATCAGCAGGGTGAGGCCGACTGGTTCGTGATCGCGACCGGGCGCGCACCGGACGTGGCCGGCCTCGGCCTCGACGCCGCCGGGATCGAGCTCGACGAGCGCGGCCTGATCAAGGTCGACGGGCGGATGCGGACATCGCGCGAGA
>CAZYMM010000230.1:0-2850 GCA_964648515.1 uncultured Conexibacter sp.
ATGTTGATCAGGGCGGGCAGCTGGACGCCCTCCATGATCCCGGCGATCAGGATCATTGCGCAGGCGCCTGCGATGCCGATTGCGGTAGCGGCCTTCATCGGGGATCACACCGTGTCGTCGGCAAGGGCACGCCGATCTTCAGAGAATCGGCGCGGCGGATCGGCGAACGGCTGTCACGGTCGCCATCAGGCCGCAATCTCCGCAGCGGCCGCGACCGCGTCGCCGGCGCCGGCAGAAAGGCCGTGGATCGTCTCCAGGCGCATCGCCAGACCGCCATCGTCGAGCACGACGAGCCGGCAGGTTGCGAACCGCATCCCGTCGACGTAGACGTCGACCGCGTCCTCGACCAGCCGGTCGAGCTCGAGCACCGCACCGGGCGGCAGCTCGACGGCCTCGCCCGAGGGCAGTCGTGTGCGGCCGAGCTCGGCCCAGACCCGCACGCTGACGTCGAGCAGGCCGGCGCTGAAGGAGCCTCCGTCGGTGATGCCGGGATCACCGACGGCATGGGCCATCCGCACGACGAACGAGCTCGGCACCTGCTGGACGAGCAGACAGGGCTCGCCGCAGAACGTGAACGCTGCGAGCATCGTCTGACCCGACGGGTCTGCTGCACGAGCCAGCTCGCTCGGATCGGACACCTGCCGCAGCTCCGGCGGCGCGGTCGCGAGCTGTTCGCCGAGCGCCTGCCCGACCGCCAGCGCCGCGGCGGCCATCATCTGGCCGGTCGCGTCACCGACGGCGGCGAGCTCGGCGTCGCCGAGCTCCTCAGACGGCTCGATCGTCAGCGGATCGGCGCCCGACATCGCGGCCGCGAGCCGCCGCGCGCCCTCCAGGCCGATGACCAGCGTGCTGCTGCCGCCGACACCGTCTGAATAGCTGCTCTCGGCGATCACGCACGGGCACTGCACATCAGCGAACGGGTCGGCGCCGGGGCCGGCGACCCCAACCTCGCCGGCGACGACGCCGGCGGGCGCGAACATCCGCAGGATCCCCTGCGCGGCCTCGGCGGTCCGTGCGGCGAGATCGGCCAGCGGCGCATCCGCGTTCACGGCTGAACCTCCACCTTGCCGAGCACCTGCGCGGCTCGCCACTTGCCGCTGCGCCCGGGGCGCGCGCGCTGCAGCGGGGTGCGGTCGACGAAGATCGTCATCTCGGTGTCGGCCTCGGCGTCGAGGCGGACGACATCGCCCGGGCGCAGCGCCAACACCTCGTGCAGCGGCAGCTCGACGTGCGCGACCTCGGCCCGCAGCGTGACGTCGACGAGGCTGAGCCCGTGCCTCACCGCCGCGCTCGCGGACGGGTCGTGATGGGCGATCGTGTCCTCGCGGCGCGAGAACGCGGCGGCCACCGGCGCGATCGCCTGATGCGGGATCAACAGCGCCATCGTCGCGGCGACGTTCTCGAGCCGGGCGCCGAGCGTCAGCGCCAGCGTCGGCTCCGAGCGGGCGGCGACCTGGACCGTCTCGGCCTGGGTGTCGACGCTGGAGATGCCAAACGTCATCTCGGCGATCTCGAAGAAGGCCTGCGACATCTCGGCGACGATCGTCCCGAACATGCGCTCGGTGACCATCAGGTCGATGTCGGTCAGCTCGCGTGTCCCGACGTTCGTGTCACGGCCGCCGAGCATCCGCTCGAGCGCGGTCAGGATCACCGGGATCTCCGCGGCGAGCAGCATCCGCCCGGGATGGGGCTGGGTCTCGAGCGTCAGGTAGACGCAGCCGTCGGGCACCTGCTCGAAGGCGTCCGACCATGTGAACTGGCCGATGTCGATCACCTCGAGCTCGAGCTGGGTGCGGTGCTCGGCCGCCATCCGTGTCGGCACGCGCTCGCAGAACGCGGTCAGCGTGCGCCGGATGCGGCGCTCCTGGTCGGTCGAGAACTTCGTCGGCCGTGTGAAGTCGACGGTCCGCAGCCAGCGGGTCCGGCCGCCGCTGCTGTCGGTCTCGGAGTCCAGCGTGACGTGGCCGTCACCGGCTCGCGCGAACAGCGCTTCGATCTCGTTGTTGTCGAGCAGACCGCTCATGAACCAGGTGATCGGCTCATCGGCGCGCTCTTGCAGTCAGATCATCGATGTCGCCGGCCGCGTCCCCCGGCGGACCGTGGAGCTGCTCGTCGCTCCCGCCCGCGGTCCGCACCACGACCCGCATCGCGGGCCCTGTTGTGACACGGATCGTCCGGCCCCTGACGCCCCCGGTCGCGTGGCCGCTGATCGTGATCGCGCAGGCGGCGAGCGCCTGGCGGACGGCGGCCGCGTTGCGCTCGCCGAGGCTCGACGATGAGGCCGGCGGGAACAGCGTCGCGCCGCCGGCGATCACGGCCTCGAGCCGGTCGTGGGTGGCGCCGGCCGCGAGCACCGCCTCGAGCAGCGCGGGCACCGCGCGGTCGGCGTAGTGGCCGGGATCTGAGAGCTCCCCGTCGGGAGCTGCGGGCAGCATGATGTGCGCGAGCCCGGCGACGCCGGCCGGCGGGTCGAGCAGCGCGACGGCGACGCACGATCCGAGCCCCGAGCAGCTCAGCGTCATGCCCGGCGCCGAGCAGACGGCGGCCGCGCCGGCGAGGACCTCGGTCTGCGGCTGCTGCGCGGCGTCCGGCAACCATCTCACCGCCGGCGGAAGATCTGGGCGCCCGCGGGTTCGAGCCCGAGCGCACGCGGCTGCCCGACGCGCTCGCAGGCGCCGATCACGAGCACGCCGCCCGGTCGCAGCGACCGCGCGAGCCGGCGGTGGATCTCGTCACGAACCCGATCGGTGAAGTAGATCACCGTGTTGCGGCAGAGGATGAGGTCGAGGCTCGCGGGCGGCGCCTCCGTGTGGCGCAGGTCGCCCTGCTCGAACCGCACCAGCCGCCGCA
>CAZYMM010000231.1:0-2850 GCA_964648515.1 uncultured Conexibacter sp.
CGGATCGCGGCCGGCCACGAGGTCGACGAGGAGATCATCTTCGCCTGTGCGCGCACCAAGCTCGACGTCGTCGCCGCCGACGAGCGCGACGGCGGCCGCCGCCAGGTTCTGAACCTCGGTCACACGGTCGGTCACGCGCTCGAGACCGTGCTCGGCTACGGCACGCTGCGCCACGGCGAGGCGGTCGGTCTCGGCCTGCTCGCCGCACTGCGGCTCAGCGGTCGCGACAGCCTGCGTGCGCAGGTCGCGGAGCTGCTCGACGCGCACGGCCTGCCGACGAGGCTGAGCGGGCGCACGATCGAGCCCGACGAGCTGCTCGCGGCGATCGCACGTGACAAGAAGCGGGTCGGTCCGGGGCCGACGCCGTTCGTGCTGGTCAAAGCGCCCGGCGCGGTCGAGCCGGGCCGCGAGGTGCCAGCGCAGGACGTCGCCACGGCAGTCGCGGAGCTGCTCGGATGAGCGACGGTGTGCGCAACCGGATCGAGATCGTCCACGGCGTCAACCTGGCGATGCTCGGCCGCCGGCCGGCCGAGCACTACGGCACGCTCAGCTTCGATCAGCTCGAGCAGCAGATCGCCGCCTTCGCCGCCGAACTCGGCCTGATCGCGCGCTTCTACCAGAGCGATCACGAGGGCGACTACGTCCAGCACCTGCACGGGCTCGAGGGCCTGGCCGACGGGCTGATCCTCAACCCCGGCGCCTGGACCCACTACTCGTGGGCGATCCGTGACGCGCTTGAGATCTGCGGCCTGCCCGCGGTCGAGGTCCACCTCTCGGACGTCGGCGCCCGTGACGAGTTCCGGCGCCTGTCGGTGATCTCCGAGCTCTGCATCGGTACCGTCAGCGGCAGGGGTGCAGCTGGCTACCGCGATGCGCTTGCGCTGCTCGCGGCCGAACTGGGGGTGGCTTGATGACGATGGATCGTGCCCAGCGCGTGTTCGACCGGCTCGCCGCGCGTGAGCTCGGCGGGCTGCTCGTGACGTCGCCGGCGAACCTGCGCTGGCTGACCGGCTACAGCGGCTCGAACGGGCTGGCGATCGTCGGGCCGTCGCGCGAGCGGCACTTCTTCACCGACTTCCGCTACCGCGAGCAGGTCGCTGTCGAGCTGACGGACGGCTGGGATGTGCACATCGCCGGCGACATCGATGCGGCGGCGTCCGAGCTGCTCGAGGACCGCCAGAGCGGCCGGCCGCTGCGGATCGGCTTCAACGACGAGCAGGTGCCGGTCGCGCGGGTGCGGATGCTCGGCGAGCGCGCCGGCGAGCAGGTCGAGCTGGTTGCCGCCGGCGGCGTGATCGAGGAGCTGCGCGTCGTCAAGGACGAGCCCGAGGTCGCCGCGATCCGGGCCGCCTGCGAGCTCGCCGACGCGGCGCTGACGAGCGTGCTCGAGCGTGGGCTGGCCGGACGGACCGAGCGCGAGGTCGCGCTCGACCTCGAGTTCACGATGCGCCGCGCGGGCGCGCAGTCGGTGTCGTTTCCGCCGATCGTGGCCTCCGGCGCCCACGGCGCGCTGCCGCACGCCCAGCCGCGCGACGTCGTGATCGAGTCCGGGGTGCTCGTGACGATCGACTGGGGTGCGCTGCTCGACGGCTACTGCTCGGACTGCACCCGTACGCTGGCGACCGGCGAGCTGCCCGACGAGGAGCGCTCGGTCTACGAGCTCGTGCTGGCCGCCGAGCAGGCCGGTGTCGCCGCCGTCAGGGCCGGTGCGCCAGGCCGCGACGTCGATGCGGTCGCACGCGCACTGATCGACGATGCCGGCCACGGCGAGCACTTCGGCCACGGCCTCGGCCACGGTGTCGGCATCGAGATCCACGAGGCGCCGCGCCTGTCGGTGCGCTCGGACGACACGCTCGCCGCCGGGATGGTCGTCAGCGTCGAGCCCGGGATCTACCTGCCGGGCCGCTGCGGCGTGCGGATCGAGGATCTCGTGCTCGTGACCGGTGACGGCTGCGAGGTCCTGACGGGGCTGCCGCGTGAGCTGCGGATCGTCGGCTGAGACGGCGCCGCCGCTGTGATGCCGCCGCGCCGTCGTGCAGAATCCGGCGATGGCCACGATCCTCGAGCTGGTCGCGCCGGAACCCGATTGGATGGGTGCGCTCGGCGTGGCGCTGAGCCGCCCGAGCGGAGTTCCCGAGCGTCGTGGCGGTGAGGATCCGTGGGCCTCTGGCGTGGGCGACGGCGAGCTCGACCGGCCGCGACGGATCGCCGACGATCTGGCCTGGTTCCGGCAGGCGGTCGATGAGCCCGAGGCCTACGGGCTGACGCCGCTCGGCGACACCGCGACGGTCGCGGCATGGGCGGCCGACGGCGGCGATCTGGCCGGACGGCTGCTGCGGCTGCGTGACCGCGGCGTGCTCGAGGCGGCCGGCTTTCTGCTGCACGAGAGCTAGCCTCCGCGGATGGTGGCCGAAGGCAGCGGAAGTGAGTGGGCCGATCGTGCCGCTGCCGTCCTGGCCGCTGCCGGGCAGCGGCGTGGCGGCGCGCGGGCGGCGGTGATCGAGCTGCTGGCGGCCGAGCACTGCGCGCTGTCGGCGGTCGAGATCGAGGATCGCCTGCGCCGTGGGTCCGGACGGCCTGTGGCGCGGGCCAGCGTCTACCGGATCCTCGAGGAACTTGAGCGCGCCGGCTGCCTGACGCGCGTAGAGGTCGGGCAGGGGCTGGCGCGGTTCGAGGCCGATCGTGGTGAGCACCATCATCACCACCTCGTCTGCGACCGCTGCGGCGCGATGGAGCCGTTCTCGGACCCCGCGCTCGAACGCGCGATCGATGCGCTCGCAGGTCGTGTCGACTACGCCGTCGAGCGTCACGACGTCGTCCTGCACGGCCGCTGCCCGGACTGCCGCTAAG
>CAZYMM010000232.1:0-2834 GCA_964648515.1 uncultured Conexibacter sp.
AGCTGGTGCTGGTCGCCGGCGACGTGCCGGCGCGCACCGCGCGTGCCGCGCAGGTCCCGGCCGGCCCTGCGATCCTGCCGCGCTCGGCCTGGAACGCCGCTGCGGTCCCGCCGCGCGGCAGCGCCACGTACGGCACCGTCCCGCTCGCGTTCGTCCACCACACCGAGGGCTCCAACGGTTACGCACAGCGCGACGTCCCGGCGATCATCCAGGCGATCGCCCGCTACCACATCTCCTCCAACGGCTGGAACGACATCGGTTACAACTTTCTTGTCGACAGCTTCGGCGGCATCTGGGAGGGCCGCGCGGGCGGCATCGAGCGTGCCGTCGTCGGTGCCCAGGCGGGCGGCTGGAACAGCGTCTCGACCGGGGTTGCGATCCTCGGCAGCTTCACGCAGATGGCGGCGCCGTCACCGGCGCTCGATGCGGTCGCGGCGCTGCTGGCCTGGAAGCTCGCGCTCCACGGCGCGCCGGTCGCGGGGACGCTTACGCTCGTCTCCGCTGGTGGCCGCTACAACCGCTACCCGGCCGGTCAGAGCGTCACCTTCCAACGCATCTCCGGCCATCGCGACGGTTGCTCGACCGACTGCCCGGGGAACGTGCTCTACGGTCAGCTCGGCGATCTGCGGATGCGCGCCGTCGCCCGTGCCGGGCTGGCGGTCGGCCCGGTACCGGAGGCGATCGGTGCGGTCGCGCTCGATGCCGCTCCCGCAGCGGTCACCTACGGCGATGAGCTCGCGCTCGCCGGGCTGGTCACCGGCACCGACGGCGTGCCGGTCGCAGGCCGCGGCGTCTCGATCCAGAAGCGCGGCAGCTCACGCTGGGTCACGGTTGCCTCGGCGGTCACGGGCGAGGACGGCCGCTTCAGCGCGGCGCTGCTCTGGAAGCGCGGCGGCACGGTCCGGGCCGCGGTCGCCGGGCCCGGTGCCACGGTCTCCTCGCCGCAGGCCGACGTGCTGCTGACACCGCGCCTGCAGGCCTGGGTCGCCGGGCCCCGCGTCAGGGCCGGATCCCGCGCGCGGATCGCCGGGACCGTGCAGGGCGCGAGCGCTGTGACCGTCGTCGTCGAGCGGCTCTATCGCGACGGGCGCTGGCGGCGGATCGCGTCCGTGCCCGCACCCGCCGGGCCGGGCGGGCGCTTCCGTGTGCTGGTCGCGCTCCGGCAACCCGCGCTGCACCGCTTCACCGTGCGCGCCGGTGATGGCGCGGCCGTCGCGCGCTCGCCACGGCTGTTCGTGCGTGCCGTCCGCGGCCGCTAGCGACCCAGGCCGCTAGGTTGGCGCTGTGACCGCTGCGCCCGAGCTGCTCTGGACACCCTCACCTGAGCTGCTCGCCGGCTGCGCGATGGCCCGCTACCGCGACGACCTCGCCGCCGCCGGGGTGGCGGTCGGGGACGGCTATGACGGGCTCTGGCGCTGGTCGGTCGAGCACATCGAGGACTTCTGGGCGTCGATCGTTGAGCGCTTCGAGGTCGTGCACAGCGCGCCCGCCCGCGCGGTGCTGACGACTCATGAGATGCCGGGGGCAGAGTGGTTCCCGGGCATGGAGCTCAACTTCGCAGGACATCTGCTCGCCCAGGGGCAGGACGACGCGCCGGCGATCCTGCACGCGACCGAGCGCCGGCCGCTACAGACGATCACCTGGGCCGAGCTGCGCGCCGATGTCGCCGCCGTCGCCGCCGGGCTGCGGTCGCTGGGGGTGCAGCCCGGGGATCGCGTCGTCTCCTGCCTGCCGAACATCGCCGAGGCCGTCGTCGCCTTTCTCGCGACGGCCACCGTCGGCGGCGTCTGGTCGAGCTGCTCACCGGACTTCGGCGCGCGCTCGATCGCCGACCGCTTCGCCCAGATCGAGCCGGTCGTGCTGTTCTGCGGCGACGGCTACGACTACGGCGGAAAGTACTTCGACCGCAGTGAACAGGTCGCCGAGCTTCGCGCCGCGCTGCCGACGCTGCGTGCGACGGTGGTCGTCTCCGACGGTGCGGGCGAGCACGGAGTGCCCGACGCACTCGGCTGGGGAGAGCTGCGTGACCGAGGCGCCGGCGCGCCGCTCACCTTCGAGCAGCTCCCGTTCTCGGCGCCGCTCTGGGTTCTCTACTCATCCGGCACCACCGGGCTGCCGAAGGCGATCGTGCAGAGCCACGGCGGGATCCTGCTCGAGCACGTAAAGCTCCATCACCTGCATCTGGACCTCGGCCCCGACGATCGCTTCTTCTGGCTGACGACGACCGGCTGGATGATGTGGAACTTCATCGTCGGCGGTCTGGTCACGGGGGCGGCGATCGTGCTCCACGACGGCAGCCCCGGCTATCCGGACATGGGCGCGATCTGGGATCTCGTCGCTGAGGCGCAGGTGACGGTGATGGGGGCGGGCGCCGCCTACATCGCGGCCTGCATGAAGGCCGGCGTGCAGCCCGCCGAGGGCCGCGACCTGTCGCGGCTGAAGGCGCTCGGCGTGACCGGCTCGCCGCTGTCGCCGGAGGGCTTCGACTGGGTCTACGACGAGCTCGGCAAGGACATCTGGCTGTTCTCGACCAGCGGCGGCACCGACGTCTGCACGGCGTTCGTCGGCGGTGTGCCGCTGCTGCCGGTCTACCGCGGCGAGCTTCAGGGGCGGGCGCTCGGCTGCGCGATCGAGAGCTGGGACGACGACGGCCGGCCCCACATCGGCGAGGTCGGCGAACTCGTGATCACCGAGCCGATGCCGTCGATGCCGATCGGTTTCTGGGGCGACGACGACGGCAGCCGCTATCGGGAGAGCTACTTCGAGCACTATCCGGGCGTCTGGCGCCACGGCGACTGGATCGAGATCACCGACCGCGGCAGCGCGATCATCTA
>CAZYMM010000233.1:0-2786 GCA_964648515.1 uncultured Conexibacter sp.
CCGAGCTCGGCGTTGACGAGCGCGCCGGCACCCTTGATCCGCCCGAGCCAGTGGACGACCTCGATCGGCACATGCTCGCCGCTGATCGGGAAGTTCTCGACGGCCTTCGCCGTCTCTGCGCCATAGAGGGTCTCGGACATACCCGACAGCCTATGCGTCGTCGCCGCCCTGTCGCGTTGCGGACCGCACGGCTCAAGCGCTGATCGGCGGGCGCCGACATCGATGGTGGTGGACAGCTTCGTGTCATCCACGCGCGCGCACGCGGCCGGCGGCCGGCGGATCTTCGGCGGCCGTGACTCGCGCCGCCAGGCGCGCGACACGATGGTGCGGCTGGTGCGCGTCTTTCCCGCGGCCGGCGCGATCCTGCTCGCCGCGCAGCTGCCCGCCGTGGTCACCCACGGTCCGCTCATCGCGTTGCCGATCGTGTTGTCGCTCGGCTGCTATCTCGCCGCGCTGACGGTGGCTCGCCGCTCGCCGCGGACCGAGATCGTCTCGATGTGGTGCTGGGTCGCCGGCGTCCTCTGTGCCGCTGCCGTGCCCTGGGTCGCGGGCGCCCCGAGCTCGGAGCTCTGGCTGTTGCCGGCCTTCTCGCTGCCGTTCGCTGCGCTCGTCTGGCCTCGTCCGATCGCGCTGCTCGCGACGCTGATCGCATCGGCGCTGGTCACGGTCACGGCGTTCGTGCTCGAGCCGCAGACGGTGTCGAGCAGTCCGGCGACCCTGCTCGCGCCGCTCAGCGTCTTCCTGATCGCCACGGTCCTGACCTCGGTGCTGCGCGAGTTCGATCATCGCAGCCGCACAGCCACCGTGACCGATCCGTTGACCGGACTCGGCAATCGCGTCGCGATGGAGCACGATCTCGAGGAGCACGTCGCGCGCCGGCGGCGCGGCACGCCGCTGGCGATGCTGGTCTTCGACATCGACCACTTCAAGCTGCTCAACGACCGCTTCGGTCACGCCGAGGGCGACGCCGCGCTGCGGCGCACGGCGATGGCACTGGTGGCCGCCACCGGCGACCGCGGCCGGGTCTACCGCTACGGCGGCGAGGAGTTCATCGTGCTGTTGGTCGGCACCGGGCTCGACGCGGCGCAGGCGATCGGCGAGGAGCTGCGCGCCGCGACCGCGCGGATCATCATCGGCGGCGAACCGATCGCACTGTCGGGCGGCCTTGCCGGCAGCCGGATCGGCGACGGGTTCGACGCCGTCGACATGTTCGCTCGCGCCGACGCCGCCCTCTATCGCGCCAAGAGCGAAGGGCGCGACCGCGTCGCGGTCGCCGTGCCCGCAGCCGGCGTCCGTGCCCGCGTGCTTGTGCCGCAGGCCGACCGCACCGCCCGTCCCGCGGTCCCCGCGGCGATGACACAGGGCCGGCCCTGGGCGCTGGTCCGCACACGCCTCGAGCGCGACCATCTGCGCACCGTCACCGCACTGACGCAGGGTTCAGTCGCGCTCGGGCTGTGCTGCCTGCTGGCGCTTGTGCTCGCGCTGGCCTGCGTGCCCTCGCTCGGCTGGGGCCCCGTCATCGTCGGTGTCGTGGCCGGCATCGCGCTCGGCCCGTTCGCACGCGGCGGGCTGCGGACGCTGGACGCAGGCCGTCGCGGTCACGCACGCGGGATGCTCTGGCAGGCGGTCGTGGGCATCGCGCTGTGTGTCGCCGCGGTGCTCCTGACCCGCGGGCCCGCGCTCTACCTGCTGGCGCTCGTGATCCTGCCCGCCGCGCTGCCGCTGGCCGCCTACCGTGCCTTCGGCGGCGCGTTGATCGCGGCCGCCGGGACGTTGCTCGTCGCCGGCGGTGCGCTGCTCGTCGCCCCCGGCCTGGTCGCCCAGGATCCGCTCCTGCTGACAGCGCCGGTCGGCCTGCTCTGGGAGGTGGCGATCGTCGGCACGGTCGTGATGCGCTCCTCGGTCGATCATCGCGCTCGCGCCGACGTCGATCCGCTGACCGGCGCGCTCAACCGGGGTGCGCTCGAGGCGCGCGTCGCCGAGCTCGCGCAGACCGGCGGCAGGCACGAGCCGGTCGCATTGATCGTCGCCGATCTCGATCGTTTCAAGCAGATCAACGACACGTTCGGCCACGGCGCCGGCGACGAAGTTCTGGTGGCTGTCGCCGGGAGGCTGCAGGGCGAACTGCGGGTCGTCGACGCGCTTTACCGGATCGGCGGCGAGGAGTTCGTGGTTCTGCTGACGCGAACCGGCCCGGCCCAGGCCGAGCGCGTCGCCGAGCGGCTGCGCGCGATCGTCTCGCTGGGCGAGGTCGCCGGCTGCCGGGTGACGGTGTCGCTGGGGGTGTCGGTATCGGGGCCGGACGGCTTCGACTACGCGACGGCCTTCGACCGCGCCGACGCCGCGCTGCTGCAGGCCAAGCGAGGCGGCCGCGACCGTGTCGTCGTTGCGGAGTCGCCGCCGGCAGCACCGGCGTCGGCGACGACCGGCGTCAAGATCGTCTGAGACAGCCTCTGAGGGCCAGAGCGGTCAGCCGCAGAACGCGGCCAGCTCCCGCGCGACGCCGACCGGATCGTCGAACGTCAGCAGGTGGCCGGTACCCGGCAGTACGCGCAGCAGACCGTCTCCGAGCAGGTCGAGCGCCTCCTCGGCGCCGCGGAGCGGGTACTCGGGGTCGCGGTCGGCCCAGAGCAGCAGCACCGGGCAGCCGATCTGCGGCAGCAGGTCGAGCAGCTCGGTCCGTGCCGCGCGCGGCTGCGCGAGCTGGACGGCGGCCCAGGCGCGGGCATGAGCCGGGTTCGCGGCGAGGTCGGCGGTCGCGTGACGCAGCAGCGCGTCGACGGCAT
>CAZYMM010000234.1:0-2783 GCA_964648515.1 uncultured Conexibacter sp.
CCGCTCGCCGCCCCCTGCAACTCACCCTGCAACAGCCCCGGCCCCGGTGGCCGACCATAGGGACCGGTGCCGGTCCAGGGCTACATCATCTTCGGCTTCCTCGGCCTTGCGATCGGCTCGTTCCTGAACGTCGTCGCATACCGGCTGCCGCGCGGCGAATCGCTGGTCCGGCCCGGATCGCACTGCCCGGGCTGTGACCGGGCGCTCAAGCCCTACGAGAACATCCCGCTGCTGTCGTGGCTCTGGCTGCGCGGCCGATGCCGCAGCTGCGGCGCGCGGATCTCGGTCCGCTACCCGCTGATCGAGCTCGCGACCGCCGTCCTCTACGTCACGATCTGCATGTCGCTGTGGGGCGAGTGGCGGCGGATGGTGCTCGGGCTCGTGCTGACCACGTTCCTGATCCCGATCAGCGCGATCGACCTCGACGTCAAGCGGATCCCGAACGCGCTGACAGCGCCCGCGGCGCTGCTGGCGGTGCCGATCGCGCTCGTCACCGAGATCGGCTTCGTTCCCGAGCAGCTGATCGCCGGCCTCGCCGCAGCGCTCTTCTTCTTCCTGCCGGCGCTGATCAACCCGCGCGGCATGGGCATGGGCGACGTCAAGCTCGCCGGCGTCATGGGCCTCTACCTCGGCGCGCCGGTCGCCGCCGCGATCCTGATCGGCATGATCGCCGGCACGATCGTCGGGATCGGCATCATGATCCGCCACGGGCTCAGCGCCGGGCGCAAGAAGGCGCTGCCGTTCGGCCCGTTCCTGGCGCTCGGCGCGATCGTCTGTGTCTACGCCGGTCCCGAGCTCGTCAACCGCTACCTCAGCACGTTCGGCCTGTCATGATCTGCCGAGCAGGGGGAACTCAAGCGTGTCGCTGCTTGGACGAACAATGGAGGGTGGCGAGGCCTGCGTTTGAGGTCCCGCGTTTCCCCGCCGACACCTGCTTTCAGGTCGCTGCTTCCCCAACCCGCGTCAGAGAACTCCAT
Source organism: uncultured Conexibacter sp. (assembly GCA_964648515.1). Lineage (GTDB taxonomy): Bacteria > Actinomycetota > Thermoleophilia > Solirubrobacterales > Solirubrobacteraceae > Baekduia. The sequence goes on from CAZYMM010000234.1 coordinate 978, forward strand.
GGCACGACGTAAGACAACCCTTGTCGGGCTCGAGATCGAGCCCGCCGCCGTGCATGCGGCGGCCGTCAACGTGAACGGCACGATCACGGTCAAGCAGGCCGCGGTCGCGCCGCTCGAGGCGGGCGTCATCCGTGACGGCGAGATCCACGATCCCGAGGCGCTGACCCAGGCGCTGCGGGCGATGTTCGCCGACAAGAAAGGCCTCGACCGCCGCGTCCGTGTCGGCGTCGCCAACCAGAAGATCGTCGTCCGTGTGCTCGAGATGCCGCCGGTCGAGAGCGCCAAGGAGCTCGAGGCGGCGGTCCGCTTCTCGGCTCAGGACCACATCCCGATGCCGCTCGACCAGGCGCTGATCGACTTTCAGCCGCTCGATGTCGTCGAGACCGAGGCCGGCAGGCGTCAGCGGGTGCTGATCGTCGCCGCCCGGCGCGACATGATCGAACGGGTGCTGGAGGTCTGCCGCGCCGCCGGGCTCAAGCCCGAGGGCGTCGACCTGTCGGCGTTCGCGATGATCAGGGCGCTCGGCCACCGCGCCCCGGAGTCCGGGCCGGTGCTCTACCTCGCGGTCGGCGGGATCACGAACCTGGCCGTGGCCGAAGGGCACTCCTGCCTCTTCACCCGCGTCGTCGGCGGCGGCATCGAGGCGATCGCCGCGGTGCTCGCCGAGCGCCAGGGGCTGACGCTCGAGCACGCCCGTGACTGGCTGCGCCACGTCGGGCTGAGCGAGCCGATCGACCAGATCGCCTCCGGCGACCACGACGAGATCGTCGCCGACGCCCGTGCGGTGCTTCAGGACGGCGTCCGCCGGATCGGCGGCGAGGTCCGCAACTCGCTCGACTTCCACCACGCCCAGGGCGGCATGAGCCTCCGTGTCGAGCGCGCGATCCTGACCGGTGCCGCCGGCACGATCCCCGGCTTCGCCGAGGCGCTGGCGACCGAGCTGAACATGCCGGTCGAGCTCGGTGTCGTCGAAGGCGCCACCGGCGGCTTCGATCCTCATCTACTGACCGTCGCGGCGGGGCTCGCCGTCGAGGAGGTCACCCAGTCGTGAAGGCGATCAACCTAGTCCCGTCCGACCAGCAGCGCGGGGCCGGCGGCCGCGCCGGCCGTTCCGGCGGCGCAGCGTACGCGCTCGTCGGGCTGCTCGCGCTCGGCCTGCTGCTGTTCGGCGCCTGGACCTACACCGGCAAGCAGCTCAAGGAGAAGGAGGCCGAGGCCTCCTCGCTCAAGGCTCGCGCCGCCCAGCGCGCCAGCCAGACCGCCGGCCTCGCCTCCTACTCGCAGTTCGATCAGATGCGCACGCAGCGCGAGCAGACCGTCATCCAGCTCGCCGACAGCCGGTTCGACTGGGCGCACGCCTTCGGCGAGCTCTCACGGGTCCTGCCCGGCAACGTCTGGCTGAGCGGCCTCAACGCGACGATCGCGCCCGGGGTCGGCGCCGACGCCGGCGGCGCGGCCGCCGACCCACTGCGGGCCTCGCTCGCAGTGCCCGCGCTCGAGCTCTCGGGCTGCGCCGTGAGCCAGGACGCGGTCACCAACCTGCTCGCCCAGCTGCGGACGATGAACGCCGTCCAGCGGGTGTCGATCAGCAAGTCCGACAGCGCCAACGACATCGTCGGCAAGCAGAAGTCGGGCCCGACCGACGCCGCCGTGGCACCCACCGCCGTTCAGGCCGGAGCCGGCGACGTGCGGACCGATCCCTGCACCGATCCGCGCAAGCCGGCGTTCAGCATCGTCGTCTTCTACAAGGGCGTGATCGTGCCGCCCGGGCGCACACGGACGCCGGCGGTCGCCGGCGCAGCCACT
>CAZYMM010000235.1:0-2752 GCA_964648515.1 uncultured Conexibacter sp.
CCAGGCGATCGTGCTCGCGTAGAGCAGCCGCTCGGCGGCGCCGAAGAGCGGGCGCAGCGGTGCCAGCAGCCGTGTGAGCAGCGTCGCGACGGCGCTCGCGACGACGACATGGCCGGCCGTCGGCAGGATCGCCGGTGCGCCCGGCCAGTCGATCTTCGAGCCGGCGAGTGCGATGCTCGTGAACGCGGTCGCCGCGAGCAGCCAGTGGATCCTGCCCTCGCGCGTCGGCGACGACGGATCGCGATCGGTCATGAAAGCGGCGATCGCGACGCGGCTCACGCCGTAGGCCCAGAGCCAACCGATCCCGGCCGCCGCGGTCCTGCGGTCCAGAGCGAGCGCGAGCAGGAGGCCGCCGGCGCCGAAGAGGACCACCATCGTCCGATAGCCGAAGTGGACGGAGGTCGTGCCGTAGTCGCTGACCGCGTCCGACCACCAGCGCAGCCCGGTCGGCTGCAGATGCAGCCAGACGAGCGTCAGCGTGGCGACGACGACACAGACCGCGGCGAGCAGCGCGAGCACCATGCGGCGAATCTAGGCTCTTTGCCGAGCAGGTTCTAGACGCCCTCGGCTGCTGATTCGGCGTCCCAGGCAGGCGAACATGCGCGGCGAGATCACGTGATCGTAGTCGCCGTCTGACCGCCCCACCCACGCAACCCGCTGCCCAACAGGCCGAATGCGACGTCATCACGTCGCATTCGGCCTGTTCGGCGCGGGGGTTTGGGCCGCGACTACGGCTTTACGACCATCAGCACGATGATCGCGATCATCAGCGCCAGCGAGATGTAGTTGGCGACCAGCAGCTTGCGGTCGCCGAGCAGCTCCCGCACCTCGTCGCTGAGCGGCTCGCCGCGTTGCGCGAGCTCGGCCGCCGTCAGCCGTGCGCGCTTGAGCGGACGGCCGCCGACCTCACCGAGCGCCAGCGCGACGAAGAACAGGCCCAGCGAAGCCGACACCCATCCGGTGCCGTAGCCCCAGCCGCCGAGATGGACGAGCCAGAGGCCGAATCCGAGAACCAGGAGCGTGCCGGCGACCAGCATCAGCACGCCGATCCGCGCCAGCCACAGCAGCAGCGCGACCTCGCCGGGCTGCGACCGGCGGCGGCCGGCCTCGAAGCCGACTCCGGCCAGCACCATCCCGGCGATGAACAGAAAGCCCCCCATCAGGTGCATGACGAGGGCAAAGCTGTACAGGCCGCTGTTCATCGCAGTGGTGAGTCCTTCCTGGGTCGGTGAGAGCGATCAGGCTGCGGCGGCCTGCGCGACCGGCCAGCCCGTGACCGCATCGGCGAAGTCCGGCGGCGAAAGCACGACCAGCATCTGCGCCTCGTCGCTGCCTGCGTTCTCGAGCCGCACATGACGGCCCACCGGGATCGTAGCCAGCGTCCCGGGCTCCAGCTCCGTGACGACGCCGGTCTCGGCGTCGGCCAGGCGCAGCCGCCCGGACTGCGGGATCAGCAGCGTCGTCGAGCCGCCATGCGCGTGATCGGGCATCGCGGCTCCCGCCGGCACCGTCACTGCGACGACGCCGAGCCCCAGACCGGCGTCCGCGCCGACGACGACCTCGGCCAGCGGGCCGGTCGGGATCGCCTGATGCTGCGGGCCGCTGCCGACCTGCCACTGCTGTACGGAATGCTCGCTCATGGTCTGCCACCACCTCTGCCGAAGTATTTTCCCCAACCCGATTGGGAGAAGGACCATCCACCCTAGCGGAGCGCCCGCCGCCTAACGCGATCGCAACGGCCGCCGAACGCTGTGGCAAGCGAACAGGCCCCACAGTGATCGCTACCGACAGACGAGCGATTGGAGCCCGACGATGACCTTCGACAACCCCCACCGGCGATACCTGGCCCTCGGCACCGCCGTGCTGGTCGGCGCCACCGGCGTCGTCAGCACGGCGGGCGCCGGCTCATCCGCCAGCCAGAGCCCGCCGCCGGCCAAGACGACAGTGACGCCGGTCAAGGCGCACGCCGCCGCCCACACCCGGATCGACCGCCTGACCGCCTCGGCCCGCGCCCGCTACGACCAGGAGGTCTACGGCCGCCCCGTCCACATCCAGCTCCAGCGGATCGCCCACGACCGCAAGCTGGTCTCGCTGCTTGAGTCCGGCAACACGCCCGCGCTCAAGGCATACATCAAGAGCAGGTTCTACTCGGTCTGGTACCACGCGCACGTCTCGCGGATGGCGATCCTCCAGAACGGCAAGACCGTCGACGAGATCGGCGTCCCGTTCGTGGTCGCGCCGTCGCAGACCGCGATCAAGGGCCGTGGCGGCAAGACGATCGGCACGCTCCAGGTCTCGGTCCAGGACGTGATCGGCTTCGTCCGCTACATGCACCGCAACTTCCCGGTCGACATCGTCGCCCGCGGCGCCGGCGCAGGCCATGTGCGCACGTCGCTGCCCGCGGCGGCGAAGCTGAACCTCCCGGCCCGGGGTACCGTGACCGTCTCCGGCCGGCGGTACGCGGTGCGCTCCTTCCACAAGCTGGCGATGGGCAAGGAGCCGGTGACGATCTGGGTGCTGGCCCGCTCCTGACGCGCGCCCACCAGACCACGACCCCGCAGGGAGCCGACCGACGATGAGCACCATGACCGACACCGCCCGCCACGCCACGCCGCCGCAGCGCTCCACAGAGGAGCGCTCCGGCGCGCCGGCCCGGGCGCTCGTCGCCGCCGCGCCGATCCTTGCGATCACACTCGTCGGCGCGGTGCTGCGCTTCTGGGAGTTCAGCCGCGTCGGCGGCAACCCGTTCTAC
>CAZYMM010000236.1:0-2718 GCA_964648515.1 uncultured Conexibacter sp.
CCGGCCGCAGCGGGGGACCGAGGAATCGAACCTCGAGTTGCGGTTTTGGAGACCGCCGTGTTACCACTACACCAGTCCCCCGGAGGACCGAGCAGCGGGCCAGTGTAGAAGGCCCGCCCTCCCGCGTCTCCGTCCGCCCGTCCGTAGACTGCGCCGCGATGAGCGGTGGTTCGGCGATCTTCGCGCCCGGCGTGCTCGACGGTCGCGTCGCGCTCGTCACCGGCGGCGGCACCAACCTCGGCCTCCATGCTGCGCGTGAGCTGATCGCCTGTGGCGCCCGCGTCGTGATCGCAGGTCGCAGGGTCGAGGTTCTCGACGCAGCGGCCGCCGAGCTCGGCCCGGACTGCACGACAGCGCCCGGCGACATCCGCGACCCGGAGTCGGCGGCGGCGATCATCGATGCGGTGCTCGACCGGCACGGCCGGCTCGACACGCTCGTCAACAACGCCGGCGGCCAGTACTTCGTGCCCGCAGAGCTGATCACCGCCAAGGGCTGGTCGGCGGTCAGCCGGCTCAACGTGATCGGCACGATGACGATGTCCGAGCTGGCGGCCGAGCGCGCCCTTCTGCCGCAGGGCTCGGGCACGATCGTCAACGTGACGGTCTCGCCCCATCACGGGATGCCGGCGATGGCGCACACCGGCGCCGCCCGCGCCGCGGTCGAGGCGCTGAGCACCGAGCTTGCCGAGCGCTGGGCCGCTGACGGCATCAGCGTGATCGCCGCGGCGATCGGCCGGTTCGACACCGAGTCGCTGCGCAAGTACCCGGTGGAGTTCTCGCGGCAGGCCGCCTACTCGGTGCCGCTCCAGAGGCTCGGCCGGATGGAGGAGTTCGGGCAGCTGGTCGCGATGCTCGCGACACCGCTCGGCCGCTCGTTGAGCGGGACCGTCGTCTCGCTCGACGGCGCCTGCGACAACTGGACCGGGCCGTGGCCTCCCGAGCAGATCGTCGCCGCCGGTGGTGAGGTGCCGGTCGAGCAGCGCCGGCCGGCGAGTTAGGCGGCGGCCGTGCGGGCAGGTGCGGGCTCGCCGGCTACGACGCGGTTGCGACCGGAGCGCTTGGCCGAATACAGCGCGCCGTCGGCTCGTTCGAACAGCTGGTGGTAGTCGCAGCGCCCGGCGCCCTCGTGTGTTGCGGTGCCGATCGAGATCGTGACCGGAATCGCGCCGAGCGGCGTGGCGGCTGTGACGCGCCGGATCCGCTCACCGAGGGCCGTCGCCGCATCGGTGCCAGTGGAGTCGAGCAGGACGACGAACTCGTCGCCGCCGATCCTGTAGAGGCCGTCGGCGGGACGCAGCTCCGAGCAGATCGCGGTTGCGACGGCACGCAGCGCCTGGTCACCGAAGGCGTGCCCGTAGGTGTCGTTGATCGACTTGAAGTTGTCGATGTCGCAGACGAGGACGGTAGATCCGGCCTCGTGGCGCGCGGCACCGAACTCGAACGCGGGGATGCGAGCGTCGAGCGCGAGCCGGTTGAGCACGCCGGTGAGCGGGTCGACAAGCACCTCGCGGCGCGTCGCGAGCATCGCCCGGCCGGTTCGATGCCCGAGCAGGTGGGTGAACGTGATCAAGAGCAAGGGGACCAGCACGACGCCGGGATCGCTGATCGCCGCCGGCTGCACCAGCAGCACGCTGGCCGCCACGCAGAGCGAGGCCCCGGCCCAGACGGTCAGGCCGCCGCGGCGACCAAGTGACGCCGACGAGCTGATCCCGGTCAGTGCAATCATCGGCAGCGCGAAGAAGGCGGGACTGGTCGCCAGCACCTGCGAGATCGGCGTCAGCACGCTGCTCAGCAGCGAGACGCCGATCACTACCAGTGCGGGGTTGCGTGCCCTCTGCCAGGTGCGCATCAGGGGTCGCAGGACGATGCCGCCGACGATGATCGGCACCGGGTGCCACCAGCCGAACCAGGGCCCGCGCACGATTGCCGCCAGCGGGGCCAGCACGGCGGTCGCCAACGAGTGCGTGTAGGTGAGCCTGATCATCGACCGCTGGTGCTCGCGCTCGGTCTCCTGCGCTGCCGGCACGGCGCGCGGCGAACTCGGGATCCGTGGTGGGGCCGGCATCGGCGCCGGTTCACGGGCCGGTCGCGGCCCGCGGCGCAGCGACGGGCGACGGCGCTCCGGTAGCGCATCGCCGCCAGCCTCGACGAGGCGATCCCGCCCTTGGCGCTTGGCGCTTCGGAGCGCGTCGTCGGCACGGCGGAACAGCTCATCGTGGCCGTTGGCGCGGACCTTCGCGCCTTGTGCGAGGCCGACCGAGACGCTGACTCTGCAACCCTCGATTGGAGCTCCGCTGACCGCGGTGCGGACCCGCTCGAGGACAGGTTGTGGGCTCTCACCGCCGCCCTGCAGCAGGATCACGAACTCGTCGCCGCCGAAGCGGTAGAGCGTTCCGTCATCGCCCAGAGCACGGGCCATCCGCCGCGCGGTCTCCGCGAGGACCAGGTCGCCGGCACCGTGGCCGTGGCGGTCGTTGAACGACTTGAATCTGTCGACATCGAGCACGGCGACCGTCGCACGCCGCGCGCGGGCGGCGTCGAGCTCGTCGATGCGCGACTGAAGCGCAAGCCGCCCGAGCTGTCCGGTGAGCGGGTCGACGACCGCGGTGTCGCGGGTCACGAGGTTCTGGTCGCGGACTGAGAGCAGGTTGATGACCGTCAGTGCGATGAAGATCGCGGGCACGATCAGGTAGGCGGGGACCGCGAGCATCGAATGCG
>CAZYMM010000237.1:0-2682 GCA_964648515.1 uncultured Conexibacter sp.
TCGGCGTAGCGGACCGCGTTGTCGAGCAGGATGCGGACGATCTGCGCGACGGCGCCGCCATCGCCGACCGCCCAGGCCGGGCCGTCACCGAGATCGAGCTCCAGCGCCAGCGACTCGGCCTCAGCGCGCAGCTCGAACTCGGCGGCGACCGCACGGACGATCGCGTCGGTCTCGATCAGCTCGGCCTGCAGCGGGACGCCGGAGTCGATCCGGCTGAGGTCGAGCAGGTTGGCGGTCAGCTGTGACAGGCGCTCGGCCTGGCGGTCCATCTTGCCGGCCTGCTCGCGCGCGTGCTCGACATCGGCCGGTTCGGCGCGCAGGTCCTCGATCAGCAGGTCGAGCATCAGCCGCAGCGAGGCCAGCGGCGTGCGCAGCTCGTGCGAGGCGGTTGCCACGAACGCGCGGCGGGCAGCCTCCTGCTCCTGGAGCTGGAGCTGCATCGTCGCGAACGCGCGGCTCAGGTCACCGATCTCGTCACGGCCGGCATCGGGCTTCATCTCGGCCGCCGGACCGATCTCGGCGACGCGCAGCGCGGTGTCGCGCAACCGGCGCACCCGTGTCGCCATCCGCCCCGAGATCGGCAGCCCGGCCAGCAGTGCGGCGGCCAGGCCGACGGCCGCGGCGAGCAGGAAGGCCCGCGTCACCGAGCCGGTGATGCTCTGCAGGTCGGTGATCGGCCGGCGTGCGGCGAGGATCAGCTTGACGGCGCCGTCATCGGACTCGATCGGGATCGCCACGTCGGCCTCGGCATCGGAGCCTTTGCCGGTGATCATGCCCGTGTCCTTGCGCCGCAGCAGCACGTCGCGAACCGACTTGTAGTCGGTTCCCGGCGAGTCGTGGTCGGTGTTCTCGAGCATCCGCCCGTCGATCGTGAAGATCGCGATGTCCGAGCGCGTGCGCTTGCGCAGCAGGTGCGCGGCCGCTCTGAGCTGGCGCTCGCGGACGATCCCCTCCGTCGCCGGCAGCCGGGTCACCAGGCCGCGGTCGGCGTGCAGATCACCGGACAGATCGCTGATCGCCGTCTTGTGCAGCTGCCGGTCGAGCGGCGACAGCAGCGTCACCGCCGCCACCACCAGCGTCAGCGCGCTGACGAAGACGACGAGGGCGATGATCCGTACACGCAGGCCGCCGCGCATCGCCCGTGCCTACCCGTCGCCGATGCGGTAGCCGGCGCCGCGGACGGTGACGATCAGGCGCGGCTCCTCGGGGGCGTCCTCAAGCTTCTCGCGCAGGTGGCGGACGTGGACGTCGATCGCGCGCGGGTCGCGGTAGGCGCTGTCGCCCCAGATAGCACGCAGCAGGTCCAGGCGGCTGTGGACCTTGCGCGCGTCGGCCATCAGCGCGTGCAGCAGCTCGAACTCCGAGAACGTCAGCTGGACCTGCTCGCCGCTGCGGGTCACGGTCCTCAGCCCGGGGTCGAGCGTGACCGCCCCGACCGTCCGGGCCATGTTCTCGGCGCCGCTGCCGCCGCCGCCCGCGCGCCGCAGCACGGCGCGGATCCGGCTGCGCAGCTCGGCCGGCCGGAACGGCTTGATCACGTAGTCATCGGCGCCGGCCTCAAGGCCGAGCACGGCGTCGGCCTCGCTGTCGAGCGCGGTCAGCATGATGATCGGGACGCCGTTGCGGCGATTGCGCAGCTCGCGGCAGACCTCGTAGCCGTCGGGGCTGCCGGCGCCGAGCGCGACGTCGAGCAGCACCACGTCGAAGCTCTGCGTGCTCGCGTGGTCGATCGCCGAGCGGCCGTCGGCAACCGCAAGCACGCGGTGGCCCTCGCGCTGGAACGACTGGCGCAGCGCCTCTCGCAGCTCGGACTCGTCGTCGCAGACCAGGATGTCGAGTGCGTGTTCGGCCATCGTGGCCGCAACCGTATCGGTTGCCTGCGCGCGCAGATGAGAGCCGCCGGGGGCTTGCGGCGCGTCGCGGGCCATGGCACTACGGCGCGGTGCCGGTCGATCCCGCGGCCGTCAGCTCGTAGAGCATCCCGGCGGGCAGTCCGGCCGCCGCTCCGACGTCACGCGAATGGCTGCGCGCCCAGATGACCGCCGGCGCGCAGGGGCCCTTGGTCTTCGCCGGACAGGAGCCGCGGCCGAGCAGTGCGTATCTGACCTCGCCGGCGGCGACCGCGCGCTGGAGCTCGGCGCTGGAGACCAGCGGCTTGCCGTCGATGTTGGCGAGCATCAGCACCGGGCGGCCGTCCTTGACGATCACCGGCGCCGGGCGCATCACGGTTGGGCTCGCGAACTCGTAGCGGGCCTTGCCCTGACCCGCGGTCAGGAAGCTGCTGAGCCGGTCGAGCTCGGCGCGCGAGAAGCTCGAGGGCAGGCCGGCGTTCGACTGGTGCTTCTGTGCGACCTTGATCGCCGCCGAGGCCGGGATCGCCAGCAGCGCCACGCAGGCACAGGCGGCCAGCGCCAGTGGCGTCCGCGGCAGCATCTCCGCCGCTGCTAGCGCGCAGCCGAGCACCGCCGCGGCGGCGAGGAAGACCGCCCAGCCCGGCGGGCTCGCGATCAGCACCGCGAGCAGCGCGCTGAGGCCGGCTGCGAGCACGAGCAGCCAGGCGGCGCCGGCCTGCCGGCGGGCGTGAGCCAGCAGCGTGCCGGTGCCGATCCCGAGCACGGCCGCGATCGCCGGCGTCATCGCCTCCAGGTAGCGCGGCTGCAGCCGCTGCATCTGGCTGAAGAG
>CAZYMM010000238.1:0-2649 GCA_964648515.1 uncultured Conexibacter sp.
GACGCCGCGCTCAGCGCCGCGTTCGTGCCGGTCTTCACCGAGCTGCAGGTGCAGGGCAAGAAGCGCGAGGCCTACCGCCTGGCGACGACGCTGCTGCTCTGGGTGACGCTGGTGCTGACGGCCGTCGTCGTCCTGTTCCTGATCCTCGCTCCGGTGATCGTGCCGCTGTTCCAGGGCTCGCATACGACCGACGCGATGATCGACCTGGCGATCCCGCTCAGCCGCGTGCTGTTCCCGATCGTGCTGCTGCTCGGCGTCAACGGCCTGATCGTCGGCATCCTCCAGGCCTACGACCACTTCTCGATCCCGGCGCTCTCGCCGGTCGTCTGGAACGTCGTGATCATGTTCTTCATGGTCGTCGCGCAGCCGCTGACGGCGACCTCGACCGGTGCGATCTACGGCTACGCGATCGGCGTGCTCGTCGGGACCGCGGTCCAGCTCGCGATGTCGCTGCCGATGCTGCGCCGCGTCGGCTTTCATTTCGAGCGCCCCGACCACTGGCGCGACCGGCGGCTGGCCCAGGTCGTGCGGCTGATCATCCCGGTCGCGCTCGGGCTCGGGCTGATCAACTTCAACGCGCTGATCAACACGCTGCTGGCCGGTCAGCTCTCCGATGCCGCGGTCGCGGCGGTCGACAAGGCGTTCCGGCTCTACATGCTGCCGCAGGGGATGTTCAGCGTCGCGATCTCGACCGTGCTGTTCCCGCAGCTCTCGCGGCTCGCCGCGCGCGGCGACCACGACGCGATGCGCGCGACGGTCGGCGTCGGCATGCGCCTGATCGCGCTGATGCTGCTGCCGGCGACGGCGGCGATGGTGGTCATGCCGACCGCGATCACGCGGCTCATCTACCAGGGGGGCGCGTTCGACAGCGCCGACACGACGCTGGTCGCGACCGCGCTCCTGTTCTTCGCCTTCTCGCTGATCTTCAGCGGCATGAACCTGCTGCTTACGCGCAGCTTCTTCAGCCTGCAGCAGCCGTGGGCCGTCACCTGGCTGTCGCTCGGCAACCTGATCGTCAACCTCGTCGCCTCGATCGCGCTGCTGCGATACGGGATTGGCGGTCTTGTGATGGGCACCGCGATCGCCGATGCGGCGATGGCGGTCGGTCAGGTCATCCTGCTGCGGCGTGCGCTGGGCGGGAACCTGCGGCTTGAGCGTATGGGCGGCGCGCTGCTGTCGATGGCGATCGCCACGGTCTGGTTCGGCGCCGCCGCCTATGTGGTCTGGTTCGCGCTCGACGATCTGCTCGGGCGCAGCGTGCCCGCGCAGCTCTGCTCGGTCGGGCTTGGCCTGACCGCCGGCAGCGTCGTCTACGGCTGGGTCGTGCTGGCTGCCGGGCTGCCGGAGGCCCACCAGATGCGCGCGCGGCTGCGGGCGCGGCTGCGTGCGCGGCTCGGTCGCTGAGCTGCTTTGCGGCAGGCGACTGTGCCGCCGTCGGCACGGATTGGGGGCGCCAGGCACCACTGATCCGTGCACGCACCTCGTTAAGGGTGCTCGCAGCACGCTCTCAAGCGGGTCTGTGCCGAGATCGCCGGCGTGCGGATCGAGAACCCGTTCGCCGCATCGGGCGGCTCGTAGACTCGGCGCCCCGAGTCCACGGCCCCAGCTCGACGTGAACCAGTCCCTCATCCGCAACTTCTGCATCGTCGCCCACATCGACCATGGCAAGTCGACGCTCGCCGACCGGATCCTCGAGATGACGCACACCGTCGACGAGCGTCAGATGCGCGAGCAGCTGCTCGACTCGATGGAGCTTGAGCGTGAGCGCGGCATCACGATCAAGTCGGCGGCGGTGCGGGTCGCGTTCGCGAGCCGCGATGGCAACACCTACCAGCTGCACCTGATCGACACGCCCGGGCACGTCGACTTCACCTACGAGGTCAGCCGTTCGCTGGCAGCCTGCGAGGGGGCGCTGCTGGTCGTCGACGCGTCGCAGGGCGTCGAGGCGCAGACGGTCGCCAACACCTACCTGGCGATCGACGCCGGCCTCGAGCTGATCCCGTGCCTGAACAAGATCGACCTGCCGGGCGCCGAGCCCGAGCGGGTCGCCGGCGAGGTCTCCGAGCTGATCGGCGAGGACCCCGACGACATCCTGATCATCTCCGGCAAGACGGGGGAGGGTGTCGACGAGGTGCTCGAGCAGCTGGTCGAGCGGGTGCCGCCGCCTCACGGTGACCCGGACGCGCCGCCGCGGGCGCTGATCTTCGACTCCGAGTTCGATCAGTACCGCGGAGTCGTCGCCTACATCCGCGTCGTCGACGGCACATTCAAGAAGGGCGAGCAGATCCGCGCGATGGCCGCCGGCACCGAGGCCGACATCGACGAGATCGGCTTCTTCACCCCGGCGATGACCAGCGCAGAGGAGCTCGGGCCCGGTGAGGTCGGCTACCTGATCACCGGCATCAAAGACGTCACCAAGTTGCGTGTCGGCGACACGCTGACGCACAAGCGCGGCGGCGCGACCGATCCTCTGCCCGGATACCGCGACGTCAAGCCGATGGTCTTCTGCGGGCTGTTCCCGATCTCCAACGACGACTACCCGGACTTGCGTGACGCGCTCGAGAAGCTGACGCTCAACGATGCGGCGCTGCAGTGGGAGCCGGAGACCTCGGACGCGCTCGGCTTCGGCTTCCGCTGCGGCTTCCTCGG
>CAZYMM010000239.1:0-2646 GCA_964648515.1 uncultured Conexibacter sp.
GAGGAGCAGGCCCAGCAGCAGCGCGCGCTGACCGAGGCGACCAAGGACTTCGACGTCGTGATCACGACCGCGCTCGTGCCCGGTCGGCCGGCGCCGCGCCTGGTCACCGCCGAGGCCGTCGAGGGGATGCGCCCCGGCAGCGTGATCGTCGACCTCGCCGGCGAGACCGGCGGCAACTGCGAGCTGACCGAGCCCGGCCAGACGGTCGTCAAGCACAACGTCACGATCGTAAGCCCGCTGAACCTTCCGGCCAGCATGCCCGAGCATGCCAGCGCGCTCTACTCGCGCAACCTGCTCGCGCTGCTGGAGCTGATGGCCGACGAGCAGACCGCCGCGCTGGCGCCCGACTTCGAGGATGAGATCGTCGCCGGCGCCTGCGTCGTCAAGAACGGAGAGGTGAAGGCATGACCGCGCTGATCGCGACCGCCGCGGGCGGCTCGTCACCGCTGATCACGAACCTGGCGATCCTCGTGCTGGCCGGCTTCGTCGGCTACGCCGTGATCTCCAAGGTCCCGAACACGCTGCACACGCCGCTGATGTCGGGCACCAACGCGATCCACGGGATCGTCGTGATCGGCGGCATGATCCTGCTGGCCTCGCAGACCGGCCTCTCGACCGGCTCGAAGATCCTGCTCTTCATCGCGACGATCTTCGGGATGATCAACGTGATCGGCGGCTTCTTCGTCACCGACCGGATGCTCGGGATGTTCAAGGGCAAGAAGCGGCCCGTCAGCACGGACGGCAAGGAGTCCGGCGATGCCTGAGCTGCTGAACGCCAACCTGACGGCGGTCCTCTACATCGTCGCGTTCGCGCTGCTGATCTACGGCATGACCGGGCTGACCGGGCCGAAGACCGCGGTTCGCGGCAACCGGATCGCAGCCGTCGGCATGGCGATCGCGATGATCGCCGCGATGCTGATCAAGCATCCGCAGAACGTCTGGATCATCCTGCTCGGCCTGTTGGTCGGCACCGCGATCGGCGTGCCCGCGGCGCTGAAGGTGAAGATGACGGCGATGCCGCAGATGGTGGCGGCCTTCAACGGCGTCGGCGGCGGCGCGGTCGCGCTGATCTCCTGGACCGAGTTCCGTGATTCGGGCGGCTTCCTCGACACGCCGACCTACATCGCGATCTTCTCGCTGTTCTCGGCGATCGTCGGCTCGATCTCCTTCTGGGGCTCGAACGTCGCGTTCGCCAAGCTGCAGGAGCTGATCGACGGCAAGTCGCGCCACGTCGGCCCGCCCGCCGTCCACCGGCTGCTGTCGTTCGTGATGCTCGCGGTCGCGGTCGTGCTCTCGGTGCTGATCGCCTCCAGCACCACCAGCGCCGACTCCGAGTGGCTGATGGTGCTGCTGCTGATCGCCGCGGCGATCTTCGGGCTGATGATGGTCTTCCCGATCGGCGGCGCCGACATGCCGGTCGTGATCTCGCTGCTGAACGCGTTCACCGGGCTGTCGGCCGCCGCCGCCGGCGTCGCGCTCGACAACACCGCGTTCATCGTCGGCGGCATGATCGTCGGCGCGTCGGGCACGATCCTCACGCAGGAGATGGCGAAGGGGATGAACCGTTCGATCCTCAACATCGTCGCCGGCGGCTTCGGCGGCGACGCGGCGGGCGGCGGCGGCACGGCGTCGGCCACCGGCGGCACCGTGCGTGCCACCTCGGCCGCCGACGTCGCGATCCAGATGGCCTACGCCAACCAGGTCGTCGTCGTGCCCGGCTACGGGATGGCGGTGTCGCAGGCCCAGCACGCGGTCCGCGAGATGGCCAAACAGCTGGAGGCCAAGGGCGTGCCGGTCAAGTACGCGATCCACCCGGTCGCCGGGCGCATGCCCGGCCACATGAACGTGCTGCTGGCCGAGGCCGACGTGCCGTACGACCAGCTCAAGGAGATGGACGACATCAACGGCGAGTTCGGCCGCACCGACGTCTCGATCGTGATCGGCGCCAACGACGTCACGAACCCCGACGCGCGGACCAAGCAGGACTCGCCGATCTTCGGCATGCCGATCCTCAACGTCGACGAGTCGGGCTCGATCATCGTGCTCAAGCGCTCGATGAACGCCGGCTACGCCGGCATCGACAACCCGCTGTTCGTCAACCCCAAGACGAGCATGCTGTTCGGCGACGCCAAGTCATCGGTCGAGGCGATCAGCGAAGAGCTGAAGGTCCTGTGAACACTTGTGGTCGCTGTGCGACCACAAGTGTTCACGAGTTCGGCTTCGCCGAACTCGCTCGCGTGTAGTTGAGGGCAGCCCTGGACGCCGTAGTCCCCATCGGCCGAACGTCCAGTCGCGGACAGGGCCGATAAGGGCAGGCACGGCGCGCGCCGATGGCGTGGGCGGAGGTCCGGCATCGGGCCGGGCCTCCGAGTCCCCACGATGCCGGTCCTGTCCGCCCTGGAACCTGTCGATGCCGTCGCCGCCACCGTGCGACGCAAACCGAAGCCGAAGCCGAAGGCCAAAGCCAAGGTCAAGCCGAAGACCAAGCGCAAGCCCAAGCCGCGCTGCCGCGTGGTAACCAAGAAGGTCAAGGGGCGCAAGCGCAAGGTCAAGGTCTGCCGGCCGAAGAAGCGCAAGCCGCCGGTGTTCAGCGCCAAGCCGTCGGTGCCGCCGTCAGCGGTGCTGCCGGTCGCGCCCGCCGACCCG
>CAZYMM010000240.1:0-2635 GCA_964648515.1 uncultured Conexibacter sp.
TGATCCTGATCGCCGGGATCATGGAGGGCGTCCAGCTGCCCGCCCTGATCAACATCCCGGCCGGGCTGATCGTCTTCGGCGGGACGACCTGCGCCGTCTTCGCGTCGGTCGGGATGCGGCGCTTCATGCTGATCCCCAAGCTCTACATCAAGGCCTTCACCGCCGCGCCGCCGAATCCGTCCGATCGCGTCAACACGCTCGTCGGCTTCGCCGAGCGGGCCCGCAAGGACGGCCTGCTGGCGCTCGAGGAGGACATCGAGCGGATCGACGATCCGTTCCTGCGCAAGGGGATGCAGCTCGTCGTCGACGGGACCGACCCCGATCTGCTGTACGAGATCCTCGAGACCGAGATCGACGCGATGTCGGCGCGGCACAAGGACGGCTACGGGGTGTTCGAGAAGGCCGGCGGCCTGGCGCCGACGATCGGCGTGCTCGGCACCGTCGTCTCGCTGATCCACGTGCTCGGCAACCTGTCGGCGCCGGAGACGCTCGGCCCGCTGATCGCCGGCGCGTTCCTGGCCACGCTCTACGGCGTCGGCTCGGCCAACGTCGTCTTCTACCCGGTCTGCTACACGCTGATGGGGCTGTCGGCGGCCGAGGCCGACGAGCGCCGGGTGGTGCTCGAGGGGATCATGGCGATCCAGGCCGGTGACAACCCGCGCGTCGTCCAGGAGAAGCTGCTCAGCTACGTGCCGCCGGCCGACCGTGAGACGATCATGGGCGGCGGCAAGAAGAGCGCGCCCGCCGCCGACGCACCCGCCGCGCAGGCGGCGTAGGGGCTGCGCGTGGCCGCCAGGCGAAAGAAGCACAAGGGTGGGCACGGCGAGGGCCACGCCGACGAGCGCTGGCTGCTGACCTACGCCGACCTGATCACGCTGCTGATGAGCCTGTTCATGGTGCTCTGGTCCATCTCGTCGGTCAACATCTCGAAGTTCGAGTCGCTGCAGCGATCGCTGGCTGCAGCGTTCTCGGGGCACGTCGCCGACGGCGGCCAGGGGATCAAGGAGAACGGCGGCTCAAACGCCGTCCAGACCCCGGCCGAGAACACGCCGATGGCGACGCTGCAGGATCTGCGAACCAGCTCCAGCACCACCACCGGACGCAAGACACACCAGACGGCGGCGACCAAGTCGGCCCAGGCTGCGCTCGAGCGATCGCAGTTCAACATGATCAAGCGCCAGGTCGAGGCGGTCGCAGCAAAGCGTCACCTCTCGAAGAAGATCAAGGTGACGATCAGCCCTGACGGGCTGCACATCCGGATCACGACTGACAATTTGCTGTTCGACTCCGGCTCGGCGGTCGTCAAGCCGGAGGCCCGGCCGCTGCTGGCCGACATCGCCAAGGTGCTGGCCGCCGACGGCCGTCACCGGATCGAGGTCCAGGGCAATACCGACGACGTGCCGGTCTCCGGCCGCTATGCGTCGAACTGGAATCTCTCGGTCGACCGCGCCGCCAACGTCGTCAACGTCGTCGTCGCGGACGGGGTCGCCGGCGGTCGCATGCGTGCGACCGGATTCTCGGAATACAACACCGTCGCCTCCAATCAGACCGATGGCGGCCGACAAATGAATAGACGGGTCGAACTGTTCCTGCCGCGGCAGATCCTCGACAGCAACAAGGCGCCGTCACTGTCCGAATCGGCCTTCCCCGCGAGACCACGATGAAATCGAAGCTCAAGTTCATCATCCCGATCGTGCTGCTGGCACTCGGCGGCGCCTACAAGTTCGTGCTGGCGCCGACCGCGCCGGCCAAGAAGCCGCCGCCGCCGAAGGTCAAGGGCGAGGTCTACGTCCTGCCCAAGGACTTCCTGCTCAACATCAAGGGCGGCGGGTTTGCGAAGTTCGGCGTCGGGCTGGTGCTCGCCGAAGGCCAGCCGACCGCCCCAGAGGCGGGCGGCGGTGAGGGCTCGGCGGCGCCGAAGCCGCCCGACGGCTACGGCACGCTGCCGCAGGAGGCCGTGATCCGCTCGATCATCACCGACCAGGTGACCGGCGTCTCCTCCGGCGAACTCGAATCACCGGACGGCCGGGCCAAGATCAAACGCGCGATCCTCAAGCGGATCAAGGACGAGACCGATGTCAAGGTCGACGACCTCCTGATCACCGATCTGGCGGTCCAGTAGGCAGAGCCGATGAGCGACGAGATCGACACTTATTCAGGCCCGCCCGTCCCGCCGGACCCGCCCGGCGCAGCCGTCGATAGCACCGACGACCTCGGCCGGCTGACCGACGTCAGCGTCGAGCTCGCGGTCGAGGTCGGGCGCACCTTCATGTCGCTCGGCGAGGCGATGGCACTCGGCCCGGGCTCTGTCGTCACGCTCGACCGGCTCGCCGACAAGCCGGTCGACCTGCTGATCAACGGCCGCTCGATCGCCCGCGGGGAGGTAGTCGTGATCGACGAGCAGTTCGGCCTGCGGATCACCGAGGTCGTCACCGCGGGTCCGCGCGCGGTGCGCACCGACCTGGCCGCCGCCGCCGAGGCCTTCGCACCTGAGCTGACGCTCGCGCCCGAGCCCGGCTCGCTGCCCGCTGGCGACGGCGAACTCCTTGCCGGCGCCGAGGCCGACGCACCGCCCGCTGCCGACGCGGCGTAGCGCCTCCACGTCGCGATCGCGGCGCCTGCTCGGCGTCAAGTG
>CAZYMM010000241.1:0-2621 GCA_964648515.1 uncultured Conexibacter sp.
GCCGGGCTGCCGGGCGCCCCGCCGCCAGGCCCGTTCGGCGGCCGGCGGCCTCCGGCACGGCGCCTTGACGCCGGATCGTTGCCGCTCGGTGTCTACGGCCAGCGCCGGGACTCGAGCGGCCGGCCGGTCGGCAGCCTCGTGCTGCTCGGCTACGGCGAGCAGCGGCCGAGCCCGCCACGGCTGCCGGCGGTGATCGGCGCCGGAGATCTGATCACGGTCCCGGCGCAGTCGGGCGGCGGCCGCTACCGCGTCTACGCTGCGCGCACCTGGCAGCGGACGCTGACGATCGCCGCCGTGCCGCTCGACTCGATCGCCGCCCAGCTCCGGCGCCTGCTGCTCGCCGAGCTGCTGCTGGTCTCAAGCGGCCTGTTGCTGATCGCGCTGCTGTCAGCCTGGGTGATCCGTTCGGCGCTGCGGCCGCTTGAGCAGATCGCAGGCACGGCCGACGCGATCGCCGGCGGTGAGCTCCACCACCGGATCGAGGTCGACGATCCGGACACCGAGGTCGGCCGGCTCGGCACGGCGTTCAACCGCATGCTGACCCGGATCGAGACCGCCTTCGAGCGCCGCCAGGCCAGCGAGCAGCGGCTGCGCACCTTCATCTCCGATGCCTCGCACGAGCTGCGCACGCCGCTGGCCGCGATCCGCGGCTTTGCCGAGCTGCACCGGATCGGCGCGGCGAGCGAGCCGCAGGAGGTCGAGCATGCGATGCGGCGGATCGAGTCCGAGGCGGCACGGATGGGAGTCCTCGTCGAGGACCTGCTGATGCTCGCGCGGCTCGACGAGCAGCGCGTCCCGGTCAGACGCAACGTCCCGCTCGCGCCGCTGACCGCCGAGGCCGTGGCGGCGGCCCGGGCGGCGGCCGGCGACGGCCGAACGATCACGGTCACGACCGGATCCGGCCTGGCCGCTGCAGCCGTCGACGGTGATGCACACGAGCTGCGCCGCGTGCTCGACAACCTGCTCGCCAACGCGATCGCCCACACACCGGCCGGCACACCGATCGAAGTTGACCTGCAGACGGCGGCGGACGGCCGCGACCTGCTGCTCGGCGTCCGCGACCACGGCCCCGGCCTGCCGGGCGGCGACCCCGAGCTGCTGTTCGAGCGCTTCTGGCGGCCTGCCGGCGGCCGCGAACGCGGTTCGGCCGGCGCCGGGCTGGGCCTGGCGATCGTCGCCGCGATCGTCGCCGCCCACGGCGGCGCGGTGCGGGCCGAGAACGCGGCCGGCGGCGGCGCACGCTTCGTCGTGACGCTGCCGCTCGCTGACGCCCCCACGGAGTCCTGAGCCGATCCCCAGCCTGCTCCCAGGCACGCGGCCGATCATCGTCGCATGCCATCCAAGCAATACAGCAGAAGGACGATGATCGCGGTCGCGACCGCGGCGGCCACCGCGACCGGTGCAATCGGCGTGATCACCGGCGCGTCGGGTGAGTCGGCCAAGTCCAAGACGACGGCGAAGTTCGCGTCCGCCAAGGACTGCGGCCCCGGCGGCGGCTGGGGCCGGCGCGGCGGGCCGGTCGGCGTGACCAGCGACCAGCTCGACAAGATCGCGAGCAAGCTCGGCATCGAGACGACCAAGCTGAAGGCGGCGCTTGACAAGGTGCGCACCGGCGCCCGCGCCGATCGCCGTCAGGCGTTCGCAGACGAACTCGCCAAGGCGCTCGGCGTCGACAGCGCCAAGGTGCTGAAGATCCTCCACGACAACGCGCCGCAGCGGCCGGCGACCCCACCGTCGCCGGGAACGCGCCCCCAGCATCCGGATCGCAGCAAGCTCGTCACCGCGCTGGCGCAGGGGCTGGGTGTCAGCGAGGACAAGGTCACGAGCGCACTCGGGACGCTGCGCGACGAGCGCCGCGACAAGGCAGGGCCGCGCGACGATCTGTTCACCAAGCTCGCCGCCGAGCTCGGCCTCGACCAGAGCAAGGTCAAGGCAGCGTTCCAGGATGTGATCGGCAAGCCGGGCGCGGCCGGCGGGCCCGGCGCCGCCTGGGGCCGCCACGGTCGCGGCCACCGCTGACGCTGACGACGCCCCCTCGGCGGCGGTCGCACCGGCCACCCGGCCCGGCCGCCGCCGAATCCACCGTGCCGCCTCGCCGCGTGTGGCTGTGCAGACAATGGTTGTCTAGGCTAGTATCTACTCCAACATGGGTATGGAGTACGCCGAGGCTGAGGAGATCTCGCGCCTGATCCGCCGCTTGGCGATCGCGCATCGCGGCCGCAAGGTCGAGCTGCTGCGCACGCTCGACCTTCAGACCGGCCAGGACGTTGTGCTGATGGAGATCGCAGCCGCCGGATCGCCCAGCCAGAACGAGATCGCCGCCGCCGCCGAGGTCGACGAGCCGTCGGTCGGGCGCTCGATCGCCAGGCTCGAACGCAAGGGCCTCGTCAAGCGCAGCCCCGACCGCGACGACTCACGCCGCCGGCTCGTGCGGCTGACGCCGAGCGGCGAGGAGCTGATCCCGAAGCTGCGCGAGGTCTACATGACGGTCGCGACGCAGGCCGTCGGCGACAGCGAGGACATCGAGGCCCTCAAGCAGACGCTGCAGCTGCTCGTCGACCGCTTCGAGCTCACCGAACGACGGCGTCGCGCCGCCTGAACACCCCGTAGGGCCGGCGGAT
>CAZYMM010000242.1:0-2591 GCA_964648515.1 uncultured Conexibacter sp.
CCCCCGCACGACGATCGGAGATCCCATGCAACTGATTCGCAGCTCGATCGAGACACAGAAGGGTCCGGCCGAGTGGTTCACCGGCGACGTCTGGCTCGACGCGGTAGCCGCGCCGGCGGCCTCGTCGGCGATCACGGCGCTCAACGTCCGCTTCGCCCCCGGCGCGCGGACCGCCTGGCACACGCATCCGCTCGGGCAGACGATCTACGTGACCGACGGGGTCGGCCGCTGCCAGCGCGAGGGCGGACCGGTCGAGGAGATCCGCCCCGGCGACCGGGTCTTCTTCGAGCCCGGTGAGAACCATTGGCACGGAGCCGCTCCCGACCGGTTCATGGTCCACATCGCGATGCAGCAGTCGGACACCGGCGGCAACCACATCAGCTGGGGCGAGCACGTCAGCGATGCGCAGTACACGGGCGGTGCGGACGGTTAACCGCCGCATGCGCCCGAATGTAGGTTCGAATCTCCTACAACAAGGGGGTTGGCGGCATGGCTGACGGTGAGGGCAGGGTCGACAAGGTTCTCGACGACGCCGCGGGGATCGCGTCGACGACGATCGATCAGTCCGGGGAGATCGTCTCGGGGGCGGGCAAGGTGCTCAAGGGCGATGCGACCGGCGGCGTCGAGCACATCATGAAGGCCGCCGGTGAGATCGCCACCAACGCGGTCCACCAGGGAACCAAGATCGTCAAGGACGTGCTCGGGCGCTCGGACGACGAGGGCGCCGAGCCCGAGAACGAGTCCGGCGGCGACAGTCAGTAGAGCCGGACGAGCCGGCGGGGCGGCGCGACCGGGCTATCGCGCCGCGCCCTCGCGCGCTGCCTCGAGCAGCAGCAGCTGCTCGGCCGCGGCCAGCAGCCGCCGCGTACGGTCGACGGCGTCGGGCGTCACCGAGACGGCGTCGATACCAGCGCGGACCAGGACCTCGGCGTACTCGGGGTGCAGCGACGGCGCCTGGCCGCAGATCGAGGTCTTCAGCCCGAGCGCGCGGGCGGCCGGGATCAGCTGCCGCAGGTAGTCGAGCACCGCCGGGTCGCGGGCGTCGAAGAGCTCGGCCAGCAGCTCGGAGTCGCGGTCGACACCGAGCAGCAGCTGGGTCAGGTCGTTGGAGCCGATCGAGATCCCGGTGATCCCGAGTGCCGCGTAGCGCTCGAGGTTGAACAGCACCGACGGGACCTCGGCCATGATCCAGAGCTCGTAGCCGCGACGGCCGGGCAGACCCGAGCGCTCGACGATCTCGATGCAGCGGCGCAGCTCGAGCTCGGTCCGCACGAACGGCAGCATCACGTGCAGGTTGTCGGCGCCGCCGTCACAGACCCGTGCGATCGCCTGCAGCTCGAGCTCCAGCAGCTTCGGCTGCTTCGTGTACCTGTAGGCACCGCGGAAGCCGAGCATCGGGTTGGCTTCGACCGGTTCGAAGCGTTCGCCGCCGGTCAGGCCGCGGAACTCGTTGGTACGGAAGTCGATCGTGCGGTAGGTGATCGGGCGCGGCGCGAAGCCGGTCGCGAAGCGTTCGAGCGCGGTCGCCATCCGCTCGATCACGTGCTCACCCTCGCCCGCCTCGATCAGCGCCAGCGGGTGCGTGCCGTCGAGCGCCTCAAGCAGCATCAGCTCGGCGCGCAGCAGCCCGACGCCCTCGACCGGCAGCTCCTTGACGCGGTCGACCTGGGAGGGCTCGGAGAGGTTGACGAGCAGCTTCGTGGCGGTGACCGGCGGCGCTGTCGCCGGCGCCACGGCGGCCGCCGGTGTCACGGACGCAGCGACGACGCTCGCCCGCCCGGCGGTCACGACGCCCCGCGTGGCGTCGACGGTGACCTCGCGGCCGTTCTCCAGCACGGTCGTGGCATCGGTCGTGCCGACGACGCAGGGGATGCCGAGCTCGCGTGAGACGATCGCCGCATGGCAGGTGATGCCGCCCGAATCGGTGACGATCGCGGCCGCGCGGCGCATGAACGGCACCCAGTCCGGCGAGGTCATCTGCGCGACCAGCACCTCGCCCTCCACCAGACTGCCCGCATCCTGGGGGCCCTCGACGATGCGGACGCGACCGGAGGCAACGCCGGGCGCGGCCGCAAGGCCCGAGACCAGCGGCTCGCCGACGCCGTCGGTCGGGGTCGCCTCGTCGCCGTGCCCGCCGGTCGTCACCGGGCGCGCCTGCAGCAGCCACAGCCGGCCGTCGGGGTCATAGGCCCACTCGGTGTCCTGGGCCCGCCCGTAGTGCTGCTCGACGCGGACGCCGAGCGCCGCCACCGCGAGCACCTCCTCATCGCTGAGCACTGGATCTGCGGCGCGCTGCGGCGACAGCGCTTCGGTCTTGATGCCGCCGCCCGGTGTCGACTCGATCACGAGCTCCTTGCGGTGGATGTCGCGGGTCAGGATCTCGAGGTCCGGCTTGGCGACGACGTAGCGGTCCGGCGAGACGCTGCCCGAGACGACCGACTCGCCGAGCCCGAACGCGCCTTCGATCACGATCCGGTCGGGATGCGCGCCGGTCGGATCAGCGGTGAACATCACGCCGGCCCGCGCCGACTGGATCTGGAGCTGGACGACGACCGCGATGTCCATCTCGGCCTGGCCGAAGCCGCGCTCCG
>CAZYMM010000243.1:0-2591 GCA_964648515.1 uncultured Conexibacter sp.
GGCGCCGTCGCCGGCGACCGGCGCACGGGCGACGAGCCAGCGCGCACCGCGCACGGCGGCGGCGCCGTCGGTCGCCGACCTGGCCGGGACGGCGGTGGCGGCGGTGATCGCGATCGTCAGGACCGGCAGGATGCTGCGAGCTCTCATCTGTTGCTCCGTGGTTCGGGGGATGGCAGCCAGCGCACGTCGAGCCGCAGCCGGTAGCGCTCAAGCATGCGCACCAGCACCGGCCCGAAGGCGAGGAAGAAGACGACGTTGCCGGCGGCGTGGGCGAGGTCGAACGGCAGCGCCTGGGCCTGCACGGCGAGCAGCTGCCCGGTGGTCGGCGTGACATCCGAGGCCAACAGCGAGGAGATGTTCATGATCACCCCGAACAGCAGGCCACAGAGCGCCAGGACCACGGCCGTCGCGAGCCGCGCCGGCCGGCCGCGCGTGGCCAGCGCCCAGCCGGCGCCGAGGATGCCGACAAGCCCCCAGGCCGCCATCTGCCAGGGCGTCCACGGGCCCTGACCGAAGACCAGGTTCGAGGTCAGCGCCGCCGTCGCGCCGACCGCGAAGCCGGGCGCGCCGCCGAGCACGTAGCCGGCGATGAAGACGATGTCGGTCGTCGGCTTGACGTTCGGCAGCGGCGCGAACGCGATCCGGCCGAGCGCGGCGAGCGCGGCGAGCGTCGCGACGAGCGCGAGCAGCTTCGGTGCCGGCCGCGTCTGCTCGTACCAGCCGAAGCCGGCGCCGAGCACCAGCGCGAGCACGGCGAGCGCGCCGAGCTGCCAGCTCATGCGCTCACCTCCGCGGTGTCCGCAGCCTGCGGACCGGTGGACGCGGCGAGCAGCGCGGCGCCGTCCTCGGGCAGCAGCGCGCGGCCGCCGGTCACGCGCGCGACCTCGGTCGTGAAGTACCAGCCGCCGCGCAGCACGTCCGCGACCGGCCCGTCGGCGATCATGCGGCCGTCGGCCAGCAGCACGACCCGGTCGGCGAGACGGGCCGCGAACTCGGGATCGTGGGTCGCGACGATCACCGCGCTGCCGGCTGCGGCCAGCTCCGCGAGCCGGCCGGCGAGCAGGCCCTTGGCGGCGCGATCCATGCCGCGCGTCGGCTCGTCGAGCGCGATCACCGGCGGCCGCTCGCCGCCGTCGAGCACGATCGCGAGTGCCAGCCGCTGGCGCTCGCCGCCGGAGAGGCTCGCCGGATGGCGATCGTGCAGCTCGCCGAGCCCGACCTGCGCGAGCGCGGCGGCCGACGCCTCGTCGCCGACACGCTCGCAGAGCAGGTAGGCGCCGGGGTCCTGCAGCAGCAACCCGACGCGCCCGGCGCGATCGACGTGCCCTCGGGTCGGCTCGAGCAGGCCCGCGGCGTGGCGCAGCAGCGTCGACTTGCCGGCCCCGTTGCGGCCCATCAGCGCCACGCGCTCGCCGGCGGCCAGCGACAGGTCGAGCCCGCGCAGGATCGCGCGACCATCGCGCGGCTCGTACCAGACGCGCTCGAAGGCCAGCACCGGCGTCGCCCCGCCACGTTGTCGCGGCCGTTCGCCGCCGGCGGCGGCCGGATCGTCTGCCATCAGCGACGGCAGCCGCGTACGCGCGTCCTTGACGCCGGCCGGCGCGGGCCCCGGCAGGCCTGCCGCACGCCACAGCGCCGCGACCGGCGTCTGCAGCGCGGGCGCATGGTCGCCGGCCCAGTCGAGGAACGCCGGCGGTGCGGCGTCACAGACGAGGCGGCCGCCGTCGAGCACGATCACGCGATCGGCCGGCGCCAGGCAGCGCTCGAGGCGGTGCTCGGAGACGATCACGGTCGTCCCCCACTCCTCGTTCAGCCGCCGCAGCAGCCACAGCAGCTCGTCACCGGCGACCGGATCGAGCTGCGAGGTCGGCTCGTCGAGGACCAGCACCTGTGGCCGCCGGGCCAGCGCGGCCCCGAGCGCTACCCGCTGCAGCTCGCCGCCTGAGAGCTCGGCGGTGCGGCGGTCGAGCAGCCGTTCGATCCCGAGCGCCAGCGCGACTTCCTCGACGCCGCGTGCGACGGCGGCCGGGGCCTCGCCGGCGTTCTCGAGCGGGAACGCGAGCTCCGCGCGGACGGTGGTCAGGATCACCTGCCGCTCGGGGTCCTGGGTCAGCGTGCCGACGTGCGCGGCGAGCGCGGCCGGACCGTGCTCGCGGGTGTCGCGGCCGCAGACCGTCACGCGACCGGAGACCGTGCCGCCGGTCGCGTGCGGGACGATGCCGCAGATCAGCCCGAGCAGCGTCGACTTACCCGACCCCGACTCGCCGGCCAGCACGACGAACGATCCCGAAGCGATCGTCAGCGAGATCGAGTCGAGTACCGGCCCGGACGCCCCGGGATAGACGACAGCGACGCCGTCGAGCACGACCTCGCCGGTCATTCCCCCACCCCGCGACGGATCGCAAACGGCGCCAGCGCCGCGAGCGCCAGGATCGCGCCCGCGGTGAGCTGGCCGGCAGCGGGGCCGGAAAGCTGCGGGTAGGCCGTGAAGGCTCCGAGCCCGGTGGCGCGCAGCAGCGCGGTCAGCGCGACCAGCGCCAGCGCCGAGGCCGCGAAGGCCAGATCCTGGCGCGAGCGCGGCTCGGCCGGTC
>CAZYMM010000244.1:0-2570 GCA_964648515.1 uncultured Conexibacter sp.
CCGGTCTGCTCGAGGTCGACGGCGTGGATCCGGGCCAGCGTCCTGACCAGCTCGTGGCCGAGCCGGTTCCGCGCGTCCGGGTCGAGCGTCTCGGCGACCTGCGGGCTGTCGACGACGATCCCGTCGACGTGCTCCATCAGGAGCAGCGGCACGTCGGTGACCGCCGGGTCCTGCGTGAACGCGATCACCGCGGGCGTGGGCACGTCGGTCGGCCCGAGCGCGCTCAGGATCCGGTGCTCGCGGGCTACGTCGTGGGCCGATGCCAGCAGCCGGCCGAGCGGCGGGCGGCGCAGCACCCGCCGGTTGCCGGCCGCGTCGCTGAGCGCGAACGTCAGGTTCGACTGGCCGTGGCCGATCCGCTCGAACCGCAGCGGCGGCTCGAGCACGGCGTCGTTCGCCGCGGCCCATGCCGCGACCGCTGCCTGGTCAAGGCCGAGCGTGGTCGTCTCTGGTTCGCTCATCGGGATTCATCTTCGCTGCTCAGGCGTCGCGGTGGCGCCGCAGCTCCTGCCTGGCGATCGTCATCTTGTGGACCTCGTCCGGGCCGTCGGCGAGGCGCAGGGTGCGCAGGTGGGCCCAGAACTGGGCGAGCGGGAAGTCGTCGCTGACGCCGCCGCCGCCGTGGATCTGGATCGCGCGGTCGACGACCTTGAGCGCGACCTGCGGTGCGACGACCTTGATCGCGGCGATCTCGACGCGGGCGTGGCGGTTGCCGACGGTGTCCATCAGCCACGCGGTCTTCATCGTCAGCAGGCGCGCCATCTCGAGCTCGATCCGCGACTCGGCGATCCAGTCGCGGATGTTGGCGTTGTCGGCGATCGGCTTGCCGAACGTGCTGCGGGTCAGGGCGCGTTGGCACATCAGATCGAGCGCGCGTTCTGCGATCCCGATCGCGCGCATGCAGTGGTGGATGCGGCCCGGGCCGAGGCGGGCCTGGCTGATCATGAAGCCGTCACCCTCGCCCGCGAGCAGCGCGGTCACAGGGACGCGGACGTTCTCGAACGTGACTTCGGCGTGGCCTTCGCGGTCCTGGTAGCCGAAGACCGGAAGGTTGCGCACGACGGTCACGCCGGGTGTGTCGAGCGGCACGACGAGCATCGACTGCTGCTTGTGGACCGCGGCGGACGGGTCGGTCTTGCCCATCACGATCAGCACCTTGCAGTTGCGGTGCATGGCGTTGCTGGTCCACCACTTGCGGCCGTTGATCACGTACTCGTCGCCGTCGCGTTCGATCCGCGTCTCGATGTTGGTGGCATCCGAGCTGGCGACCGCCGGCTCGGTCATCGCGAACGCCGAGCGGATCTCGCCGTCGAGCAGCGGCCGCAGCCACTTCTCCTTGTGCTCGTCGGTGCCGAACAGCGTCAGCACCTCCATGTTGCCGGTGTCCGGGGCGCTGCAGTTGAGCGCCTCGGGCGCCAGGTGCGGGCTGCGTCCGGTGATCTCCGCCAGCGGTGCGTACTCGGAGTTCAGCAGTCCGGGGCCCCACTCCTCGTGGGGGTGGAAGAGGTTCCAGAGGCCGCGGTCGCGGGCCTCGGCCTTCAGCTCCTCGAGCACCGGCGGCTGAAAGTGCGGGTCGCCGGCCGCGCGCATCTGCTGCTCGTAGACCGGCTCGGCCGGATAGACGCGCTCGTCCATGAACGCGGTCAGGCGCTGCTGGAAGTCCTTGCAGCGGTCGGTCAGCTCGAAATCCATGTGTGCGGGTCTCCTCAGATGCGCGGTGTCGCCGATGCGGAGTGGCGATCATACTCGAACATGAATACGGATTCAACTTGATGCGCTGGTCCTCTTGGCGGGTGGCCGGTGCCGGTCGTCCGCCGCCGGCCGCTGCTCACCGGGGGCCGGCCGGATCGCGAGCGCGTTGACCCACAGCCGCGTCAACGTCGCCGCGAGGTCGCCACCGGCCTTGATCTCGCCGCTGACGTAGACGGCCGCCGCCGTGCGGCCGACCATCGAGGACAGCGCGGTCGCGGCGATCTCGGGATCGAGCTCGGGGTCGGCGATGCCGCGGCGCTGCAGCTCGGCGATCGCGCGCGCGTTGCGTCCGGTGAAGAGCGCGTTGCGGCGCCGGCGGAAGGCGCGGATGTCGTCGTCGACGGCGGCGACCTGCTCGAGCAGCTCCATCAGCTTGGCGTTGCGCCGGTAGGCGTCGAGGTAGGCCCGGTTGGCGGCCTCGATCACCGCGACCGGATCGTCGCGGTCGCCGAGCGGCGCCATCTGCGGGTGCAGCATCTCCTCCTGGGCGGCCTCGAGCACGGCCGCGAAGATCTCCTTCTTGCCGGCGAAGTAGGTGTAGAACGAGCCGGTTGCGCAGCCCGCCTCGGCGGTGATGTCGACGAGCCTGGCAGCGACATAGCCGTCGCGTTCGAAGACGGTCCTGGCCGCCGCGATCAGCGCCGCTCGCGTGCGCAGCCCACGCGCGGTCCGCGGCAGCTCACGGCGCTCCCGGCCGGGTTCCTCGAGCTCGTCCACGGCGCCAGTCTGCCGGAACGGACGGCGCGACGGTCGTCGCGCGTCCCCGCAAGCGCCTATCGTGACGGGCGATCCGATGCAGGCAGCGACCACACAGCCCA
>CAZYMM010000245.1:0-2563 GCA_964648515.1 uncultured Conexibacter sp.
GCGAGTCGAGCTGGCCGCGGAAGTACTTCTGGGCGACGATGTTGGTCGCGTTCTGCGACCAGCTCTGCGGGAACTCGACGTTCTCCTGGCGGAACGAGCCGACGGCAGCGGTCCGCAGCTCCCAGGCGACGCTGTCCAGCGGCGAGGCGCCGGCGGTCGTGAAATACCGCTCGATCGTCAGCGCACGGCCTGCCTCGACGGGACGCTGAACGGTGCTCTGGGTTGCCTGCGGGTCCATGCTCTTCTCTCCTCCTGCCGCGTCTGCGGCGCTGCGCGGGTCGTCACGTCGGGCCGATCAGGGTCGCGCCTGGACCGGACGGAACGCGGGGACCGTTGCAGCACCTGCGGACCACCGCCGGAGGTCATCCCGCACGCTGCGGGAAACGCTGTCTCAGTGTAGGTGCGAAGTTCCCGTGCTCAGAACCTCAGCGGCCGAGACGCAGGAAGTCGAGGAACTCGGGCCAGCGCGCGCCTGACCGCCAGCCGGCCTCCGCGATCTCGTGGCCGCGGGCCTTGACCCAGCTCGGACGGCGCCCGGAGAGCTGCAGCCAGGTGAACGTCAGCGCCGCCGCGAGCAGTGCGCCGCCGGCCACGATCAGAAGCAGCGTCGCGAGCGTCCGGTCATCGCGGGAGGCGTGTCCGGCGGCCGTCGTCGCAGCGGACGGCGTCGGCTGGGGCGAGGTCGCGTTGGGGGCTGTCACCGCCGGTGCCGTCGTACCCGGCGCCGGCGACTGACCGGAAGCCGCCGAACCGGTCGTGGGCGCCGGGTTCGGGGTCGGAGTGACGGACCCGGGCGTCGTGAGCACGCCGCCGGGGGCTGTAGTGGCCCCACCGGGAGCGGGCGCCGTCGTGCCGGTCGTGGCGCCGGCCACGATCGCCCCGATCAACGCGTTCATGTCGGGCTTGCCGTTGGCGTCGATCGGCACAGTGACGGTGCTGCCCGGCATCGTGATCACGGTGCCGGTGCCGGTGGCGGCCGATGCGGTGCCGGCGCCGAGCGTCAAGGCGGCGGCGGGCACGGCGAGCAGCCGGAGGGCGTGACGACGGCGCATGGCGCGCCAAGAGTAGCCAGCAGGACCGCTGGGCCGGTCAGCCGAAGACGTTCGAGACCGCGCCGCTGAGGATCAGCGCCGCGGTCAGGATCGCGATGATCACGAGCGCCGTCACCACGAGCCGCTCGCGGCGGTTGCGGTTGATCGCCGCGAGCAGCTCCTGCTGCTCGCGCGTGTCGGCGTCGAGGTCGCCGCCGGTGTCGTCGTCGGCGTCGTCGGCGACTGCGACGACGGCGCGCCCGGCGCCGGCGGCTTCGTCATCGCCTGTCGCGTCCTCGTCGTCGTCGGCCCGGCCCTTGATCACCGTCAGCGCCGCGCCGCCGCGCGCGTCGTCGGCGGCCCGCGACCGCTCGGCCTCGGCGAGCTGCGCACGGGCGGCGTTGAGCTCGCCGCGCAGCGCTTCGAGCTGATCGCTCAGATCGTCGGCGGGCTCGGCAGCCGGCTCGTTCTTCGCCGCCTCCAGCTCGGCCCGCAGCCGCTCGAGCTCGCGCTCGGCGTCACGCTGCTCGGCGTCGCGCTCCTGCAGCTGCTGTTCGAGCCGGCCGACCCGCTCGTCGCTGCTCGCCGCCAGCGCCTGGGCAGCCCCTTCGTGCTCCTCGAGCCGGTGCTCTGCATCCGCGACCTGCTTGGCCAGCTCGTCGCGTTCGCTCTGCAGTGCGGCCAGCGCATCGGTGTGTGTCTGCGCCTGCTCGCGCAGCCCTTCGAGCTCGGCCTCGACTCGCGCGCTCGTGACCGGGTCCGGCGGCGCTGAGTCCGCAAGCCTCTGTTCGAGCTCGGCAATCTGCTTGGCGGCCGTCTCCGCGGCGCGGTGCAGCTCGGTCTGGAACTCCTGTGCCTGCTCGGCAAGGCGGATGTCCGCGTCGCTGAGCTGGCCGCGAAGCTCCTCTGCCTCGTGCCTCAGTCGCTCGTGCTCGGCCTGCTCCTGGTGTTGGAAGGCGCCGGCGGTCTCGATCGCCTCGAGCTCGGCCTGCAGATCGCGCGTCGCGCGGCGGGACTCGTCGAGATCGGCCCGCAGGCGGCCGGTCTCCTCGGCGGTGCGCGTCTCGGCCGCCGCCAGCCAGGCGCGCAGCGTCTGGGCCTCCTGAGCGGCCTCGCTCAGTCGCCGCTCGGCTCGGGCTTTGTGGTCGTCGAGCTCGCGCCGCGTGGATTCGGCGTCGCTGCGGTAGCGCGACACCGAGTCGGTCGTCTCGGCCAGCCGGCGCTCGAGCTCCGCGGTCTCCACGGCACGCTGATCCTGCAGTGCGGCGGCCCGCTGCTCGGCGTCGGCGAGCGCCGCACGCAGCGCCTGCACCTCGGCGGCGCGGGCGGTCTGGACATCGGCCAGTCGCTCGCGCAGCAGTGTCAGCTCAGAGCGCTCCTCGCGCAGTGCGCCCTCGAGCTCGTCGACGCGCGCCGGCAGCGGTTCGAGTTCGGCGAGCCGCTTCTGGGCGTCGACCAGCCGCTGCTGCACGAGGTCGAGCGCGGCCAGCTCGCGCTCGGCACGCTCGGCGCGTGCCGTCGCCTCGTGCGCG
>CAZYMM010000246.1:0-2551 GCA_964648515.1 uncultured Conexibacter sp.
CGTCTCCGGCTCGGTCGGCGCCTCGACGTTCTCGATCGCTCCGAGCGCCGACGGCCAGTCGGCCACCTTCAGGGTGACGATCAACTGCACATCCGCCGATGGCGTCTCGATCACGCTCTCCAACGGTGCCGACGGCAAGAGGCTGCCGTTCACGGCCTTCGTGGGGGCCCAGACAGGTGCCGAAGTCCAGTACGTGGGTTCCGGAAACAGCCTCAGCGCTCAGATACGGGGCGTCTACAAGACCGCTTCGCGATTCGACGGGGAGGTTCAGGGGATCGTGAGCACACCCGCCGGAGTCTGCTGGCTGCCGACGACGAAGGTCGTGCTCAACAGCTAGCGGCGCACTTGCCCCGGCGGCCCGTGCCGCGATCAGCGGTGCGTGCGTTTGAGGCGGCTGCGCTCCGGGGCGGTCACCGTCTCCTCGGGCCCGTTCACCGCCGTCGAACGGTCAACCGCGCAGGTCGATGGCGTCTTCTGCTCGCTCAGCGAGAGGAATGCGCCACCGAACGCCGCGCGAACAGCCGGCGCAGCCGCTCGGCGACGCCTGCCGGGGCAGGAGGGTTACCTCCGGGGGCACAGTGAGCGCGCCGACGCTCAGGCGGGGGTCACACCGGATAGAAGCGGCGCATCACCGGCAGCAGCACCGAGCGCGGCGTCAGGCGGCCGGACAGCGTGGCGGCCTTGATCGCCAGCCCCGGCACGACGTTGCGGCGCCCGTGCTCGAGCCCCTCGACGGCCGCTCGCGCGACGGCGGCCGATGAGAGCTTCGAGATCGACGGCGCCGCATCGAACATCGACTCCATCCCGGCGACCTGGGCGAACTCGGTGTCGACCGGTCCGGGACAGAGCGCGGTCACGGTCACGCCGCTGCCGCCGAGCTCTGAGTGCAGCGCATCCGACCAGTTGACCATGAACGCCTTCGTCGCCGCGTAGGTCGCCTGGCCGGGGATCGGCTGAAAGCCGGCCGACGAGGCGACGTTGAGGATCGCCCCCTCCCCACGATCGGCCATCGCCGGAGCGTAGATCGCTGCCAGGACCACCGGCACCTCGCAGTTGAGCCGCACCATCTGCGCCTCGGTCGCACCGTCGAGCGTGACGAAGTCGCCGGCGCTGCCGAAGCCGGCGTTGTTGACGAGCACGTCGATTCGCAGCCCGAGCGCGGCGATCCGCCCCTCGAGCGCGGCCAGCGCCGCACCATCGGTCAGGTCGCAGTCGAGCGTCTCGACGCGGATGCCATCGGACTGCAACTCAGCGGCCAGCTCGTCGAGCCGCTCCCTGCGCCGGGCGACCAGCACCATGTTCCGTCCGCGCTTGGCGAGCTCCCGCGCGATGTCGATCCCGATCCCCGACGACGCGCCGGTGATCAGCGCGGCCGAGTCGGCCGAAGGTGCCGGTAGAGCCATCCGCTCAGCCTAGCCCGGCGCGTGCGCTGCGCCGTTGTCGAGTTGTGCCCGCTCAGCGGGTGAAAGCCGGCAGTGAGCGCGCAACCAGCATCGCTCGCAGGCGCTGCGCGACACCGGCCGGGTCCTCACCCAGCTGTCGCCACGTGACCCGCACGACCGTCCAGCCTTCGGCGGCCAGACGCTGGCTGCGCAGCGCGTCACGCTCGAACGCCGCGCGGTCGCGATGGAACCGCCAGCCGTCGGTCTCGACCACGATCCTTGCGGCCGGCCAGCGGAAGTCAACCTCCTGGGTGCCGTCATAGCGGTTGACCTGCGGCCGCGGCAGCTCATACGAGCGACAGAACTCGATGAAATCGGCCTCCAACAGTGACCGGGTCCGCGGCAGACCGTGGCGCGCCGCGTCGTCGAGCAGGCCCGCCAGCGCTGCGACACCGGGCCGGCCGGCACGGCGCTCAAGGATCGGCATCACCGCGCGGCGATCGAACAGCTCAAGCCGGTCAGACTGCTCGACGGCCCGTCGCAGCCGCCCCGGCGAGACGAGCGCACCGAGGTCGACGAGCGTCCGTGCAAGGCTCGTCACCGGAACACCGCGATGGGCGGTGCGCTCGGCAGGCGGCAGGTCGACCGAGCGGACCAGCAGCTGCCCGGCTCGCTGCGAGCGGCCCGACGGGCCAGGCACGATCACCGTGCTCAGACCGCGATCGTCGATCCCCAACTGCCAGAGCGCCCCGGCGCTCAGACCGCCGAGGACGGCTGCCGGCCCGCGGCTCAGCGTCGCCGCACGCCAGCGCGCCAGGTCGGTCGGCGGCCTGTGGCCGAGCGCGTAGACACCGCGGGTGACCGGCAGCAGCCGGCGGCGGTCGATCCAACGCCCGATCCGCGACGGCGACAGCCCGAGCTCAAGCAGCTGTGATCGTGCCAGGACGCCGTGCTGTGCCTCGGCCAGCGCCAGCAGCCGACCCTCGATGTCGAGCTCTGCCCGCATAGCGAGCACAACACGCCATCGACCACCGCGCTCCGCCCGCCCGCGCACAAACGTTGCAAGCGCGTCACACCGGCGCCGCACGCCGTGCGTGTTGCGCCGCACACAGGCGCCTGCGGGCGTCCACGTGTGCGGAGGCGCCCGCGTGCCCGCGGCGCACTCCGTG
>CAZYMM010000247.1:0-2549 GCA_964648515.1 uncultured Conexibacter sp.
CGCGCCAGTCGAAGCCGGCGGCGGTGAAGATCTTGTCGAGCCCCTCGGCCTCGGCCTGCGCCTTGACCTTGACCGACCCGGGCACGACCATCGCGCTGACGGTCGCGGCGACCCTGCGGCCCTGCACCATCTTCGCGGCCGCCCGCAGGTCGCCGATCCGCGAGTTCGTGCAGGAGCCGATGAAGACGCGGTCGATCGCGATCTCGGCGATCGGCGTGCCGGCCGTCAGGCCCATGTAGTGAAGAGCACGCTCCTCGCCCTCGCTGGCCGGCTCGGGAACCAGGCCGGTGACCTGCGCGACCTGCGCCGGGGTCGTGCCCCAGGAGACCATCGGGCTGATCTGCGAGACGTCGATCACGATCTCCTTGTCGAAGTCGGCCCCTTCGTCGGTCCGCAGCTCCGCCCAGGCCGGATCGACCTCGCCGCCGTGGCCGCGGACCCACTGGAACGTCGTCTCGTCGGGGGCGATCATGCCGGCGCGGCCACCGCCCTCGATCGTCATGTTGCAGATCGTCATCCGGCCCTCCATCGAGAGCTGCTCGATCACCGGTCCGGCGTACTCGACGACGTGGCCGACGGCGCCGTCGACGCCCATCTGCCCGATCGTCGCGAGGATCAGATCCTTGGCAGTGACGCCGGGGCCCATCTCCCCCTCGTAGCGGATCCGCATCGCCTTCGGCTTGTTCTGGACCAGGCACTGGGTCGCAAGCACGTGCTCGACCTCGCTCGTGCCGATGCCGAACGCGAGCGCCCCGAAGGCACCGTGCGTGGCGGTGTGGCTGTCGCCGCAGACGATCGTCATGCCCGGCTGGGTCAGCCCCAGCTCGGGCCCGATCACGTGGACGATGCCCTGGTGCCCGGAGCCGAGGCTGAAGACCGGGATGCCGAACTCGGCGCAGTTCTGCTCGAGCGTCTGCACCTGCTTGCGCGAGAGCGCGTCCTTGATCAGCGCCGCGACCGGCGTGCCGTCGGTCGGCACGTTGTGGTCGGCGGTGGCGATCGTGCGGTCGGGGCGGCGTACGCCGCGGCCCGCCAGCCGCAGGCCGTCGAAGGCCTGCGGGCTCGTCACCTCGTGGACGAGGTGCAGATCGATGTAGATCAGCCCGCTCGCGACCTCGTGGGCGCTCCAGATCTTGTCGAACAGCGTTGTCGGCATCGTGGTCCTCGTGGTCATGTCATCGGGTCAGCTGCGCCGCAGCCCGGCGCTGACGACGGCGAGCAGCAGTGCCTCGTCGTCGCCGTGGTTCTCGAAGTGGTGCCTGAGGTCGGCGTCGAAGGTGACCGTGTCCCCGGCCTGAAGCTCGTAGACGAGGTCCTCGACGATCAGCCGGACGGAGCCGGACTCGACGACCGCGATCTCGCGGCTGCCGGGCTCGTGCATCGGCGGGTCTCCGGCGGCGCCGGTCCGGGCACCGGCGGCCAGCCGGTGGCGGCTGACCTCGGCGCGTTGTCCGGGCAACGGCGGCGTCAGGATCTCGATCCGGTGGCCGCGGCCGCCGTGGCCCTGACGGCGCTCGCCGGCGCGGACGATCGAGACGGCCCCGTCCTCGTCGAGCCGCAGCAGCTGGCTCAGCCGCAGCTCGAGACCGCGTGCGATCTTCGTCGCGACGTTGAGCGTCGGGCTGGTCTCGCCGCGCTCGACCTGAGAGAGCATCGGCGCGCTGACGCCGCTGCGATCGGCGAGGTCGCGTAGCGACAGGTCCATCGCCTCGCGCAGCGCGCGGACCCGCGGCCCGATCGGGACGGCGACAGGATCGGCTTGCAGCGTGGCCAGCTCCGGCATCGAGGCGTACGCTATCACGTACGCGGCTCTGTCGTCTGCCGGTGGTCCCTCAGGGCGTTCCGGTCCGAAGCTCGATGTCGCCGGCGGCACGCGTTGCGGCCGTGCCGAGCGCGCGGACGTAGGCGATCGCCGCGGCCTCGATGATGTCGGTCGCGACCCCCTGCCCGGCACCGGTGGTCGGCTCACCGCCGTCGGCGCCGTCGAGCTCGACGACGACCGTGACCTCGCCGAGCGCGTCCTGGCCGCCGGTGACGGCGCCAACGCGGAACTCGCGCAGCCGGGCGTCGATGCCGGTGGCGGCGTTGATCGCCAGGAAGACGGCGTCGACGGGTCCGTCACCGGTCGCACTGCCGGAGCGGACCTCACCGCCGGCGCTCGTCACCGTCACGTCGGCGCGCGGCTCGATCCCGCTGCCTGCCTCGATCTGGAACGAGGCGAGCTGGAACGAGGCCGGCGGACGCTCGCGCATCTCGTCGGTTACGAGCGCCTCGAGATCGAGCGCCGAGACCGTCTTCTTGCGATCGGCCAGCTCCTTGAAGCGGGCGAACGCCTGGTTGAGCGCCTGGCCGTCCAGCCGGTAGCCGAGCTCCTCGAGCGCGGCTCGCAGCGCTGCGCGGCCCGAGTGCTTGCCGAGCACGAGCTGGTTGTGGGCCAGCCCGACCGAGCGCGCGTCCATGATCTCGAACGTCTCGCGATTCTTCAGCACGCCGTCCTGGTGGATGCCCGACTCGTGCGCGAACGCGTTGGCGCCGACGATCGCCTTGTT
>CAZYMM010000248.1:0-2548 GCA_964648515.1 uncultured Conexibacter sp.
GGCAGCGCGGTGATGAAGTCCCACTACCGCTGCCGCGTCAAGCACGGCAAGAGCGGCCAATGCGCGCGCGTCGGCAGCTACAGGTGCAGCGAGAAGCGCCAGAAGATCCCGACCCAGTTCAACTCTCGCGTGAGCTGCAAGAACGGCTCGCGCTCAGTGGTCTTCACCTATCAGCAGAACACCTGAGCGCGATCGCTCAGCGCTCGGCGACGACGATCGTCACCTTGCGGCGGTCGCGGTGGAGGCTGCACTCGCCCTCGTAGCTTCCGGCGCGGGCGAGCAGGCTCTCGACCCGCTGCCCCGGCCCGACGAGGAACGGCCCGATCATGTGCGAGCGGCTGTCGTGGTTGACGAGCCGCAGCCGGTCGCCGACGCGGGCCTCGATCCGGTCGCCGACGATGTTGACCGGTTCGCCGCGAGCGATGCGGGCGGCGGTGCCGCGCGGCACGTCGACCACGATCGTGCGGCCCGACGCGGCATCCGGCCTGCCACGGCCACCGCCGCCGCAGCCAGCCAGGGTGGCTGCGGCGGCGACGGCGAGCAGGGCGAAGAAGGCTGTCCGTCTGCGCTCAGCGGTCACGGGCGATCGCGTCGACCGTGACCTTCCCGGCCTGCTGGAAGGTCAGCGTTACCGGGATCCTCTGACCGGCAGTGACCGGCGCAGCCAGCCCCATCAGCATGATGTGGTGGCCGCCGGGCTCGAGCCGCACGGTGTGACCGGCCGGGATCTCGATCTTCTGCACCTGCCGCATCCCCATCATCGTGTTCATCGGCGCGGAGCCGCCTCCGTCATGGGTCATTTCGCCGCCGCCCGTCGCCTCGTGCATCTGCGCCTCGGCAGCGACCGACGCGGGCACGGCGACCGCTGTCAGCGTGTCGCCCTTCTCGCTGGTGATGGCGAGGTAGGCGGCGCCGGTCTTGGCGCCCGGAGCGGTGGTCCTGGCCCAGGCGCCGGTGACCGTCACACCCTTGCTGCCGGTGGTCGCCTCCGTCTTGCTGTCGCTGCCCCCACATGCGCTGAGGCTGAGCGCTGCCAGCGCGGCGATCACTGCGGTGGTCGTGGTTCTCATCGTGTTCGCTCCTCGTGTCGGTGTCGGTTGTTGGTGGTGTCGAAGCTTCAGGTCGTGTCCCGCAGGCCGGCGGTCAGCGTCCGCAGGTCGGCGGCGATGTCGGCGGCGGTGGTGCCGAACGGCCACTCGACGCGGACGGCGCCGTGCTCGTCGATCGCGTAGAGCAGCGCGGTGTGCGAGACGGCGTAGGTGCCGTCGGCACGTGCTCGCTCGGCCTTGTGGCTGGCGCCGAACGCGCGCTCGACCGTCCGCAACGCGCGCCGGTCGGTCGTGCGCAGCGCGTGCCAGTCGCTGAAGAAGTGGTTCATGTAGCGGCCCAGCACCTGCGGCGTGTCGCGGGCCGGGTCGACGGTGACGAGCGCGACCGTCACTGCCTTGCGCCGGTCGGCCGGCAGCTGCGCGAGCGCCGCGCCGACGTCGGCGAACGTCGTCGGGCAGACGTCGGGGCAGGACGTGTAGCCGAAGTAGAGCAGCAGCAGCCGGCCGCGTGCGGCCCTGAGCCGCATCGGCGCGCCGGCCGCGGCCACGTCGGGCAGGCTGAGCCCGCCCACGTGCGGTACGGGGGTGCGGGTGAAGCCTTTCAGTGATGTGGTCGGCTCCCGGCTGCCGCAGCCGATGGTGGTTGCAGCTAGCGCGAGCAGCGCCGCGCACGATGCGACGGCGGCTCGGGCCGGGAGCCGGTGGGCGCGGCGTCCGCGCATCCGGTCCTCCGATCTCGTGGCCGGCGGGTTGCGCCGGCCGGCCTGGTCAGGTGCGAGCGAGAGCGGGCGGAGCGCGCGATGCGCTCAGCGTCGCGAGCAGGCGCGGGCGCCGGACGATCGAGCGCGGTGCGCGTGGGAGCACGCGCCGCAGTGCCACCGGGCGGGCCGCGCCGGCACGGCGGGCCGCGAAACGATGGATCGTGCGCTCGCCTGGGTAGCGGCCGAGCAGCAGCGGCAGTGCTACGAGCAGAGCCGGCGCCAGCGCCAGCGCCGCGTGCCCGGTGCCGCTGGCCGCGGCTGCGAGCAGCGCGACGGTGGCGAGAGCTGCCAGCACCAGGTGCGTGCGGCGAGAGGGCAAGCGCTCATGGTAGATGATCGCTCGCCGCCGGCGCGCCACGACGACGACGGGCGACGACGGCGATCACGACGGCGAGCGCGGCGAGCGCCAGCGTCGTGACCGCCCAGGCCGGCATCCCGCCGCCGCTGCGGCCGACCCAGTAGAGCGTGCCGTGGATCGCGGCCGGCCGCCCTGCGACGTCGATCGGGATCTTGTAGGCGAAGATCTTGGTCCGCTTCGAGCTGTCGGTGACCGCCGGCGGCGGCGTGCTCGACATCCAGTGCGCGCGGTGGTCGTGCCAGGTGAAGCGGCCGGAGCGGTCGAGCGTCCGCCAGACGACGGGCTTGTCCGGCCCGGCTGTCGGCGGAACCTTGGCCGCGCCGTAGCGGTCCTCGTTGAGGTAGCGGGCCGGAGAGTTGTCGTTCACCTGCACGGTCCCG
>CAZYMM010000249.1:0-2536 GCA_964648515.1 uncultured Conexibacter sp.
GGGGTCCGGCTCGCCGACGAGCCGGACCCGTCCGAACGCGGCCGGCATCAGCCGCCGCAGAACGAGCTGCGGCGTCACCGCACCACGGAACTCGTTGAGCTCGAAGCGGAACGTCGCCGCGATCCGGCCGTCGGCCGCCTCGTCGGGCAGCGACGCCGTTCCGAACGCGACCGCCTGCGCCCGCGTGCCGCCGGACTCGACCGTGAAGCGCAGGTGGCGCCCGTCACCGATCGTGCGCGCGCCGACCAGCCGCGCGGCCGGGATCAGCAGCGACACGCCCGGGTTCCCGGTGCCGAACGGTGCCAGCCGCTGAAGCTCCTCGGCCAGCGCGAAGGTCAGCTCGTCGCCGCCGACGACGGCATCGACGCGCTCACGCGGGACGAGATCCTCGGGCCGCAGTGTGGCCGCGGCGTGGGCCGTGAACCGTTCGCGCAGCTCGGGCAGCCGTGAGACCTCGACCGTGCAGCCGGCGGCGGCGCGGTGGCCACCGAAGCGCAGCAGCGCCGGGGCGGCGGCGGTCAGCGCCGCGTGCAGGTCGAAGCTCGGGATCGAGCGCCCCGAGCCGGTGCCGGTCTCCCCCGTGACGCCGACGACGATCACCGGCCGGTGGTGGCGTTCGGCCAGCCGCGAGGCGACGATGCCGATCACGCCCGGGTGCCAGCCCTCGCCCCAGAGCACGTAGGCGGGCTGCTCGCCGAGCGCGGCGAGCTGAGCCTCGGCCTCGTGCAGGATGCGGGTCTCCTCGAAGCGGCGGCGGGCATTGACCTGGTCGAGCTCGGCAGCGATCTCACGCGCTCGCTCCGTGTCGTGGGTCAGCAGCAGCTCGAGCGCGGCGTCGGCCCGCGCGACCCGGCCGGCGGCGTTGAGCCGCGGCGCCAGCCGGAAGCCCAGCTCACGCTCGGACAGCCGGCCGGGGTCGACGTCACAGACCGCCATCAGGGCGCGTAGACCCGGCTTCTCGGTCCGCGCGAGCGCCCGCAGCCCGGCGCGCACCAGCCGCCGGTTCTCACCGGTCAGCGGCACGCAGTCGGCGACCGTCGCCAGACCGACAAGGTCGAGATCGGTGTCGCTGATCGCGGCCTCATGCCCGGCCGCGACCAGCAGTGCACCTGAGAACTTGTATGCGACCCCGGCTGCACAGAGATCGGGGCATGGGTAGCCGCAGAGCTGCGGATGGACGATCGGTGCGTCCGGCAGCACGCCGTCGGGCCGCGGCCGGTGATGGTCGATGATCACGACCGTCAGCCCGAGCTCACGCGCCAGCGCGACCTCGTCAACCGCGGTGATGCCGCAGTCCGTGAGCAGCAGCAGCTCGGTGCCGCGATCGGCGAGCCGGCGGACGGTGGCTCCGCTCAGGCCGTATCCGTCCTCGGTCCGGCTCGGCAGGTACCAATCGATGTCACCGCCGATCGATCGCAGCGCACGGACGAGGATCGCGGTCGACGCGACACCGTCGACGTCGTAGTCGCCGTGGACGGTGATGCGGGCACCACGGCGGCAGGCGTCGAGCACCGGGCCGACCGCCGCGTCGATAGCCGCGAACGCCTCGGGCGGATGACGCTCGTCGGCGTTGAGCCAGGTGCGGGCGGCCTCGACATCGGCGAGCCCGCGCCGGACGAGAACCTGCGCCACCGGGTTGCTGAGGCCGAGGTCGCGGACCAGCGCAAGCGCGGCGCCGGCCGGGCAGGGCGGAAGATCGAGTGCGGCTGCGGCGTCTGCGAGCACGGCCCGTCAGGGTGCCACCCGGACCCGACGGATCAGGCCGCGGTTCCCGCTCGGAGCGGGCATTTCAGCGCTGCGGCGGACATCTGTCGCAGATTCGTGCAATGCCGGTTGCGGAGGCGGACTGCAGGACAGCGGCCCCAGGCCGACTCAGGACACTAGAGCTCGAGCGCCGGGATCTTGCGCCGGACGCCCTCAAAATAGGCGAACGCCGTGCCCAGGAGCGCACCAGGGATCGCCTCGAGCGCGGTCAGCAGATGGGTCTCGTGACGACCGGGGACGTGCAGGCCGTTGATCAGCCAGGCGATCAGCACGGCGCCGAACAGGCCGCAGAGGAAGGCGCCGACGATCCCGCCCCAGAAGCGGTCCGGGATCCAGATCGTGAAGTGCCAGATGGCGATCGCCATCATCGTCCAGGCGAACATCGCCATCAGCGTGGCCTCCCGTGGCGGCGGTTGCGCGGGCGTTTGGGTCGTGCGGCGCGGCTGTCGTCCTTGAGCACCAGATCCTCGGGGCTCGCGTCGGCGGCCGGATCCTGATCGCGGGCCGGGCGTTCTGCCTGCGCGGGCGGGCCGGTCTCACCGGCGATATCGGCGACCATCTGGCTCCACTCGGACTGCGAGACCCTGCGCTCAGGATCCTCGGGGACCGTCAACCGCTGACGCTTGGCACGCGGCGTGTCGCGCATCCCTGGCAGATCGGCGCCCGGTCCCCCGATCGGATAGGCGGGCACCAGACCGCCGTGCTCAGAGGCGATCCGGCGGCGGCGGCTGCGGTAGACGCTCTCGCGCTCCTTCCAGTGCACGAGCACCGG
>CAZYMM010000250.1:0-2530 GCA_964648515.1 uncultured Conexibacter sp.
CCTGCGCGCCGAGGCGCCGCGGCTCGGCTACACGCGTACGTTCACGATCTACGACCAGGCCGACAGCCGCCGCCTGATCAAGCGCTGCATCGAGCAGGCCGGCGGCGATCCGAAGCGGTTCACGCCGGCGGGCGTCGGCTCCAGGATCTCCGAGGCCAAGAACCGGCTGCGCGGCGCCGACGAGTTCGCGGCCGCTCAGGGCGACTGGTGGGAGCGGACGGCGGCCGACGTCTACTCGCTCTACGAGCGCGAGCTGATGCGCATGAACGCGATGGACTTCGACGACCTGCTGATGCGGACCGTCAACGTCCTCGAGCTGTTCCCCGAAGTGCTCGAGCGCTACCGGGCGGTCTTCCGGCACGTGCTCGTCGACGAGTACCAGGACACAAACCACGCCCAGTACCGGCTGCTCCAGCTGCTCGCCGGCGAGCATCGCAACCTCTGTGTCGTCGGCGACGACGCGCAGTCGATCTACGGCTTCCGCGGCGCCGACATCCGCAACATCCTCGACTTCCAGGACGACTTCGGTCAGGGCGGGGCGCCGGTCACCGTGATCAAGCTCGAGCGCAACTACCGCTCGACGCAGTCGATCCTGACCGCCGCCAACGGCGTGATCGCCCACAACCGCGGCCAGATCGCCAAGCAGCTCTGGACCGACCACGGTGAGGGCGAGCCGGTCACCGTCTGCGAGCTGCCCGACGAGCACGCCGAGGCGCGGTTCATCCTCGGTGAGATCGAGCGACTGCGGAGCGACCCCGCCCGCCCGGCCTCATTGACCGAGATCGCCGTCTTCTTCCGCACCAACGCCCAGTCGCGGGTGCTTGAGGACGTGCTCGTCCGCGCCGACATGCCCTACCAGGTCGTCGGCGGTACGAAGTTCTACGAGCGCGCCGAGATCAAGGATGCGCTCGCCTACCTGACGGTGCTGGGGAACCCGTCCGATGCCGTCGCCCTGACGCGGATCATCAACAGCCCCAAGCGGGCGCTCGGGCAGACGTCGGTCGGGCGGATCCTCGCCCACGCCGACGCGCTCGGCGAGCCGATCCTCGATGTGATCGCCGGCGGCGTCCCCGGGCTCGGCACCGCGGCTGCCAAGGCGCTGGCCGGGTTCGCGACGATGATCGGTGCTCTACGTGAGCTGGCCGCACGCGGCGGTCCGGTGGCCGAGCTGCTCGACGCCGTGCTCGACCGCAGCGGCTATCGCGACGCGCTCGAGAACGAGCGGACGATCGAGGCGCAGGGCCGGCTCGAGAACCTCGATGAGCTGGTCGAGGCCGCCCGCGGGTTCGACCGCGAACCTGCGGTCCACGACGGTTCCGATGCCGGCGCGATGACGCCGCTCGGGCAGTTCCTCGAGCAGACCGCGCTGCGCTCGGACGCCGACGGCCGTCGTGACGACGCCGGGCTCGTGACGCTGATGACGCTCCACAACGCCAAGGGGCTCGAGTACCCGCACGTCTTCATGATCGGGCTCGAGGAGCAGCTCTTTCCGCACTCGCGCGCGATCGAGCAGGGCGATGTCGAGGAGGAGCGGCGGCTCTGCTACGTCGGCATGACACGGGCGATGCGGACGCTGACGCTGACCCATGCCCAGCGACGGATGGTCTTCGGCCAGTCGAGCTACGGCGCCCCGAGCCGCTTCCTGGCCGAGATCCCCGAGAGCGTCGTCGCCGCCGGCCGCGACGACGCCGGGACGGCCGGCGTGCGGCCGCGGGCGCTCGGCTCGTGGGCCTCGATGCGGGCCCAGTCCTCCGCGACCGCCGCCACCGGGGCCGGGCCGGTGCGATGGTCGGCCGGCGACCGTGTGCGCCACCCCAAGTTCGGCGCCGGGCTGGTCACGAACGTCGCCGCCGGCGGCGTGCTGACCGTACGCTTCGCCGACACCGAGCGCAGCCTGATGGCCGAGTACGCACCGCTGACCGCCGACGGGCGCTAGGTTCCAGCGCGTGAGCGCCAAGATCATCGATGGACGGGAGATCGCGGCGCGGGTTCGCGCCGGGATCGCTGAAGAGGTCGCATCCTTCACGGCCCGCCACGGCCGCCCGCCGGGGCTCGCGACCGTGCTTGTCGGCGCCGACCCGGCCAGCGAGATCTACGTGGCCGCCAAGCATCGCGCCTGCGCAGAGGTCGGCATGGCCGCGTTCGGCACCGTGCTCGCCGCGGACGCCGCATCGGCCGAGGTCGAGGCGGTGATCACCGCGCTCAACGCCGACCCGGCGGTCGACGGGATCCTCTGCCAGCTTCCCGTTCCCGACGGGCTCGACGGCGTCCATCTGACCGGGCTGATCGACCCCGACAAGGATGTCGACGGGCTGACGCCGGTCAGTGCCGGCCGGCTCGCGCTCGGTCTCCCGGGGCTGCGGCCCTGCACGCCAGCCGGGGTGATGCGGCTGCTGGCCGAGGCCGGTACCGAGCTGTCGGGCGCTCGCGCCGTCGTCGTCGGCCGCTCGAACCTGTTCGGCAAGCCGATGGCCCAGCTGCTGCTGGCCGCCGACGCGACGGTCACGATCGCGCACTCGCGGACCCGGGA
>CAZYMM010000251.1:0-2517 GCA_964648515.1 uncultured Conexibacter sp.
GTGCCGGCGCTGGTGCTGCGGCTGGCCGCGCTGGCCGCTGTCGGCAGCCAGGTCGCCGCCGCTGCCTGGAAGGCCATCCCGCGCTCCCCCCGCCGGTCGAGTGGCGTTGCACCTATCGCTCAGCGATAGTGCAACGCCACTCGACCGGCTTGCTGCCTGATCGCCGGCCGGTCAGGCGGGGTCATAGCTGGAACGGAAGCGCCGCAGCCGCAGTGCGTTGGCGACGACCGAGACGCTCGATAGCGCCATCGCGGCGCCGGCGATCAGCGGGTTGAGCAGACCGGCGGCGGCCAGCGGGATCGCGGCGACGTTGTAGCCGAACGCCCAGCCGAGGTTCTGCTTGATCGTCCGCAGCGTCGCACGCGAGAGCCGGATCGCGTCACCGGCGGCACGCAGGTCGCCGGCGACGAGCGTCAGGTCCGAGGCCTCGATCGCGACGTCGGCGCCGGTCCCGATCGCCAGGCCGAGATCGGCCTGGGCCAGCGCGGGCGCGTCGTTGACGCCGTCGCCGGCCATCGCGACGACACGCCCCTCTGACTGCAGCCGCCGGATCACCGCGGCCTTGTCGGCCGGCAGCACCTCGGCGATCACCTCGTCGATCCCGACCTGCGCGGCAACCGAGCGCGCCGTGACCTCGTTGTCGCCGGTCAGCAGCACCGGCCGCAGGCCGAGCTCGCGCAGCGCGGCGACCGCCTGAGCCGACGTCTCCTTGACGGCATCGGCGACCGCGAGCACGGCGCGCGCGCTGCCATCCCAGGCGACGAGCACGGCGGTGGCGCCGCGCTGCTCGGCGGCGGCCTGGGCGGTCTCGAGCTCGGGCGGGATCGTGACGCTCCAGTCGCGCAGCAGCGCCGGCCGGCCGACGACCAGCGCGTGCCCGCCGACAACACCCTGAACGCCGAGCCCCTCGACGTTCTGGAAGCCCTCGACCGTCTGCAGCGGACCGGCGGCAGCGGCCGCGCGCGCGATCGCGGCCGCGACCGGATGCTCGGAGGCGTGCTCGAGCGCGCCGGCGAGCGCCAGCACCTGCTCCTCGTCCTCGCCGCCGGCGACGATCGTCTCGACGAGCTCCATCCGGCCGGTCGTGACGGTCCCGGTCTTGTCGAGCACGATCGTGTCGACGCGGCGCGTGGACTCGAGGATCTCCGGCCCCTTGATCAGGAGGCCGAGCTGCGCGCCGCGGCCGGTGCCGACCAGCAGCGCGGTCGGCGTCGCCAGGCCGAGCGCGCACGGGCAGGCGATGATCAGCACGGCGACCGCGGCCTCGAACGCGAACGTGGTCCCGGCGCCGGTCAGAAGCCAGTAGCCGAGTGTCGCCAGC
The DNA here is from genome assembly GCA_964648515.1 of uncultured Conexibacter sp. GTDB lineage: Bacteria > Actinomycetota > Thermoleophilia > Solirubrobacterales > Solirubrobacteraceae > Baekduia. Next base: position 1,322 of record CAZYMM010000251.1, read on the forward strand.
GAGAAGATGATCACCGCCGGGACGAAGACGGCCGAGATCCGGTCGGCCAGCCGCTGGACCGGCGCCTTGCCGGACTGCGCGTCGCTGACCAGCCGCGCGATCTGCGCGAGCGCGGTGTCGGCGCCGACCTTGGTCGCGCGCACGACGAGCCGGCCGCCGACGTTGACGGCGGCGCCGACGACCTCGTCGCCGGGCGCCTTGGTGACCGGCACCGACTCGCCGGTCAGCAGCGACTGGTCGACCGACGAGCGGCCCTCCTCGATCACACCGTCGGTGGCGATCTTCTCGCCCGGGCGGACGACGAAGCGCATCCCGGGAGCGAGCTCGTCGATCGCGATCCGCCGTTCGGTGCCATCCGCGCCGAGCACAGCGACGTCCTTGGCGCCGAGCTCGAGCAGCGCGGTCAGCGCCGCACCGGCGCGGCGCTTGGCACGGTGCTCGAACCAGCGCCCGGCGAGCAGGAAGGTCGTCACCGCGGCGCCGGTCTCCAGATAGATGTGGCTCGCCGCCCCACCCGACCCTGACTCCGGCAGCAGCGTGAACGTCATCTTCATCCCGGTCATCCCGGCGTCACCGAAGAACAGTGCGTAGAGCGACCAGAGCCAGGCTGCGAGCACGCCGAGCGAGATCAGCGTGTCCATCGTCGCCGCGCCGTGGCGCAGGTTGACCCAGGCGGCACGGTGGAAGGGCCAGGCGCCCCAGAGCACGACCGGGGTGGCGAGCTGCAGCGCCAGCCACTGCCAGTTGTCGAACTGCAGCGCCGGCACCATCGACAGCACCATCACCGGCAGCGTCAGGACGGCGGAGAAGATCAGCCGGCGGCCGAGGTCGTCGGGCACGGCGTGGTGTTCGTGATCGCTCGCATGCGCACCGGGCTGCGGCTCGGCGGCGGCGCGCGGCAGGACCGCGTCATAGCCGGCGCCGCGCACCGCCTCGACCAGATCGCCGGCGCCGATCGCGGCCGGGTCGAAGTCGACGGTCGCCTTCTCGGTCGCATAGTTGACCTGGGCCGAGACGCCGTCGAGCTTGTTGAGGCGCCGCTCGACGCGGGTCGCGCAGGACGCGCAGGTCATGCCGAGCACGTCGAGCTCGAGGCGCTCGGGGGTCTGCGGCGGATGGCTCGTCGTGGCGCTCACGAGACCAGCTCGTAGCCGGCCTCATGGACGGCCGCCGCGACCTCCTCGCGCGTGGCCGAG
>CAZYMM010000252.1:0-2413 GCA_964648515.1 uncultured Conexibacter sp.
CCCTACCGCAGCCGGAAGTACGCCCAGCGGCTCGCCGCCGGCTTCCAGGGGCTCATCCCCTGATAGACGACGCGCACGCGCCAGCGGCCGGCCATCCGCAGCTTGGCGCGGAAGCGGAACGGCTTGTTCGCGTGCGCGAGGCCGCCGCTCAGCTTGCGCCACTTCTTCTTCTTGTTCAGGAACTGCCACTCCACGGCGACCTTGCCGCCGATCGTCGGCGTGCCGGCCTGCCCGCGTTGCAGCGACCCCGAGACGGTGCAGGTCCGCCCCTTGCACTTCGGCCGCAACAGGCCGGCGGCGGCGAACCGCGGCACGATCGAGGACGACATAGAGGCGACCTTGACAACCGGGACGGTCACCGTCTGGCTGTTGCCGCGCTTGTCGTAGGCGGTCACCTCGATCGTGTGCTCCCCGAGCGCCAGCGTCTTGCTGCCCCACCACGGCGCCAGCCGCGACGGGGTCGAGAGGTCGGCGGCGGTCGCGCTGTAGCTGCGGATGTTCTTGCCGCCGTCGTAGCTGTACTTGATCTTCACGACCTGGTTGCCCGCAGCGGTCGCCTGGGCGACGATGTCGATGCTGTCGACGAACTGCTGGCCGGGCTGCGGCGAGAGCACCGTCAGCTTCGGCGGGTCGAAGTCACCGCACTTCTTCGGTGGGCCGCCGTTCTGCGCCGCGACCTGCTGGAAGGCCTGGTAGCTGGGCTTGAACGAGCCGTTCCCGCGGACGAGCCCGTAGGAGCGCATCTCGGCGAGCGGCTGGGCGGGCAGGTCGTCGAGCGCGAACCAGAGCGCGTCGGTCATGTAGGGGTCGTTGGCCATACAGCCGAACGCCTGTGTCAGGTACTCGGCCTGCTTGGCCTCGGTGACACCGTCGGGCTTCTGTCCCGCCCAGCGACCACGCGCACAGGAGTTGGCACGGCCACCGGTCGAGCTCCAGCCGAGCTCGGACATGATGATCGGCTTGTCGCCGTCGCCGTTGGCGGCCATCACGTCGTGGAAGGATCGGTAGCCGAGGAAGACGTAGGGCGCGATCGTGCCGTCCGGCATCCGGTCGTAGTTGTCGGGAGCGCGGTCCAGACAGGCGGTGTCGGTGTGCACGGCCGCGGCGTCGAACGAGCCGCCGGCGCCGGCGGCGTAGATCGCACGCAGCCAGTCGACGTTGTTGGCCGTCGTTGGCGAGGTGATCACCGTCGCCGCCGGGTCGGCGGCCTTGATCGCACGGTACGAGGCCTTCAGCAGCGCCGTATAGCGGCCGGCGTCGGGGGCCGGGTGCCAGAACTCGGGTGCGTCGGCCTCGTTCCAGATCTCGTAGCCGCGGACCGCCACGCCGATCTGACGCATGTGGGCGGCGAACCGCCCGACGAACGATGCGTACGTCGCCGGGTCGTTCGGCGGCGCGAGGCGGTCGCCCGAGCCGTTCGCCCACTGCGGCGTCTCGTAGAGCACGAAGACGGTCTTGATGCCGTGGTCGCTCATCGTCTTCAGCCCGGCGTCCCAGGCCGCGGAGAGGTCGCGCAGACTCTGGGGCGCCGACGCCGACGGCGGGTACTGGCCGGGCCCGCCGGGCTCGAAGTCACGCCAGAGGGCGAACACGCGCACGGTCTTGGCGCCGGTCGCGATCACGCGCTGCGCGGCGTCGACGGTCGGCGGTCCGCTGAGGTTCACCCCCGGCACCGCGGCACCGGCGACGGACGCGTTCAGGCCGAGCATGGCGCCGAGCGCGAGGAGCAGGATCGTGATCCGCGAAATCGACATCACAGGGTTCGTATCGGGTTCTCAGCGGATCGCTTGAGCGGACATCGGGAAGCGGCCAGGTTTGCTGGACGCACCACGAACCGGAGCTATTCACACCGGTTCTCAGCCCGCGCGGAGGTGGGCGAGCACCGCCAGCACACGGCGGTGATCGTCATCTGTCGCAGGCAGATCGAGCTTGGCAAAGATGTTCGAGACGTGCTTCTCGACGGCCCCCGTCGTAACCACGAGCTCGCGCGCGATCGCGCCGTTGCTGCGCCCCTCTGCCATCAGCCCCAACACCTCGCGCTCACGCGCGGTCAGCGCGGCCAGCTCCTGCTCGCCGGCGCCGCCGGTCCGCTCGCGGACCAGCATTGCCACAACTTCGCGATCGAGCGCGGTGCCGCCGGCGGCGACGCGCTCCAGCGCGGCGAGGAAGGCCGGGATGTCGCCGACCCGCTCCTTGAGCAGATAGCCGACACCACCGTCGCCCGCGGCCAGCAGCTCCGCCGTGTACGCGGGCTCGACGTACTGGCTCAACATCACGATCCCGAGGTCCGGCTGACGGCGCCGCGCCTCGACCGCGGCCCGCAGCCCCTCGTCGGTGAAGCTGGGCGGCAGCCGCACATCGCAGATCGCAAGGTCGGGCTTGTGGCCGGCGACGATCCGCAAGAGCCCCTCGC
>CAZYMM010000253.1:0-2409 GCA_964648515.1 uncultured Conexibacter sp.
CCTGACGCTATGTGACGCAGGCCACGCAGTCCTGGTACAACGTCGCGGTGCCCACTCCGTCCAGGAGCGCCGAGCTGCTCGCGCGCGTGCCCGTCTTCGACGCGCTGGCTCCGGCCGACCTCGAGCACGTCGCCGAGGTCTCGATCCTGCGAGCGTTCGCAGCCGGGCACGTGATCTTCCGCGAAGGCGACGCCAGCGACACCTGCTACGTGCTCGGCTCCGGCCATGCGCGCGCGATCCGCGAGCACAGCGACGGCCGCACGCTCGCCCTGGCCCACTTCGGCCCCGGCGACTTCTTCGGTGAGCTGGCGATGTTCGACGATGAGCGGCGTTCGGCGACGGTCCAGACGCTCGACGAGGTCGAGGCGGTCGCGATCCTCGGCACCGACATGCGGCGGCTGATGCGCGAGCATCCCGACATCGCCGTCAAGATCGTCGTCGGCCTCGGCCGCCGGCTGCGTGAGACCAACGAGCGGCTGACGCGCCAGTCGTTTCAGACCGTGCAGAGCCGGGTTGCCGGAGTGCTGCGCGAGATGGTCGCCAAGGCCCAGCGCGAGGGTGCTCCGGACGGCGATGTGCTGGTGACCGCCACGCAGGCCGAGATCGCCCAGCTCGCGGGCTCCTCGCGCGAGTCCGCCAGCCGCTTCCTCGCGGTGCTCGAACGGGCCGGTGTGATCAGGCAGGGGCGCGGACGGCTGACCGTCATCGACCCGCCCGCGCTCGACGGCTACGTCTACTGATTGTTGATGCCCTGCAGGGCGCCGCCGCTGCGGGTAGTGTGAAGGACCGATGCAGGTCCTCAACTTCTACTCGACGATCTTCGCCGACCAGCTCAAGCGCGGTCGCAAGACGGCGACGATCCGCCTCGGCGACAAGTCGCACAAGTACCAGAAGAACCAGCTCGTGCTGGTCACGATCGGCTATCAGCACTCGCCGCGCGAGAAGATCTTCGAGGCCGTCATCGACCAGGTCGAGGTCAAGCGGATCAAGGAGCTGACGCCGCGTGACATCGAGCACGACAACCCCGAGTTCCGTCGCCACGAGGAGATGATGCACTTCCTCGAGCAGATCTACGCGCGCTCGGTCACGATGGACGACATCGTCACCGTGGTGCGCTTCTCGCAGATCATCGACCGGCCGCAGTCCTTCACCGACGCCCGGCTCGGCATCGGCGGCGCCCAGAACTAGCGGCGCGGTTGCTCAGGCCGCGCGCGGAGCCGCAGCGGCGGCGTCGAGCAGCGCGAGCATGTCGGCGGGGTGTGCGCAGCCGGGGAAGCGGTACGGGCGGCCGTCGGTCTCCGGGTCCCTGAGCGCTACGACTCGCGAGTCGGTGGCGATCTCGCCCATCTCGATCAGCTCCTGCGGCGAGCGGACCTGGCCGGGGGCCACGACCCGCTTGGAGCGGCGTGGCAGCGGCGTCTTCGTGAGCCGGCGGACGACGGCCGGGGCAGCACCCGCCTGCGACTCGGCCGGCGACGCGTCCTGATCGTCGAGCGGCGGCACCAGCGTCAGCCCCGGGGGCGCGACGGACGGCTCGGACACGGCGCTGTCGTGATCACCGGACGGGTTCATATTGACCGTGTCGGCGCTGCGCCCGGGAACTTGAGGCCTGTTCGACTGAAGACCGACTAGCGTCCGTCGGCACTATCGACGCCCGAGTGCCAGCCAACGCACGGACGAGCGTTCATCTCGCTATAGTGCGGCCCGCGGTCCTGGCACTCTCACCCTGAGAGTGCCGAAAGACCGCGGACCGTCAACGAACAACGTCAACGGAGACGCAGACCACCATGAAACTGAAGCCGCTCGGCGATCGCGTGATCGTCCGCGCCATCGACGAGGAGGAGACGACGGCCAGCGGCCTCGTGCTCCCCGACACCGCCAAGGAGAAGCCCCAGAAGGGCACCGTCGTCGCAGCCGGTGATGGCCGCTGGGACGAGGACGGCGAGAAGCGCATCCCGCTCGACGTCGCCAAGGGCGACGTCGTGCTCTACAGCAAGTACGGCGGTACCGAGATCAAGGTCGACGGCGAGGAACTGCTGGTTCTTCGTGAGTCCGACATCCTCGCCAAGGTCGCCTAGACAGGAGAACGAACCAACATGGCTCACAAGGAAATCCGCTTCGATGCGGCGGCACGCAAGGCCCTCGAGGCCGGCGTCGACACCGTCGCCAACGCCGTCAAGGTGACGCTCGGCCCGAAGGGCCGCTACGTCGTCATCGACAAGAAGTTCGGCGCCCCCACGATCACCAACGACGGCGTCACGATCGCCCGTGAGATCGAGGTCGAGGACGTCTTCGAGAACCAGGGCGCCCAGCTCGTCCGCGAGGTCGCCACGGCGACCAACGACGTCGCCGGCGACGGCACGACGACCGCGACCGTGCTCGCCCAGGCGATCGTCAAGACCGGCCTGA
>CAZYMM010000254.1:0-2384 GCA_964648515.1 uncultured Conexibacter sp.
TCGATCACCGAGATCGGCGAGGCCACGCTGCGGCCCGACAAGGTCGTCGGCTTCCACTATTTCTACCCGGCGTCGCTGATGCCGCTGATCGAGGTCATCGAGTCCGACGACACAAGCCAGGAGACGATCACCGCCGCTGTGACGTTCGCCCAGGCGATCCGCAAGCAGCCGATCGTCTGTGCTGAGGTGCCCGGCTTCGTCGTCAACCGGATCCTGATCGCCGGCGTCTCGGAGGTGCTGCGCGAGCAGGAGCGGCTCGGCCTCGACATCCAGCAGATCGACGCGGCACTGACCGAGCGCAAGCTCGTGCCGATGGGCCCGTTCCTGCTGCTCAACGCGCTCGGCCTCGACGTCTTCCAGCACACCGCCGAGCACCTGCACGAGAGCTACGGCGACCGCTTCTACGTCGCCGGTGGGATCGGCGAGCTGGTCGCCGGCGGCAAGCTCGGTGCCAAGAGCGGGGGCGAGGGCGTCTACGGGCCGGATATGACCCGCCGGCTGCCCGGCGACGCGGCCCCCGACGGTGACGAGCTGGCCGAGCGGCTGGCGCTGAAGACGTTCGTCGAAGCCTGCCTGGTGCTCGAGGAGGGGGTCGCCACCCACCGCGACATCGACTTCGGGATGATCGCCGGCGCCGGGCTCGACCCACGGCGCGGGATCCTGCCGCCGTTCATGCGCGCCGATGCCGAGGGCCTCGACGTCGTGCTCGCACGGCTGCTTCGGGCCGAGCACGAGTGGGGCGAGGACTTCGCGCCGCCGGTGATCCTGCAACGGCTGGTCGCCCAGGGAAGGCTGGGGAAGCAGAGCGGTCAGGGGTTCTACGCCTATCCGCAGCCGGACTCCGAGCAGCCGGCCGAGCTGGTTGCGCTCGAGACCCGCGACGGCGTCGCGATCGTGTGGCTTCAGAACCCGCCGATGAACGCGATCTCGCCGCAGCTCGTCGCCGATCTGCGCACAGCCTGGGACCACGTCGTTGAGCGCGGCGACATCCGCGCTCTGGTGATCGCCTCGGCCAACCCGATGCTGTTCTGCGCGGGCGCCGACATCAAGGCCTTCACCGGCCTTGACGCCACCTCTGGCCGGCAGTTCATCGATGACGCACACGGGCTGCTGCGCGAGTTCGAGCAGAGCCGGATCGTGACGATCGCGGCCGTCAACGGGCTTGCGTTCGGCGGCGGCGACGAGCTCGCTATCGCCTGTGACTTCCGGATCGCCGCCCGCTCGGCGCTGTTCGGCCAGCCCGAGATCAAGCTCGGGATCGTGCCCGGCTTCGGCGGCACCCAGCGTGTCGCACGGCTGATCGGCGCCGCCAAGGCACTCGAGCTGAACCTGATCGGCGATCCGATCACGGCCGACGAGGCCGGCGACCTCGGGCTCGTCACCCGCGTCGTCGAGGATCACGAGCTGCTCGACACCGCGGTGCAGTGGGCGCGCCGGCTCGCAGGCCAGGCGCCGGTCGCGGTCGAGCAGATCAAGCGGGTGTCGGCCAAGGGCGACCTCGACGACGGCATCGCCGCCGAGCAGGATGCGTTCGCGGCCGTCTTCGGATCCGCGGACGCCCGCGAGGGGATCGGCGCCTTCCTCGCCAAGCGCGAGCCGCGCTGGACGGGGCGCTGACGGGCGCTTCTACGCGCGGGGGCACGCGAGGGAGCGGCGGTGTCTTCTGGCGCGGACGCAGGGAGCGACGCCTACCCCCGGTAGGCGAGCGACCGAGGACAAAGCCAGAAGGCTTCGCCGCCCCGAGCTAGTCGCCCTTGTGAGTCGACGCCTTGACGTCGATCGCGTACTTCGAGGGCGAGGTCAGAACCTTCGGGTTCTCGATCTGGTCGAGGCGCCCGATCAGCTTGATCCACTGCTTCGGCTTGAGGATCGCCGCCATCCGCCGCGCCTGCTTTGAGTTCGGGTCGAACTCGGGGCGGAAGCCGACGTGGATGTGGTCGGCGTGGTCGGGCAGCGAAAGCGTGTTGTCGGCGCCCTCGTAGGTCATCAGGCTGATGATCTGGTGGGGCTTCATCGTGCCCTGAAGCGTCAGCAGGCGGCGGTTCGTGATGTCGGTGATCGAACCTGAGCCCTGATGGCCGAGGATCGGGATGCCGTTGATCGCGGCGATGTCGACGGCGCTGCCGGTCGAGTGCTCGGAGACGTTGCCGGAGGTCGTGAAGTAGCCGTGGCCGCAGTGCAGCGAGCTGACCGTCGGCCGCAGCCCGGACGCGGCGAGGAACTCGAGCGTCGCCAGCACGCGGCGGTCGATCGCGCCGCTGCGGATGTCCTCACGACCACAACCGTAGACCTCGACGTGAGGGTCAGAGAGGACGGTGCGCTGGAGCATCTCCTTGCTCATCAGCAGGATCTGGCCGATCGTCGGGTTCTTGGCGTCCGGCCCG
>CAZYMM010000255.1:0-2378 GCA_964648515.1 uncultured Conexibacter sp.
GGCCGGCCGGCCGCGCTGGGGCCGCGAGCTCGACGAGAGCACGATGCCCGCGGAGGCGGCGATGACCGAACGGGCCGTGAGCTTCACCAAGGGCTGCTACGTCGGCCAGGAGACGGTGGCGCGCCTGCACTACAAGGGCCGCCCGAACCGCGTCCTGCGCACACTCGAGCCGGCCGCCCCGGTCGCGGCCGGCGCCACGATCAGCGGCGGCGGGCGTGAGCTCGGGGCCGTCGGCAGCGCCGTCATCTCGCCGTCCCGCGGCCCGCTCGCGCTGGCGCTGCTGCGGCGCGAGGCCGAACCGGGCGACATCGTCGACGTTGCCGGCATCACGGCGTCCGTACGCTGACGGACCGGACGGCAGCGAACCGTCCACCCCCACCGCTCGAACCCGCTACGGTCTGCGGTGATGGCCCGGCTGCCCTTCGCCCCCGACCTCCAGCGCCGCGACGATGCGGTCGCCGAGGCCTGGCAGCACTACCGCGAGCAGCTCGACGGGATCAGCGGTCGCGCCTACGAGAAGGCCGAAGAGGGCGCGTGGGATGACCTCCAGGCCGACCTCGAGGAGATCGAGCGGCTCTACTCGCCGCTCGGGGCGCTCTGACGCTCTGAGATTCTCGGCCACGACGTTCTTCCCCACCGCCCGCCGGTCCGTTAGGGTCTGGCGGCCGATGTCGCATCGCAGGGTTCTGACAGCAGCGCTGCTCCTGACCGTCGCCGCCGGCGCGGCCTCAGGCTGCGGCGAGGAGCGCCAGCCGCGCAAGAATGCCTGGCGGCCGGCGCTGCCGGCCGGTGTCAGCGTGCTGATGAGCGCCGACGCGATCCGCGTCGACCCGCAGGTGATCGGCGCCGGGCAGCTCGACCTGATGATCGCCAACCGGACCGCGAACGGCCGGCCGCTCGTGCTCGTCAGAAGTGACGGCGGCGAGGTCGCGCTGCGCACGCCGATGATCGCCGCCGGCGATGCGACGAAGGCCGGCGTGATCGTCTCGCCCGGCAGCTACGAACTGCGCTCGGGCAGCCTGCGCACGACCGAGCTGACGGTCGGCCCCGAGCGCCCGAGCTCCCAGAACCAGCTCCAGACGCCCTAGAACCGGATGCGCCTGCTGCGTTCCTACGACGACGGTGCGATCGGCGCCGCGCTCGCCGCCGGCGAGCGCTTCTGGCTCGACCTCGACAGCCCGGACGCGGCGACGATCGACGCGCTCGGCGAGCGGCTCTCGCTGCACCGCCTGGCGATCGACGACTCACTCGAGTTCGGCCAGCGGGCCAAGTTCGACGACTACGGCGACCACGCGCTGCTGGTCGCGTTCGGCTTTGCCGACGCGCCGGTCGAGATCCATCTGCACCTCGGCGCGTTCGGGATCGTCACGATCCATCGCAACGGCAGCAAGGCGCTCGAGCCGACCTACCGCTTCATCGCCGGCGGCGGCGCGGGCTCGGGCGCGACCGCCCTCTACCGCATCCTCGACACGCTCGCCGACTCGTTCTTCCCCGAGCTCGACCGGATCGGCGACGAGATCGACACGCTGACGGGCGCGATGCTGCAGCGACCGTCCGTGCAGCAGCGCGAGGAGCTGTTTCTGCTGCGGCGCCGGCTGGTCGGGCTGCGGCGGGTGACGACACCACAGCGCGACGTGCTCGCCCGCGACGGCCAGCGGCTCGCCGAGCTCGACGGGATCGAGGACGGCGAGGCCCACCGCTGGCTGCGCGACGTCTACGACCATCTCGTGCGGATCTCCGAGGAGATCGACACCGGCCGCGACCTGCTCGCGGGTGCGCTCGACATCTATCTCTCGACGGTCTCAAACCGGCTCAACGAGATCTCCAAGCAACTCGCGATCGTGGCGACGATCTTCCTGCCGCTGACGTTCATCACCGGCTTCTTCGGCCAGAACTTCGGGATGATGGTCCGTCACATCGACTCGGCGGCCTCATTCTGGGTCTTCGGGATCGGCGGGCTCGTGATCAGCTGCCTGCTGTTGTACTGGTGGTTCCGGCGCTCGGGCTGGCTCGGCGACTGACGCAGCCGTTCAGCCGGCTGCAGCGCGAACGCAGCCGCCGGTGCCCGCGGCTATCGTTCCCGCCCCTATGGACGCCCTGATGTCGCAGCTCCACAGCCCCCTGACCGAGCTCGGTGAGCTCCCCGCCACGATGCCCGCCTGGGTGATCCGCGAGGAGCGCTTCGGCGAACCGGTCGACGCCTTCCAGATCGAGCAGATCGAGGTTCCCGAACCGGGCGCGTTCGAGGTGATCGTGCGCGTGATGGCCGCGGGCGTCAACTACAACAACGTCTGGGCCGCGCTGGGCAAGCCGGTCTCGGTGATGAAGTACGGCGATCACCCCGAGTACGGCCACCACATCGGCGGCTCGGACGCCTC
>CAZYMM010000256.1:0-2375 GCA_964648515.1 uncultured Conexibacter sp.
GGCCCATCATCGCCGCCTGCTGCTCGACCTCGCTGCCGCCGCAGATCACGGCCAGGCTCGGCCGCCAGCCGACCGCGTCGAGCAGCTGCTCGATCTCCTGCTGCGCCAGTGCCCGGAACTGCGGATCGGCGACCGGGTAGTCGAAGTTGGCGAACATCGCGTCCTGCCAGACGAGGATCCCGAGCTCGTCGCAGATGTCGTGGAACTCGGGCCGCTCGTAGGCCGTCGTGCCCGCAATCCTGATCATGTTGAGACCGGCGTCGCGCAGCAGCTCTAGCGTCGGCCTCAGCTCGCCGGGCGGGCAGGGCGTCCAGACGACGCCGCGCACGAACACCGGCACGCCGCCGGCGACCAGCTGCGGAATGCCATCGGGATCGTCGAGGAAGCTGAGCTCGCGAAAGCCGACCGACCGCTCACAGAGCACGCGCTCGCGCCCGTCGTCGCCGGTCGCCAGCAGCCGCAGCGGGTGCAGCGCCGGGTCGCCGTGGGTGTGGGGCCACCACTGTGCGGGTGCGTTCAGCCTCAGCGTTGCGGTGCCCTCGTCGTCGAGCAGCGCGCGCTGCGGCCCCACCGTGACCGCGACCTGCGCCGCACCCGCGACCTCGGCGCGGACCTCGACGACGCCGTCGGTGCCGTCGAGGTGCGTGCGGACGCGGAGCGCAATCAGTTCAGGCCGCTCGCGCTGCTCGATGCGCACGTCGCGGAACGGACCGACGACGGCGGGTCCGGGCGAGATGCCGGCCATCCGGCCGAGCAGCGTCGTGCGAAAGAAGCGCAGGTTGGAGTCGGCGATGCGGGTCCGCCAGCGGGCGCGCGGCCGGCGGCTCACGGCCAGCAGCGGCGCCAGCGCCCGGACACAGATCGCGAGCTCGGCCTCGCCTGCCGGCAGGTCGCCGAGCTCGACCTCGTGCGAGAGAAACATCGAGCCGCTCTCGAGCACGAGCCGGCCGGCGACATAGACCTCGGCGATCGTCGCGATCCCGCCGAGCACGAGCACCCGGCGGCCACCGGCAGGCAGCGGCGCGAGCCGGGCCGTCGTGCGAAACCACCAGTCGCTCGCGTCGAGGTCGCCGCCGTCTGCCCCGGCCGCCTGCAGCGCCTCCGCGACGGTGCCCGGGACGCGGGCCGGCAGCCAGCCGCCTGCCGGCAGTCCGGCGGGCGTCGCGCAGGCGCCGGGCGCGGTGCCGAGCAGCTCCCAGACCAACGCCGCCTCGTCAGCCGGCGAGCTCATCGAGGCCTGCCATCGCGCGATCCCAGTGCCCGGCCATCGCCGTCAGGTTCGGCTCGGCATCGAACGGGCGCCGGCGGGCGAGCTTCAGCGACAGCACCCTGGCCGCGGCCGCCAGCTCGTGAAGGGGCCTCGCGACAGGATCGGCGCCGCCTGCAAACAGCGTCTCGCACATCCGCGCGCCGAGCTCGGCACCGGCACCCAGCATCCGCACCGTCGCAAAGGCGTAGTCGTGATAGTCCTGCGGCGCGCCTGCGAGCAGCACGGGTAGCACGCCCAGGAGCTGCTCGGAGAAGGCAGCGATCGGGTTGCGGGCCGGACGGCGCGCGAGCTGCAGCCGCAGCTGGGCGACCGCCCGCTCGTGCAGCGCGTCGCCGCTGAGCCGCGGCCCGGCGTCGAAACGCACGAGCTCGGCGTACGGCGCAAGCACGTCTGCCGAATACGGCCGGCCGAGCCGGAAGACGCCGTCGTAGTCGTCGCCCGACAGCGCATGCAGCGAGCGGTTGTGGAAGTAGCGCAGCTCACGCGCATCGTGGTCGAGCGCCTCGATCGCGATCGAGGACTTGACATGCTCGCGCCGGTAGCTGGTCGCGGCCGTATCGGGCAGATAGAAGGAGTCGGCCTCGATCGTCATCGTGCGGCCGGCACGGAGCTGCTCGAGCACGTGCTCGACGAGCGGCCGGTAGAGCTGCATCTCGTGGATGCGGACGCCGAACAGCGCTTCGAGATCCTCGGGCGCCGGCTTGAAGAACGTGAACTGGTCACCTTCGAAGTCACCGCTGAAGACGCTCCCCATCGCCAGCAGCGGCTCGTCGCCGCGAGCATGCAGCAGCTCGATGATCACGTCGGTGTAGCAGTTGGTCTCCGGGTAGACGGCGTCACCGCCGTGGATCGGATGCGGCACGTAGCGCTCGGGCTCGAGCCCCAGCAGCGCCGCGCCGCTCACCGCGGCAGCTCCAGCGCTTCGCTGACCGCCGCCGGCCAGTTCGCGAGCTCGAGGCCGTGACGCCAGAACAGCGCCAGCGTCACACGCTCCTCGCCGAAGCCGAGGCAGGCGGTGTGCGCCTCGCCGCCGGCGGCCATCACGATGCCGTAGGTGTCGGCGAAGTACGAGCGGTGGTAGTTGAACGAGGCGACCGCGGTCGGC
>CAZYMM010000257.1:0-2374 GCA_964648515.1 uncultured Conexibacter sp.
GAGGCCTTCGACTGCGCACGGGAGATAATCGACGAGCTGAAGGCGCGGCTGCCGGTCTGGAAGCGTGAGGACGGAGCCTGGAAGGGCGAGAACCTGCCAGCGCCGGACCCGGGCGGCGGTTCGGCGGACCGGTAGGCTCAGCCCGCGATGCCGACCTCACTCGTCACCGGCGGCGCCGGATTCCTCGGCTCTCACCTCTGCGACACGCTGCTTGCACGCGGCCATCGCGTGCTCTGTGTCGACAATCTCGAAACCGGGACGCTGACCAACATCGAGCACATCCGTGGCGAGGACTTCCGCTTTCTGCAGGTCGACATCGTCGAGCCCTTCTTCGTCGACGAGCAGGTCGACTTCGTCTACCACCTCGCGTCGCCGGCCTCACCGATCGACTACCTGCGGCTGCCGCTGCACACGCTGAAGGTCGGCTCGCACGGCACCCACCATGCGCTCGGGCTCGCCAAGGCCCACCGCGCCCGGTTTCTGCTGGCCTCGACCTCGGAGGTCTACGGCGACCCGCAGGTCCACCCCCAGACCGAGGACTACTGGGGTCACGTCAACCCGATCGGCCCGCGCGGCGTCTACGACGAGGCCAAGCGCTACGCCGAGGCGCTGACGATGGCCTACCACCGCCAGCAGGGAGTCGATACCGCGATCGTGCGGATCTTCAACACCTACGGCACCCGCATGCGCGCCCAGGACGGCCGCGCGATCCCGACCTTTCTGCGCCAGGCGCTGACCGGCGCGCCGATCACGGTCTTCGGCGACGGCAGCCAGACGCGCTCGTTCACCTACGTCGACGACCTGATCGACGGCATCATCGCGCTGGCCGAGTCCGTCGAACACGAGCCGGTCAACATCGGCAACCCGGACGAGTTCACGCTGCTCGAGCTGGCCGAAACGGTCAAGGAGCTGACCGGCTCGGCCTCTGAGATCGTCCACGCCGCTCTGCCCCAGGATGATCCGCAGGTCCGCCGGCCGGACATCACGCGGGCCCGCGAGCTGCTCGGCTGGCAGCCGGCGGTGGCGCTGCGTGAGGGCCTCGAGCGGACGCTCGAGCAGGCCGGGACCGAGCGGCTCATCGGCCTCGGCCGCTAGCGTTGACGATCGCGTGCCGCCAGACCGGCGGCGCCGGAGTCGAGTTCGTGTCCCAGGCCCCGTCGACAACCCCGCAACCGATCGAGCCCACGGACGTTTCCGGTCATGAGATGGTCTCCCAGCCCGGCGATATCGGCAGGCTCCCGGTGTCGGCTCAACGGCGCGATGTACGTGCGCACCGGCCGCCGTTCCTGAGCTTCCTGCTGCGCTGGAACACGGTCCGCCGACTGGCGCGGGTGGTTGCACTGCTGGGAGCCGATCTCGTGATGCTGCAGCTCGCGATCTTCACGGCGCTCAGCCTCAAGGCGCTGGCGGCGGACCGGTTCGTCGCTCACGCCGCCTGGGATCAGGCCCGCCACTACGTGCCGCTCGCCTTCCTGGTCACATCGCTGCAGTTCGCGCGGGAGGGTCTCTACGCCGAGCGCGCCGCCCGCCCCGGCGTCGCACGGATCGTCGCCGCGCTGTTCGGCACGACCGTCGTCGTGCTGCTCTACGCGGTCGCCAGCGGCCAGGAGTTCCAGAGCTACTACATCTTCTACGGAACGCTGGCGTTCGCGATTGCGCTGATCGGCGGCTACCGGGTGCTGTTCGACCGCCTGACCGGCGTGCTGCTGCGCAACGCCGGCTACAGCCGCCGCACCGTGCTGGTCGGCAGCGGGGATCAGATCGAGGAGGTCGCCCATAAGCTCGACGCCGGGCACCGCGAGCTGACCGTCGTCGGCTTCATCTCGCTGACACCGCGCCCGGACAACGGCCTGCGCTCGCTTGGGGAGCTGGCCGACCTCGATGAGATCCTGATCGACAACACCGTCGACGAGGTCGTGATCGCCGACCCCGACTTTCCGCAGCAGCAGGCGGTCGAGCTCGTCGACGTCTGCCACCGGCGCGGCGTCAAGGTGCGGATCGCGCCGTCGACGATGGAGATTCTCGTACGGCACGCCGAGTTCGTCCCCGGCCAGTCGGTGCCGCTGTTCGAGCTCTCGCCGCCGGCCTTCGACGGCTTCGACTACGTCGTCAAGCGGACCTTCGACTTTGTCGTCGCAGCGCTGCTGGTGCTGCTGCTGAGCCCGGTGCTGCTGCTGTCGGCGCTGCTCGTGCGGCTGACCTCTCGCGGGCCGGTCCTCTACCGCTCGCAGCGTCCGGGCATCGGCGGCACCCCGTTCGCCTGCCTGAAGTTCCGCACGATGTACGAGGACGCCGACCGCCGCCAGCACGAGCTCGAGCATCGCAACGAGGCCGACGGCGCGATCTTCAAGATCCGCGACGACCCGCGCGTGAC
>CAZYMM010000258.1:0-2369 GCA_964648515.1 uncultured Conexibacter sp.
GCCGGCCGGGCGCCGGCGATGCGATCGGCGCCGGCACGGTGGCCGCCGGCGCCGGCTCTGTGGCCGGCGACGCCTCCTCGGCATTCGCACCGGCCGCACCGCCGGCAAGCAGCAGCGCCGCGGCGGCGGCGGCGAACAGCGCGCGAGCTGGTGCGATCACGGCCGACATCAAGACGCACAGGATAGATGAGCACCGTCAGCGTGGCGAACGCTCTCAGACGCCGCTCATCACGCTGCGGGGCTGCGCCGGTGCGAGTGCGGCCGCATCCGGATCGCCGGCCGGTCCTCACCACCATCGGCGAAGAAGCTGCGCGCGTCCTCGCGGCCGCGGGTGATCAGCTCATCGGCGCGGCTGAAGTCGGTCGGCTGCACGCTGAGCGGGCAGGGCGGCGGCAGCACGACGAGCCGCACGCGGTCGCGGTTGTGCTCGATGTCGTCGAGCAGACGGTGGTGCATCAACAGGCTGATCGCGTGCAGCGCCATCGCCATCGCGCCGGACGGAGGGCGGTCGAGATCACAGGCATGGCCGGTCGGCAGGACGTAGATCTCGTCGGCGCCGAGCTCGACGGCATGCGAGATCGGCGTGTTGTTGACGACGCCGCCGTCCATCAGCAGCCGCCCGTCCCATGGCACCGGCGGCAGCACGCCGGGGATCGAGGCGCTCGCCAGCACGGCGTCGGCCAGCGGTCCGGACGAAAGGCGCAGCTCCTCGCCGGTCAACACGTCGGCGGCGACGACGTGCAGCGGGGTCGCGAGCTGCTCGATCCGGGCGGTGCGGTTGTGATCTGCGATCAGCCTGCGCAGACCGTTCGGCGGGACGACATGGTCACGCGTGCCGACGAAGCCGAGCAGCCCGGTCAGAGGGCTGACGGGGAAGATCTGGCTGCGGCGCAGCCCGCGCCAGATACCGGCCAGCTCCGTGGCCGTGGCGAGCGTCTGCGGCCGCTCGGCGATGAAGGCGCCGTTGAGCGCCCCCGCCGACGTGCCGACGATCAGATCCGGCGTGCGCCCGCGCTCGTAGAGCGCCTCGAGCATCCCGGCCTGGACAGCGCCGAGACTGGCCCCGCCCGAGAGGACGAACGCGCATGTCATGCGCCGCAAGCTAGCGCGGCGCGCCGCTCACGGGGCGGCGGGCCCGAGCGACTCAGGCCGCCGACTGCTTGTAGTAGTTGGCGTTGATCTCGATGTACTGCTGCCACTCCTCCGGAACCTGGTCCTCGGAGGTGATCGCGTCGACCGGGCAGGCCTCGACGCAGGCGTCGCAGTCGATGCACTCGTCGGGGTCGATGTAGAGCTGGTCGTGCAGCTCGAAGTCGGGCTCGTCAGGCGTCGGGTGGATGCAGTCGACCGGACAGACCTCGGTGCAGGCGGTGTCCTTGGTGCCGCAGCAGGGTTCATTGATCACATATGCCATCGCGTCCTCACTTTCTCCACTCGGAGTGGGTAAAATCTAGCACAGGCCCGACCCCGAGCCTGCGCGATGCGAGACTGAGGAAGTGGACACAGCAGACCGACAGCCTGACAGACCGATCGCCCGCACCGCCCGGCCGCGGCCGCCGCTGGCCGCCGTTCGCCGCCCGACGGCGGTGCTAGCCGTCTTCTTCACCGCCGCGCTGACGATGCTCGCGGCCGCCGGCCTGGCGCTGATCGGTGACGCTGCCGGCGACTCGCCGCACTGGCACTGGCTGGTCCTGCACCTGGCGCTGCTCGGCGGCGTCTCGCAGCTGATCCTCGGCGTCGGGCAGTTCTTCGTCTGCGCGTTCCTGGCGACGACGCCGCCCTCGGCGCGGCTCGTAGGCGTGCAGGTCGGCCTCTGGAACGCGGGCACCGTGCTCGTCGTGGTCGGCGTGATCGCGCCGGTCGACCCGCTCGTCGATACCGGCGCGGTGCTGGTGATCGCCGGACTCGCGCTGTTCGCGGGCTCGATGACGGCGATGCGCAGGCGCTCACTGCAGCAGGCGCGCTGGGCGCTGCGCTGGTACGAGGGCGCGGCAGGCTGTCTGCTGATCGGCGTGATCGCCGGCGCGCTGCTGGCGCGCGGCGTCGCCTGGACACACGGCTCGCTGCTCGGCGCGCACCTGGCGCTGAACGTCGCGGGCTGGATCGGGATGGCGATCGTCGGCACGCTGCACACCTTCTTCCCGTCGCTGACCGGCACGCGGCTCCGTCACGAGCGGCTGCAGGCGCCGACGCTCGTGCTCTGGCTGACCGGCGTCTGCGAGCTGGCGCTCGCCGCCGCGTTCGATTCGGACCTGCTCGCGACGCTCGCCTGGGCCCAGCTGCTCGCCGCGGCGCTGCTGCTGGGCGCCAACCTGCTCGCGTCGCTGCGCACCCGGGCCGCGCCGCCGACGCTGGCGCTGCGGCTGGTC
>CAZYMM010000259.1:0-2342 GCA_964648515.1 uncultured Conexibacter sp.
CGAGCTGGTCGGTGGTGCCGTTCAGGACCTCACCGGCGATCGCCCGCATCGAGACGGTCAGCTGATCGCGCTCGCCCTTGAGCGTCTCGAACCGCTCGGCGGCCGCGCGGGCCTCCTGCTCGCGCAGCGAGCGCTCGGTCTCGAGCGCGCCCGTGGCGGCCGCCGCCCGCGTGGTCGCGCGGATGAACAGCGTCAGCAGGGCGGCGCAGGCCGCCGCGAGAACGAGAATCGCGATCGCTTCCATGGCGCAAGGGTCGAGGTCGTGCCGGACGTCTGACAGCAAGCGTGCAGTCAGATCCAGCGATGAGCACCGACACTCCGTCATGGAACGGGGACTGCCGGACGGCGGCTACTGGATCGAACCGGGGCGGCTCGCGGGAGGACCGTTTCCGGGGGCGCCCGACGTCCGTGAGGCCCGCGCCCGACTCGCCGCGCTGACCCGGATCGGCGTGCGGGCTTTCATCGACCTGACCGAGCCGGGCGAGAGACTCGACCCCTATGAGCATCTGCTCAGTGAGCTCCCAGGCGGCTCCACGCCGCTCTACGTCCGGCTGCCGATGCGTAGCGGCAGCGCACCGACCGCGCTGGGTATGGCGGCCACACTGGCGCTGATCGACCACCTGCTGCAGGCCGACGACGGTGCGATCTACCTGCACTGCCGCAGGGGGACGGGGCGCAGCGCGACCGTCGCCGGCTGCCGTGCGGTCGAGCTGGGACGACCGCTTGCCGAGCTGCCAGCGCCGCGGCACGCCGCGCAGCGGCGGTTCGTCGCCGGGTGGTCGCGGCAGGGCCCGTTCATGCCGCGATCGGGCGGCCGGGGACCGGCTGGCATACGCTGAGGACATGACCGCCAGCGGCCTGCGCGTGCGAGATCTGTGCGTGAGCCTGGCCGGCCGGCCGGTCGTCGATGCGGTGTCGACCGAAATCCCGCGCGGGACGATCACGGCGCTGCTGGCTCCGTCCGGCGCCGGCAAGAGCACGCTGCTGCGGGCCTGCGTGCGGCTCGTGGCGATCGACTCCGGCACCGTCACGCTCGATGGCGCCGACGTCGCGGAGCTCGACGCCCGTACGCTGCGCCGTCGTGTCGGACTCGTCGCCCAGCAGCCCGTGATGCTGCCCGGCACCGTCGCCGACAACCTCGCCTACGGCCTCACGGGACTGCGCGATGACGCGCTCGAAGCGGCGCTCGGCGACGCCGGCCTGGACGTCGCGATGGCGCCGCGGGTCGCGCACGAGCTGTCGGGCGGCGAGCGCGCCCGCGTCGCCGTCGCCCGTGCGCTGACCCGCGAGCCGGAGCTGCTGCTGCTCGACGAACCGACCGCCGCACTCGACGGGGACAACGCCGAGCGGATCGGCGCGACGCTCGAGCGCCTGCGCGACGCGGGCCTCGGCATCTGCGTCGCAACCCACGATCTCGAGTTCGCCGGCCGCTACGCCGACCGTGTCGTGCGGCCGCTCGATCCGCGATGAGCCAGACGCTCATCAAGGTGCTGGCCGGGGCCGGGTTCGCAGCGATCGCCGTCGTGCTGTCGCTGCGCTTTGAGATCGGCCGGGCGCGCGAGCTCGCGCTGGCTGCGCTCCGCGCGATCGTCCAGCTCGCCGCGATCGGCGCGATCATCGCCGTGATCTTCCGCGTGCCGGCACTGACCGTGCTGTTCGTCGCGGTGATGGCGCTGACCGCCGGAATCACCTCCGGTGGAAGGATCCGAGCGATCCCCGGCGCGCGGTGGCGGGCGCTGATCGCGATCGCGCTGCCGGCGCTGAGCGCGGCGGCGATCCTGCTCGCCGTCGGCGCGTTCGACATCACGGCGCGCTCGGCGATCCCGACCGCCGGCATCCTGATCGGCGGCGCGATGGCGGCGACGACCTTGACCGGCCGGCGCCTGGTCGAGTCGCTTGAGAGCGAGGGCGCCGAGATCGAGGCCCGACTCGCGCTCGGCGACAGCGCCCGTGAGGCGCTCGCGCCCGCGGTCCGCCGCGCCGTCCACACCGGGCTCGTGCCGGCGATCGACCAGACCCGCAGCGTCGGCCTCGTCACGCTGCCGGGCACCTTCGTCGGCCTGCTGCTCGGCGGCGCCTCACCGGCCGAGGCGGCGGCGACCCAGCTCGTCGTGCTGCTCGCGCTGCTGGCCGTCGAGCTCGCCGCCGGGCTGCTGCTCTGCGAGCTGGTCAGACGGGTCGTGATCGTGCCCGGCGAGCGGGTCGAGCTGCCCGCCGGCCCCGGCCGCTGAGCAGCCGGACGCAGCGCGGTAGAATACATGCAAACGCATCTATCTTTTCTACGGCAGGAGCAGCCATGCAGTTCGGAATCTTCTCGGTCAGTGACATCACGCGCGACCCGG
>CAZYMM010000260.1:0-2331 GCA_964648515.1 uncultured Conexibacter sp.
CTCGTCGTGCTGGCCGTCGCAGAGCACGCGGAAGTTGCCGGTCACGCCCTGGTCGGCGTGGATCGTGATGCCGGGCAGGATCTCCTCGCCCTCGTCGAACCCGAGCCGCTCCATGTCGAAGTGCGCGAGCCCGATGCCCCACGCGTTGTGGGTCGGGTTCTCACGGTCGTGCGCGCCGATCGCGATCTGGAATGCCTCCAGGTTCTTGGCGATCTTCGACGTGTTCGACATGTGTGCGCAAGGCTACCGGCCCGCGTAGCATCCGGGCCATGCCGTCCTCCCCCGGTCCCGAGCTGCTCGCACGCGGCCCCTGGAGCGAGGAGCAGATCGCGGTCGCCTTCCACGAGCAGCGCTTCGACCCCGACCCCGCGATCGCCGCAGCCGCCGACGCCGCGATCATCGCGCTGCGCGATCGTGGCTCGCCCGCCCACGACGGTACGGCGGCGCGACTCGCCGGCTTCTCGGAGCCCGGTGACGGGACGCTCGCGCTCGAGCTGCAGACGCTGCGCTGGGCGCTGCGCCTGGTCGAGGAGGATGCCAGTGACTCGCTGTCGGCGCTCTGCGTGGTGCGCGCCGCGGACGGCCGCTGGCTGGCGGGCCGCCGCGCTCAATGGCTGGCCAGCTGGCCCGGGCGCTGGGCGCTCGGCGCCGGCGGCGCCGTCGACGCCGGCGAGCATCCGTTCAGCACGCTCGGCCGCGAGCTGCGCGAGGAGTGGGCGGTCGAGGCCGAGCGGATCACCGCCGAGGCGCTCGTCCGGCTCCCGAACGGGGTCGTGATGTTCATCGGCCAGGCCTGGCTGCCGGACGGAGCCGAGGTCGTCCCCGATGCCGAGCACGACGAGCACGCCTGGTGGCCTGCCGAGGTCGACGACTGGCCGGCCGAGGCCGACGCGCCGCTGCGGCTGATGGCGGGCCTGGTCGCATGACGGTGTCGTTCGGAACGCTCAAGCGGCTCTCGTTCGTCCACTCCGCCATCTACCTGGTGTTGCTCGTCGTCTGGGCGATCCCCGGGCTGCACACGCTGGAGTTCATCTTCGGCCTCGCCCACGGCCTCGGCTGGATCGCGATGTGCGCGCTCTGCGCGGCGGCGCTGCGGGCCGGCGTGATCGGGCTGCGGCTGGCGGTCGCGGTCGCGATCATCGGCGCGGTCGGGCCGTTCGTCGGCTCCTACGAGTTCGTCCAGGAAGAGGGTCGCCGCCGCCGGCAGCGAAATCCTGACGGCGACGCGGTGGGCGCCACCTAACGCCACTAAACAAACCGCCCGATAGAGTCGATCTCCGAGAGCAGAGAATGGCAACCGAGGCCGCAGCAACCGAGGTCACGCTCCCGAAGGTCGGGGAGTCTGTGACAGAAGGCGTCATCGTCGAATGGCACAAACAGGTCGGGGACGCGGTCGCGGCCGACGAGGTGCTCGTGACCGTCTCGACCGACAAGATCGACGCCGAGGTGCCCTCGCCGGTCGCGGGCACGATCGCCGAGATCCACGGTGACGAGGGCGACACGATCGCCGTCGGCGCGGTGCTGGCGGTGATCGCGGCAGGCTCGAACGGCGCGTCGGCAGCCGCACCGTCGGCCAACGGCGGTGGACCGGCGACGGCCTCCGAGCTTGTCGACGTGGTCGTCCCCGCAGGTGGCGAGTCGGTCACCGAGGGCACGCTGCTGGAATGGCGGGTCGCCGCGGGCGACCAGGTCGCAGTTGACGAGGAGATCGTCACGCTGTCGACCGACAAGGTCGACATGGAGCTGCCGGCCCCGGCCGGCGGCACGATCGCAGAGCTGCTCGCCGACGAGGGGGACACCGTCCAGGTCGGACAGGTGATCGCCCGGATCGCAGCCGGCCCGAGCAGCACCGTGAACGGCCCAAGCAGCACCGCGAAGGAGCCCACAGCCGCGGGAAGCGCGCGAGCGGTTCCCGCCACGGGATCGGCGCAAGCCGATGTCGCAGCGTCCCCGGTCGCCGCCCGCGTCGCGGCGGCCGAAGGCGTCGACCTCGCCGCCGTTAGCGGCAGCGGCCCGCACGGCCGCGTGCTCAAGGACGACGTGGTGCTTGCTGCCTCCAGCAGTGCGAGTTCGCAGGGCGAACTCGCGGGCCCGGGCGCCGCCCCCGCGCAGCGCAGTGAGACCGTCCTCCGCGGCGGCGCCGCCATGCTCGCCAAGTACATGGAGGAGTCGCGCTCGATCCCGACCGCGACCTCGATGCGCACGATGACGGTCACGACGATGGACGGCCGTCGCAAGCAGCTCAAGGATGCCGGCCACCGCGTCTCGTTCACGCACCTGATCGCCTTTGCGATCGCGGTCGCCTGCCAGCGCGAGATGCCGGTGATGGCC
>CAZYMM010000261.1:0-2329 GCA_964648515.1 uncultured Conexibacter sp.
GCGAACGTCGCGTCTGGTGGGTGGGTGTGACGATGGGCTCCGCCCGTTGTCATTGCGAGTTCGCTTCGCGAACGTCGCGCGTGGTGGGTAGGTGTGACGATGGGCTCCGCCCGTTGTCATTGCGAGTTCGCTTCGCGAACGTCGCGCGTGGTGGGTAGGTGTGACGATGGGCTCCGCCCGTTGTCATTGTGAGTTCGCTTCGCGAACGTCGCGCCTTGCGGGAAGGCTTCGCTACCCTGCCTGGCTCCGTCGTCCGTACCACGCCGCCGCGGGCGCCGTGGGAGACCGAAAGTAGACGCCGAATGGCAAAGAAGGTCCTCACCCAGATCAAGCTGCAGGCTGCCGGCGGGCAGGCCTCGCCGGCGCCGCCGGTCGGTCCCGCGCTCGGCCAGCACGGCATCAACATCATGGAGTTCTGCAAGGCGTTCAACGCCCAGACGCAGGACCAGGCCGGGACCACGATCCCGGTCGTGATCACGGTCTACGAAGACCGCTCGTTCACGTTCATCACCAAGACGCCGCCGGCCGCGGTCCTGATCAAGAAGGCGATCGGCCTCGAGAAGGGGTCGGGCGAGCCGCATAAGGTCAAGGTCGGCACGATCACCAAGGCCCAGGTCCGTGAGATCGCCGAGGTCAAGCTCGGCGATCTCAACGCGCGTGACATCGATCAGGCCGCGAAGATCATCGAGGGCACGGCCCGCTCGATGGGCGTGGAGGTGCTCTGAGCATGGCCCGTCACGGCAGAGGCTTCAAGGAGACGCGGCAGAAGGTCGATCGCGAACGCGAGTACGAGCCGCATGAGGCGATCGCGCTGGTCAAGGACTGCGCGCGCGCCAAGTTCGACGAGTCGGTCGAGGTCCATATCCGCACCGGGCTCAACGTCCGCCACGCCGACGAGCAGCTGCGCGGCACGATCGCGCTGCCGCACGGCCTCGGCAAGGACGTGCGGATCGCGGTCTTCGCCAAGGGCCCGAAGGCGGCCGAGGCCGAGGCCGCCGGCGCCGACGTCGTCGGCGCGGACGATCTCGCCAAGCGGATCGAAGAGGGCTTCAGCGACTTCGACGTCGCGATCGCCACACCGGACATGATGCCGGTCGTCGGCCGGCTCGGGAAGATCCTCGGCCCGGCCGGCAAGATGCCGAACCCGAAGGTCGGCACGGTCACGATGGACGTCGCCAAGGCGGTCGAGGAGTCCAAGGCCGGCAAGGTCGAGTACCGCACCGACCGCACCGCGATCGTGCACATGACGATCGGCAAGGTGTCGTTTGACGCCGACCGGCTGCTGGCCAACTACGCCGCGGTGATCGAGGAGCTGATCCGCGCCAAGCCCGCGGCCGCCAAGGGGCGCTACCTGCGGTCGGTCACCGTCGCCTCGACGATGGGACCGGGCGTCAAGGTCGACCCGACCCGCACGCGGGACCTCGCGGACGCGGTGCCCGCAACAGACTCGGCCGAGGGGGACGCTGTCGCGTCCTGACCCTCGGCGTCCTGAGACCGCCGGTGGCCCGTGAGGGCGCAAATCCGGCAGAGGAGGCTCTGTGAACAGAGAACAGAAAGCAGCGGCGGTCGCGGAGATCGCCGATCAGATCAAGACGTCGGACGCCGTCTTCGCCGTCGACTACCGCGGCATCACCGTCGCCGGTGTTGCCGAGCTACGCGGTCGCCTGAACGAGGCCGACGCGACCTTCCGCGTCGTCAAGAACACGTTGACCGAGCGGGCAGCCGATGCGGCCGGCGCTGTGGTCCTCAAAGACCATCTCGATGGGCCGACGGCGCTGACGTTCGTGCGCGGCGATGCGGCGGCGGCGGCGAAGGCGATCGCCGACTTCCAGCGCGCATCGGGCGGCGAGCTGCTGCCGTTCAAGGGCGGGCTGATGAACGGTGCCGCGCTGGACGCCGAGCAGATCACGGCGATCTCCCGACTGCCCTCGCGCGAGGTGCTCTACGGGCAGCTCGTCGGCATGGTCGCCGCCCCGATCACCGGGCTGGCACGCGGGCTCAACGGCCTGCTGTCCGGTCTTGCGGTCGCGCTCGGCGGCGTGCTCGAGAAGCAGCAGGACGGATCGCTCCCCGCAGGGGATGCGCCGGTCGCTGCGGCACCGGAGCCCGAGGCTGCCGAGCCGGCGACTGCCGAGGAGACACCCGAAGATCCGGCCGCTGACAACAACGACAACAACGACAACGACTCCGACGCGTCCGCGGCGGAGGATGAGACAACCACGGACACCGAGGAGTAAGGAACAAACATGGCTACCAGCACTGCAGATTGGATCGAAGAGCTCAAGGGCATCTCCGTGCTCGAGCTCGCCGAGCGCATCAAGGCGCTCGA
>CAZYMM010000262.1:0-2309 GCA_964648515.1 uncultured Conexibacter sp.
GGGCGCTGGCTCGGCGGCCGCGCGTGCTGCTGCTTGACGAGCCGCTGTCGGCGCTCGACGCACACACGCGCCGCGTCGTCCGCGCGGAGCTCGCCGCCGAGCTGCGCGAGCTTGCGATCCCGACGCTGCTCGTCACCCACGACTTCGCCGATGCGACACGCCTGGCCGACCGCGTCGCGGTGATCGCCGAGGGCCGGCTGCGCCAGCTCGGCACGCCCGCCGAGCTGCGCGCCGCGCCCGCCGACGAGCTGGTCGCAGAGCTCACCGGCTCCGGCGACGACGATCAGGGCCCGTAGGATCAACCGATGGCCACAAGCGACTTCTCGCCCGGGGTGCGGATCGGCGTCGTGGCGTCGACGCTCGGCGTCAGCACCGACACGCTGCGCCGCTGGGAGCAGGAGGGCAGGATCAGCTTCGAGCGCCGCGGCGGCCAGCGCTACCTGGCGGCCGAGACGCTCGCCACACTGCTGCACGAGCGCAACCCGGCACGCCGCTCCAGCGCCCGCAACCGGCTCAGCGGGATCGTGCTGGCGGTCGAGCGTGACGGCGTGATGGCCAAGGTCGAGCTGGCCTGCGGCCCCTATCGGATCGTCTCGCTGATGTCGCGCGAGGCCGCCGACGAACTCGGCCTCGAGCCCGGCGTGCCGGCCGAGGCGGTCGTCAAGGCGACCAACGTCACGGTCGAGTCCGGCGAGCGCTGAGCCGGGCCGGAAGCGCGTTCAGGCGTTCGCGCGGCGCAGCTCGTCGGCGGTGTCGATGTCGGCGAGCATCGTCGCCGGGTCACCGAACTCGCGCAGCTGCGGGTCGCCGAGCCAGACCATGCGCGGGCCGAGCCCGAGCAGCGCCCCGGTCGCCGACACGCCTTCGTGGACGGCGCGGACGAAGCCGGCGGCGAGCGCCGGCGCGTACCAGCCGAGCATCGGCTGGAGCTGGCCGCGGACGGCGCAGATCAGCGCGTCGCGGCCCTCGCCGGGGCCCTCGGCCAGTCGCGCCAGCAGCGCCGGTGGCACGAACGGCATGTCGACGGCGCAGACGACGATCGGCGCTTTGAGCGCGTTGAGCGCGGTCGCGATCCCGAACAGGGCGTGGATCGGCTGGACGGGCTCGACAAGGAACTGAGCTCCCTCGGCCACGCTGACCGCTTCGAGCTCGCCGGCGCCGGGCTTGCCGACGACGGTCACGGCGAGGCCGGCGTCACGCATCGCCGCGATCACGTGCGCGACGAGCGGGCGCCCGTCGAGCTCGGCCAGCGGCTTGCCGGGCAGACGGCTGGCGTTACCGCCGGCGAGTACGACGCCGTGCTCGGCCCGCATCGGGGTCAGCCCCCGATCCGCGACATCGTGCGCGCCGGCTGACGGAAGCCGGGGTCGTTGACGCGGTGCTTGAGCTCCTTGCGCCAGACGGCGTCGCGGATCACCTGCTCGAGCTCGGCATCGCTCGCGCCGGCGCGCAGCGGCTCGCGCAGGTCGGTCTCCCAGACGCTGAACAGGCAGGTGCGCAGCTTGCCGTCGGCGGTCAGGCGGATCCGGTTGCAGTCGTCGCAGAACGACTCGGAGATCGGGTTGATGAAGCCGACCTCGCCGGCGCCGTCGACGAAGCGGTAGACGCGAGCCGTCGCGTGTGCCTCGCGGTCGAGCGGCTCGAGCGGGTACTCGGCGTCGATCAGGTCGCGGACCTCGGCACCGGTCAGCAACTCCTCGCGCTTCCAGTCCTGATCGGCGCCGAGCGGCATCGCCTCGATGAACCGGACCTGCACGGCGTGCTCACGCGCGTAGCGGGCGAAGGCGGCCGCCTCGTGTTCGGTCACGCCGCGCAGCGCGACCGCGTTGACCTTGACGGTCAGGTTCTCGAAGGCGCTCAGCGCCTCGATCCCGTCGAGCACGCGGCTCAGCGCGTCGCGGCGCGTGACCTGCAGGAAGCGCTCGCGGCTGAGCGCGTCGAGCGAGACGTTGAAGCGCCGGATCCCGGCCGCCACCAGCGCGGCGGCGTCGCGCCTCAGGAACAGGCCGTTGGTCGTCACCGAGAGGTCCTCGATGCCGTCGATCTCGCCGATCATCGCCGCCAGCTGCGGGAAGCCCTTGCGGACCAGCGGCTCACCGCCGGTCAGGCGCACATCGGTGATCCCGAGGCTGCAGAACAGCGTCACCAGGCGCGTGATCTCCTCGAAGCTGAGGATCTGATCGCGCGGCAGCCAGTCCATCCCCTCGGCCGGCATGCAGTACTGGCAACGCAGGTTGCACAGGTCTGTGACCGACACCCGCAGATCGGAGATCTCCCGTCCGTGGCCGTCGCGCAACTGTTCCATCGCC
>CAZYMM010000263.1:0-2305 GCA_964648515.1 uncultured Conexibacter sp.
CTGCTCGGCACCGACGGCTTCCAGGAGGCCGACACGATCGGCATCACGATGCCGGCCGTCAAGCACTCGTGGATGATCCGCAACCCGCTCGAGATCCCGCAGACGCTGCACGAGGCCTTTCACGTCGCGCGCACCGGCCGGCCCGGCCCGGTCGTGGTCGACATCCCGAGCGACCTCAGCCGCGCCGACATCCCCTACGAGCCGGTCACCTCGATCCATCTGCCCGGCTATCAGCCGACGACCGAGGGCAACGCCAAGCAGATCCGCCAGGCGGCCAAGGCGCTGGCGGCCGCCAAGCGCCCGATCCTCTACGTCGGCGGCGGCGTCGTCGGCGCCGGTGCCTCTGAGGAGCTCGTCGCGCTTGCGCTCGCCGGGCGCTTCCCGGTCACGGCGACGCTCAACGGTCTCGGTGCGTTTCCGGCGCCGCACGAGCAGTGGCTCGGCATGCTCGGCATGCACGGAACCCGCACCGCCAACTACACGATGGATGAGGCCGATCTGATCTGTGCGATCGGCGCGCGGTTCGACGACCGCGTCACCGGCAAGCTCAGCGAGTTCGCGCCGCGCGCCAAGTTCATCCACATCGATGTCGATCCGGCCGAGATCTCCAAGAACGTCCCGGCGCACATCCCGATCGTCGGCGACGCCAAGAACATCCTGCCGCGGCTCACGACCCAGTACCGGGCGCTCGAGGCCGATCCGGCCCGGCTCGATCCCTGGTGGTCGCAGATCCGCTCCTGGCAGGAGCGCTATCCGCTCGGCTACGAGGACTCCACCGACGACTCGATCAAGCCCCAGCGCGCGATCCAGGCGATCTACGAGGCGACCGGCGGCGAGGCGATCATCACCAGCGATGTCGGCCAGCACCAGATGTGGGCCGCCCAGTACTACGACTTCCCGGCGCCGCGCCGCTGGATCAACTCCGGCGGCCTCGGTGCGATGGGATTCGGGATGCCGGCCGCGATGGGTGCCGCCGTCGGCGTCCCTGACCGGACCGTCGTCGCCGTCACCGGCGACGGCTCGATCCAGATGAACATCCAGGAGCTGGCGACACTGACCGAGAACAAGATCCCGGTCAAGATCATGGTGATGAACAACGGCTATCTCGGCATGGTCCGCCAGTGGCAGCAGCTGTTCTGGGACAACCGCTACTCGCAGGTCGATCTCGGCCGCGTGCCGGACTTCGTCAAGCTCGCCGACGCCTACGGGATGCCCGGGTTCCGCGTC
Organism: uncultured Conexibacter sp.; assembly: GCA_964648515.1. Classification (GTDB taxonomy): domain Bacteria; phylum Actinomycetota; class Thermoleophilia; order Solirubrobacterales; family Solirubrobacteraceae; genus Baekduia. Next base: position 1,228 of record CAZYMM010000263.1, read on the forward strand.
AGCGACAAGACCACGCTCGTCGACCAGCTGCGCGAGGCGCTGGCCGTCGACGGGCCGGCGATCGTCGACATCGTCGTCGCGCCGGAGGAGAACGTGTACCCGATGATCAAGCCCGGCGCAGCCGCCCGGGACATGATGGGGTGAGGATGATGGGCGATCCCGGAACAAAGGCCGAGACACTGAGCCTCGAGGAGCTGCAGGCGCACGAGGTCTATCGCACCGGCCGCAAGCACGTCCTGTCGATCCTGGTCGAGAACAAACCCGGCGTTCTCAGCCGCATCTCCGGGCTGTTCGCGCGGCGCGGCTTCAACATCGACACGCTGACGGTCGGGCCGACCGACGATCCGCAGTTCTCGCGCGTCACGCTGACCGTCGATGGAGCTCGCCACCCGATCGATCAGGTGACCAAGCAGCTGCACAAGCTGGTCAACGTGCTCAAGATCCGCGACCTCGAGCCGCAGGACACGGTTCAGCGCCAGCTCGCGCTGTTCAAGGTCGCCTGCGAGGGGCCGCAGCGGGCCGAGGTGCTCCAGCTCGTCGACATCTTCCGCGGCAAGGTCGTGGACGTCACGCGCCGTTCGCTGATCATCGAGCTGACCGGGGCGGTCGACAAGGTCGAGGCGCTCGAGTCGCAGCTGCGGCCGTTCGGCCTCGTCGAGATGATGCGCACCGGCGAGATCGCGATCGCACGCGGTCGCGCGGCGACCTGACCGGCCGATGACCGGCGCGGTCGCCGGCGGGCACGGGCTCGAGCTGCTGGCGGCGGCCGATCGCGCGCGGCTCGAGCGTGCGATCGTGCATGCCGCTCGTCGTGCGCGGCGCCGCGGTCCGGTGCTGGCATCGATCACCGTCGATGTCGCGATCCCGCTCGACCCGAGCGCGGTCGTGGCCGCGTGCCGCCGGCCCGGAGAGCCCTGGTTCTGCCTCGAACAGCCCGACCGCGACGGCTCGGTGCTCGCCGGCGCCGGCGCCGCGCTCGTGCTCGAGGCCTCGGGCCCGGACCGGATCGCCGTGGTCAGCCGGCGCTGGCGCGAAGCGATCGTCCGCGCGGTCTTCGACCGCCCGGACGGCAGCGTCG
>CAZYMM010000264.1:0-2292 GCA_964648515.1 uncultured Conexibacter sp.
TGGTGATGTCCAGCTGCACCGCGTACATGTCGTCGGCGCCGCGGGTGAACGTGGAGTGGAACAGCAGCCCCTGCTGCACCGGGGTCAGCGGCAGCACATCGGCGACCGCGTACTGTCCGTTCAGGTCGTCGATCTGAGACTGAGTCAGATTGGCGGGCAACAGATCCGACGGGGTCAGGCCCCCGCCGCCGTGCTGCACATGGGCGCAGATGCCACCGAGCGCCTCGAACCACAACCTGCTCAACCGGTCGATCTGCTCGGCATCCATCGCCGAGGGAGCCCAGGCCCACGACGCCTGCAGCCGCGGCCCGGCGTCGGTGTCCAGCGTGCCGGCGTTGAGCTCGACGGTGTGCATCAGCGGCATGTCGATCGCCGCCGCGGCGGCGCTGAGCGTCAGGCTGTCGTCGCTGATCCGCCACAGGTCCTCGGAGAGGTCACCCGCGCCGGCCCCGAGCCGGCCCAGATAGTTGAAGCCGATGCCCGGCTCGGCGCCACCGATCTCGACATCGGGGTTCAGGTAGCGCAGCAGACCATAGGTCACACCGTCCGGGAGGGCACGGAGTTGTTCCTTGGCGTCCTTGATCACCGCACCCAGGGCGGCGTCACCGGCGCGCACCTGCTCCCAGGTGATCGCACCCGGGGTCAGCGCCACCGGGTACTTCGTGGTGAACCAGCCCACCGTGCGGGACAGGTCGACGTCGTCGCCGGCGATCTCCTCGTCACGGCCGTGACCCTCGACATCGATCCCGATCGGAGCCGAACCGGTGCCCAAGAACTCCGCCCAGGCCAGGCCGAACGCGATCAGCAGGATGTCCTGCACACCGGCGTGGAACGCGGCCGGGACCTCGCCGAGCAGCCGGCGGGTGGTCGCGGTGTCCAGCGACACCGACGCCTGGCCCGCGGTGGCGTAGGTGTCGCGCTCCGGCTGAACCGCGGGCAGCACCGCCGGGGTGCGGACCACGTGGCGCCACACCTCGGCCTGCGCGAGCACGTCGGCGCTCCGCGCGTACTCCGCGAGCACGGTAGACCACCGGGCGAATGAGGTACCGCCGCGCGGCAGGTTGATCGGCGCACCGTTGTGATGCTGCGCCCAGGCGATGTTGATGTCTTCCAACAGGATTCGCCACGAAACGCCGTCGACGGCCAGGTGGTGGATGATCAGCGCCAGTTGGCCGCTGTCGGCGGCCCAGACCGCACGCAGCAGCACACCGGCGGCCAGGTTCAGCCGCGACCGGGCCGCCACCAATGCCTCGTCCGACAGTGCCGGCACCGACTCGATGCAGGCGCGGGCAGTGACCGCGCCCGTCTTCGGCGCCGCCATCGACCATTCGCCGGCGCCGTCGTCCTCGACCTGCAACCGCAGAGTGGGATGACGATCCAGCACGGCCTGCAGAACGGTGTCGACATCGGCCTCGGTCGCACCGGCCGGGGCCTGCAGAACCAGGGTCTGGTTGAACTCATCGATCGGGCCGTCTACGTCGTGCAGCCATCCCATGATCGGGGTGGCCACCACCGAGCCGATGCCCTCGTCGACCACACCGGCCTCACCGCCGGACACCTTGATCACGGCGGCCACCCGGGCCACGGTCTGCTCGACGAAGATGTCGCGGGGGCGGCACTTCAGGCCCGCCGAGCGGGCCCGGGCGACCACCTGCATCGACAGGATGCTGTCGCCGCCGAGGTCGAAGAACGAGTCGTCCACGCCGACGCGCTCCACGCCGAGCACCTCGGCGTAGATGTCGGCCAGGATCTCCTCGATCGCATTGCCCGGCGCGCGGTAGCCTCCCCCGCCGCCGCCGTACTCCGGCGCGGGCAGCGCACGCTTGTCGAGCTTGCCGTTCACGGTCAGGGGCAGCGAGTCCAGGGCGACGACCGCCGCGGGAACCATGTAGGCCGGCAACCGCTTGGCCAACAGGCTCCGCATCTCGGCCGGGTCGGCGGTGCCGGTGATGTAGCCGACCAGCCGCTTGTCGCCGGGGCGGTCCTCACGCGCGATCACGGCGGCCTGCTCAACCCCGTCGAAACCGGCGAGGACGGCCTGGATCTCACCGAGCTCGATGCGGTAGCCGCGGATCTTGACCTGCTCGTCGGCGCGGCCCAGGTATTCGAGCTGGCCGTCGTCGCCCCAGCGCACCAGGTCGCCGGTGCGATACATCCGCGTGCCGGGCGCCCCGAACGGGCACGCCACGAACCGTGATGCGCTCAACCCCGCCCGGCGGACATACCCGGATGCCACGCCGGCCCCGGCGATGTACAGCTCGCCGACCACACCCTCGGGCGTCGGCCGCAGCC
>CAZYMM010000265.1:0-2239 GCA_964648515.1 uncultured Conexibacter sp.
CGCGCTTCCGCGGCCGCCATCGCCTGCACACCTTCGAGGACACCGGCCTTGAGAAGTGCGTCGGCTGCTCGCTCTGCGCCGCCGCCTGCCCCGCCGACTGCATTCGCGTCGTCGCCGCCGAGAACACGCCCGAGCACCGCGTCTCGGCCGGCGAGCGCTACGCCGCGGTCTACGAGATCAACCTCAGCCGCTGCATCTTCTGCGGCTACTGCGAGCTCGCCTGCCCGTTCGACGCGATCACGATGGGCAACGACTTCGAGCTCGCCGACTACGAGCGCACGGACCTGATCTTCACCAAGGAGATGCTGCTCGCAGAGCCGCGCGACCGCCAGCCGCTGCGCCGGGAGGGTGAGTAGTTGTCGACGGTCGCGTTCTTCGTCGCGGGCATCGGCGCGATCGCGGGCGCGCTCGGCGTCGTCGTGCTGCGCAACCCCTTCTACGCGGTGCTCTCGCTGGTCTTCCACCTGCTCAACCTGGCGGCGTTGTTCCTGCTCCTGCGGGCCGAGTTCGTCGCTGCTGCGCAGGTGATCGTCTACGCCGGCGGCGTGATGGTGCTCTATGTCTTCGTCGTCGCCTACGTCGGCGCCGACAACGCGATGCGGATGCGACCGCTCGGCGGGCCCGGCCTGCGCTTCGTCTCGATCGTCGCGGCCGTGGCGCTGGTCGTCGAGCTGCTGGTCGCGCTGCTCGGCACCGCGCTCAAGGGCGTCGGCGGCCACGGCGCGCAGTGGCACCCGCTGTACGGCACGCCGAAGCAGATCGGCGAGCTGCTGCTGACCCGCTTCCTGCTGCCGTTCGAGGTCGTCTCGATCCTGCTCCTGGCCTCGGCAGTCGGCGCCGTCGTGCTGGCGGGCCGTCGCGACGGCGACCCCGACGAGACGCCGCCGGTGCCCGAGCACCTTCCGCCCGGCACCGGCGCGATGCTCGAGGGCATCGGTGTCAGCAACCCGACCGCGACGATGAATGTTCCGGTTACCCCCGGCGACCGGGAGGTGCTCCGGTGACGATCGGGTGGTATCTGACCGTCTCGGCGATCGTCTTCGCGATCGGGTCGGCCGGTGTGCTGACGCGGCGGAACCCGCTGACGACGCTGCTCAGCCTCGAGCTGATGCTCAACGCCGGCAACCTCGCGCTGATCGCGTTCGCGCGGATGTGGGGCAGCGGCGACGGTCAGGTCTTCGCGATCATCGTGATGGTGATCGCGGCCTGCGAGGTCTCGGTCGGGCTCGGGATGGTCGTCACGATGCACCGGCGCGGGATGCTCGTCGACGTCGATGCGGCAAGCGAGCTGCGCGGATGACGTTGATGATGCAAACATCATCAATTGCGAGTTCGCTGCGCGAACGTCACGGGTTGATGACGCGAACATCATCTATTGCGAGTTCGCTGCGCGAACGTCGCGGGCGAGGGAGGGGGCGGTCGTGACGGCGACGACCGCCGCATGGATCGCACTGCTCGCGCCGCTCGCGGGCATGGTCGTCAACGCGACGCTCTACCGCGTCACGCGCGGGACGACGATCGCCGGCTTCATCGGCACCGCGGCGATCGCGGTCGCGTTCGTGTTCGCGATCATCGCCGCGACGACGCTGGCCGGGCTCGGTGCCGAGCACCGCCAGATCGAATCCTCGCTCTACGACTACGCGGTGACCGGCTCGCTCGGGGTCCGGCTCGGGATCCTGCTCGACCCGCTCAGCGCCGTGATGCTGCTGATCGTCAGCGGCGTCTCGATGCTGATTCACGTCTACTCGATCACCTACATGAAGGGCGATGCGGGCTACGTCCGCTTCTTCGCCTACCTCAACTTCTTCGTGTTCGCGATGGAGCTGCTGCTGCTCGCCGGCAACTTCGTGCTCTTGATCGTCGGTTGGGCCTTCGTCGCCGCCGCCTCCTACCTGCTGATCAGCTTCTGGTACCGGCGCAGCACCGCGACCGCCGCCGGTCTCAAGTCGTTCGTGATTCAGGTCGTCGGCGACGTTGGGCTCGTGCTCGGCACCTTCTTCCTGATCCGGCACACCGGCACCGTCGACTTCCTGGCCACCTTCCGTCAGGCGCACGAGCTCGGTCAGAGCGCTCAGGGCGATCTGACCGCGGGTCTGATCCTGATCCTCGTCGGAGCGTTCGCCAAGTCCGCTCAGATTCCGTTCCACACCTGGCTCCCGGACGCGATGGAGGGCCCGACCCCGGTCTCGGCGCTGATCCACGCGGCGACGATGGTGACCGCCGGCGTCTACCTGATCGC
>CAZYMM010000266.1:0-2210 GCA_964648515.1 uncultured Conexibacter sp.
AGCGCCGACCCGGGCACGTCGGGATGAAAGCCGAAGTGCGGCCCCCACGACTGGTCGACGACGAGCGCCACGTCGTGACGCGAGCAGACCTCGGCCAGACCGGCGATGTCGGCGCACATCCCGTAATAGGTCGGCGAGACGATGAACGCCGCGCGCGCTCCCGGGTCGGCGCTCAGCGCGGCGTCGAGCGCCTCCGGCGTCACGCAGTGCGCCATCGAGCGCTCGACGTCGTACTCGGGGGCGACGAAGCTCGGCAGCCCGCCGCTGAGCACCAGCCCGTCGACGACCGAGGCGTGCGCGTTGCGCTGAACGACGACGTGCGCGCCGAGCGGTGCGAGCGCCAGACAGAGCGCATGGTTGCCCTGCGTCGCGCCGTTGGTCAGAAACCAGGATCGCCGTGCGCCGTACGCGCCTGCGGCAAGCTGCTCGGCGCGCTCGAACGGGCTCGGCGAGGAGCCGATGTCGACGCCGTGGATGTCCTGCGGGATGTCGAGCGCGAGCGCACGGTCGCCGAGCGCATGGCGCAGGCCGGGATCGGCACCCGGTCCCCCCTTGTGGCCGGGTACATGGAAGCGCGTCGGGCCGCGGAATCCGTAGCCGACGAGGGCATCGAGGTAGGGCGCTGTCGGCTGCTCGCCTGGTCCGGTCATCGAGGCCAGACTACGCGGCGCCGGCCTTCAGCAGATAGGCGCGCACGAACCCGTCGAGATCGCCGTCGAGCACGCGCTGGACGTCGCCGACCTCGACGTCGGTGCGATGGTCCTTGACCATCGTGTACGGGTGCAGCACGTAGCTGCGGATCTGCGAGCCGAAGTTGACGTCCTGCGCCTCGCCCTTCTCCTTGGCGATCTCGGCCTGGCGCTCGCGCTCCTGCTTCTCCAGCAGCTTGGCGCGCAGCATCTTCATCGCCGTGTCGCGGTTCGCCGACTGCGAGCGCTCGTTCTGGCACTGCACGACGATGCCGCTCGGGCGGTGCGTGATGCGGACCGCCGAATCGGTCTTGTTGACGTGCTGGCCGCCGGCCCCCGAGGCGCGGTAGGTGTCGACCTGCAGGTCGTCGGCGTCGATCTCGACCTCGCCGGCGTCCTCGATCACCGGCGCCACCTCGACGCCCGCGAACGCGGTCTGGCGGCGGCTCTGGGCGTCGAACGGGCTGATCCGCACGAGCCGGTGGACACCGCGCTCGGCCGCGAACAGGCCGTATGCGTTCTCGCCCTCGGCCTTGAAGGTCGCCGACTTGATCCCGGCCTCCTCGCCCTCGGAGACCTCGAGCAGCTCGACCTTGAAGCCGCGCGACTCAGCCCAGCGCATCATCATCCGCAGCACCATCTCGGCCCAATCCTGGGCGTCGGTGCCGCCCGCGCCGCCGTTGACGGTCACGAGCGCGTCGCCGGCGTCGTACTCGCCGCTGAAGAGCCGCTCCTCCTCGAGCCCGCCGAGCGCACTCTCGATCGCCGCTAGCTGGCCGGCCAGCTCGTCGGCCAGCTCCTCGTCCTCGCCGGCCATCTCCGCCAGCGAGTCGAGGTCGCCGACGTCACGGTCGAGCTCGGCGTAGGTCCTGCTGCGACGTGCGGTGCGCGCGTGCTCTGACGAGATCTTGGCTGCCGCCTCCGCGTCGTCCCAGAAGCCCGGCGCCTGCATCGCCGACTCCAGCTCGGCGACCCGTGCCGCCAGCGCCTCGGGGCCGGCGCTCTCGCGCAGCAGCGCGTAGTTCTCGTGGATCTGCGCGATCCGCTGCGCTGCCGTCAGATCGCTGGTGCCGGGACTGGCCGCCATCGTGACTACGCGCCCGCCCCGTGGCACTTCTTGTACTTCTTGCCGCTGCCGCACCAGCACGGCTCATTGCGGCCGAGCTGCTCGTGTGCGTCGACGCGGCGCTGGGTGACCGGGACCGGCAGCGGCTCGTCCGCACCGGGCTCGGCGAGACCTGTGGCCGCCGCAACGCCGGCCGCGCCGTAGGCGCCGGCTGCCTGGGCACCGTCGGCGCCGCCGGAGTAGGAGAGCCCGCCGCGCGGCTGGACGACCGGCGCCGGCAGCATCGGCTCCTCCTGCTCGATGACCACATCCATGTGGAAGATCAGCCGCGCGAAGTCCGACCAGATCGAGTTCATCAGGTCGGTGAAGAGGCCGTATGCCTCGTTCTTGTAGGCGACGATCGGCTCGATCTGAGCCAGCCCGCGCAGATGGATGCCCTCGCGCAGGTAGTCCAT
>CAZYMM010000267.1:0-2187 GCA_964648515.1 uncultured Conexibacter sp.
CCCGCAGCAGCTCGCCGGCGTCGGGGTTCTTCTTCTGGGGCATGATCGAGCTGCCGGACGACCATGCGTCGGGGAGCACCAGGAACCCGAACTCTGAGCTCGACCAGAGCACGATCTCGGCGCCGAGGCGCGAGAGGTGGGTCGCGCAGGTGGCCGCCGCGGCGAGGTAGTCGAGCGCAAAGTCGCGGCCGGCGACCGCGTCGATCGAGTTCGGGGCGACGTCGTCGAAGCCGAGCTCGGCGGCGACCATCCGCCGGTCGGTGTCGAAGTTGACGCCGGCCAGCGCGCCGGCCCCGAGCGGCAGCACCGAGCAGGCCCGTTCGACGGCGACGAAGCGGTCGCGGTCGCGCAGCGCCATCCAGCACCAGGCCAGCAGGTGGTGGCTCAGATAGACCGGCTGGGCGCGCTGCAGGTGGGTGTAGCCGGGCAGCGCCCAGTCGCGATGCCGTTCGGCGGCATCGATCAGCGTCTCGCAGTAGACGGTCAGCAACCGCTCCGCCTCGCGGGCCTGCTCGCGGGTGAACATCACAAGGTCGGTGACGACCTGGTCGTTGCGCGAGCGCGCGGTGTGAAGGCGCCCGCCTGCCCGGCCGGTGAGCTCGGTCAGCCGTCGCTCGATCGCCATGTGGATGTCCTCGTCACCGGCTGCGAACGGGAACGCCCCGGCTTCGAGCTCGGCCGCGACCGCGTCGAGCCCGCCAAGAATCGCGTCGCGATCGCTCTCGGCGATGATGCCGCGGGCGGCGAGCATCCGTGCGTGTGCGCGTGACTGGGCGATGTCCTGGGGCCAGAGCCGGCGGTCGAAGCCGAGCGACGTGTTGAGCTCGGCGAACGCCGGATCCTGCGGCTCGGAGAAGCGACCCATAGGCTCCGGCAGTCTATGAAGCCGGGCGCAGCGCGCCGAGCACGGCGAGCACGCGATCGATCTCGGGGTCCGACATCCCGCTTCCGGAGGGCAGGCAGATGCCGGTGGCGAACAGGCGGTCGGCGGTGCCGTCGAGCCGCGAGCGGCAGCCGGCGAAGACCGGCTGCCGGTGCATCGGCTTCCAGAGCGGGCGCGCCTCGATCTCCGCCGCGTCGAGCGCGGCGATCAGCTCGGCGACCGTGATGCCGGCGCGTCCGGGGTCGACCGTCGCACAGGTCAGCCAATGGTTGACGCGCTGACCGGCGGGAACCGGCGCGAGCTCGACTCCCTCCCACCCCGCGATCAGCCCGGCATAGCGATCGTGGATCTCCCGGCGCCTGGCGATCCGCTGCTCGAGCGCTGCCAGCTGCGAGCGGCCGAGCGCCGCGAGCAGGTTCGAGAGGCGGTAGTTGAAGCCGATCTCGCTGTGCTCGTAGTGAAGCACCGGCACACGTGCCTGGGTTGCGAGACTGCGGGCCCGCTCCGCGGTCTGCTCGTCGTCGGTGACGAGCGCACCGCCACCGGAGCTCGTGACCAGCTTGTTGCCGTTGAAGCTGAGCGCGGCGAGCGCGCCGAACGACCCGGCGCGCCTGCCGCCGAGCTCGGCACCGATCGCCTCGGCGGCATCTTCGAGCAGCGGAACCTCATAGCGCTCGAGGATCGCGCCGATCGCGTCGTAGTCGGCGCAGCGGCCATAGAGATCGACGACGATCGCCGCCTTCGGCAGCGCCGCTCCACGGGCGGCACGCTCGGCGAGCTCGGCGGCCAGCAGCTCGGGCGACATGTTCCACGTCGCCGCCTCGCTGTCGATGAAGACCGGCTCGGCGCCGGCATAGCGGACCGGGAACACCGATCCCGCGAACGTCAGCGTCGAGACGAGAACCTCGTCGCCGGCGCCGACTCCGAGCTCGAGCAGCCCGAGATGGATCGCTGCGGTGCCGCTGGCGAGCGCGACCGCGTGGCCGCGGCCGGTGGCCGCCGCCAGCTCGCGCTCGAAGGCGTCGAGCTCGGGTCCGACCGGAGCGATCCAGCCGGAGTCGAAGGCCGCGAGCAGCGCCTCGCGATCACCGTCGCGAACGTCGGGCGCCGACAGGAAGATGCGCGTCACGGTGCCGGGCGCGGCGGTGCCTGGCCCGCGTACTCCAGCGAGTCGACGAGCGCCTGCCAGGAGGCGGCGATGACGTTCGCCGCGACCCCGGTCGAGCCCCAGGTCTCGGTGCCGTCGGAGGCGTCGATGAAGACGCGCGTGACCGCGTCGGTGCCGTGCGACTCGTCGAGGATGC
>CAZYMM010000268.1:0-2174 GCA_964648515.1 uncultured Conexibacter sp.
GCTTCCTGGCCGCCGAGTTCGAGACCGTCGACGGGATCGACCATCGCCCCAACCTGCCGAGCGAGGAGGTCTTCTCGGCACCCGATCCGCAGCGGGTCGACGGTGTCGTCCGCTCGACCAAGCCGCTGGCGCTCGGTGGCGCCGAGATCCTCGGGCTCGAGGTCGAGTTCCGGGACGGCAGGGTGGTGCGGATCGACGCCGATCAGGGCGCCGAGATCCTGCGCGCCTACTGCGAGCGCGACGCCGGCGCCTCACGGCTCGGCGAGGTCGCGCTGGTCGACGGTGACGGCCGGATCGGCCCGCTCGGGACGAGCTTTTCGGACACCCTGATCGACGAGAACGCGGCCAGCCACATCGCGCTCGGCATGGCCTACGAGCTCTGTGTCGACGATGCCGACAAGGCGCGGGTGAACGGGTCGGAGATCCACGTCGACTTCATGATCGGCAGTCCCGAGCAGCGCGTGCTTGGCGTCGACTCGGCCGGCGCCGAGCATCCGGTCCTGACCGGCGGCCGCTGGCAGCTCTGAGTCCTTTCAGCGGCTCTCGCCGGCCAGGAAGCGCCGCGCGCCCTGATCGGCGGTGCCGAGCACCGTGCGGCCGAGCTGGTCCTCGATCGCGAGCCCGTCGGCGAGCGGCAGCCCCGCGCCCTCGTGGAGCGCGCGACGGTCTGTCAGCACGGTCGGCCAGGGGAACGCGGCGATCCGCTCGGCCAGGTCGAGTGCGCGCTGAACCTCGCTGCCGGCCTCCACGACCTCGGTCACGAGCCCGATCGCGAGCGCCTCGGCGGCGTCGACGGGCCGGCCGGTGAGGATCAGATCGAGCGCGCGGCCCTGGCCGACGATCCGCGGCAGCCGCTGCGTGCCGCCGTCGATCAGCGGCACGCCGTAGCGGCGCTCGAAGCAGCCGAGGACGGCGTCCTCCGCCGCGATCCGCAGGTCGCACCAGAGCGCGAGCTCGAGCCCGCCGGCGACCGCATAGCCGCGGATCGCCGCGATCGTCGGTTTGCTCGCCTGCTCGCGCGTGAAGCCGAGTGGGCTCTTGCCCGCGAGCACGCGGGCGCCGAGCCCGGCGGTGTCGGAGAGGTCGGCACCGGCGCAGAACGCGTGCTCGCCGGCGCCGGTGAGGACCATCACGCGAGCCTCGTCGTCGGCTTCGAACGCCTGATAGGCCTCGGCCAGCGCCGCCGCGGCCGGCGCGTCGATCGCGTTGCGGCGCTCGGGACGGTCGATCGTGACCAGTTGTGCGGCGCCGATCCGCTCGCTGCGGACGCTCACGGCAGCCGCCCGGTCGTCGCGATCCGCGCGTAGGCGCGTGCGCTCGGCCGCATCGTCCTCCGCAGCGTGCGGCGGTTGTAGCTGTAGAGGCCGAACTTGGGAGCGAAGCCCTCGGCCCATTCGAAGTTGTCGGTCAGCGACCAGTGGAAGTAGCCGCGTATGTCGCCGCCGCGGGCGATCGCCTCGCGGACCGCACCGAGATAGCCGGTGATGTAGCCGGCGCGCAGCCTGTCCTTGGCATCGGCGATCCCGTTCTCGGTGATGTAGATCGGCTTGCCGTAGGCGGCGGCCTCGCGCACGACGTTGAGCATCCCGGACGGGTCGATCGGCCAGCCGAAGTCGCTGCAGGTGCCCGGGCAGGGCGGTGCTTTCGGTGTCAGCGCGGCTCTGAACGTCGACTGCGGCGCGAAGTCGAAGCTCGGGATCAGCGGCGTGACCGGTGCGTCGAGTGCGGTCACGTAGCCCGGCTGGTAGTGGTTCACGCCGATGAAGTCGGTCCGGTTTGCGAGCTGCGGCCGCGACTCACCGGGCTGTTCGACGCCGTCGAGGTTCCTGTCGTAGCGGCCGCGCACGACGATGTCGAGCCAGGCGCGGTTGAAGATCCGGTCGATGTTGCGCGTCGCAGCGACGTCCGCTGCGTCGGCCGGATCGACCGGGCGCCAGTCGACCATGTTGTGCACGGTGCCGACCAGCGCGCCGCGGTCATAGCGCTTGATCTGGTCGTAGGCCTGGGCGTTGGCGAGGCCGAGCTGCTCGATCGCCCGCAGCGCGGCCCGGTAGGAGAGCACGGCCGGTGGCTTGACGCCGGTGACGCCGGGGATCGAGACGTAGCCCTGCACGACCTGGACGACCGGCTCGTTGAGCGTCGCCCAGAGGTCGGTGTAGCGGCCCAGGCGCCAG
>CAZYMM010000269.1:0-2145 GCA_964648515.1 uncultured Conexibacter sp.
GAACGCGTTGGTGGCGACGACGACCTCGGCCGCGCCGGCCATGAACCGCTCCTGGACGGCCGCGCGGACGTCCCGAGCAAGGCCGGCGTGATAGCTGACGACGTCGATCGAGAGCTGCTCGGCGAGACGGCCCGCAAGCTCGTCGCAGCGGCGGCGCGTGCCGGCATAGACGATCGCCGGCCGCGCGGCGGGGTCGCCGAGCACCCGCGCGATGCGCGCGTGCTTGTCGGCAGTGGTCCGGCACGGGGCGACGGCGAAGCTGAGGTTCGGGCGATCGAAGCCGGTCGTGACCGCGACCGGGTCGCGCAGGCCGAGCCGGGCGACGATGTCGCGTGCGACCGCCGGCGTCGCGGTCGCGGTCGAGGCGATCACGACCGGGGCTCCGAGCCAGCGGGCGGCATCGCCGAGGCGGAAGTAGTCGGGGCGGAAGTCGTGGCCCCACTGCGAGACGCAGTGCGCCTCGTCGACGACGAAGATCCCGATCTGCACCTCGCGCAGCAGATCCAGGAATGCGCGCGAGGAGAACCGCTCCGGCGCGACGTAGAGCAGCCGGAGCTCGCCACCGCGCGCGCGGGCCAGCACCTCTGCCTGCTCGGCCGGGTCCTGCTGGCTGGTGAGCAGCGCGGCGCGGCGCGGCGCCCGGCGCTCGAGCGCGGCGACCTGGTCGGCCATCAGCGAGATCAGCGGCGAGACGACCAGGCAGAGGCGCTCGCCGATCAGCGCCGGCAGCTGGTAGGTCAGCGACTTGCCCGCCCCGGTCGGCATCACGACGAGCACGTCGCGGCCGGCGACGGCGGCGGCGACCGCGTCGCGCTGGCCGGGGCGAAAGCCCGAGAAGCCGAAGTGCTGCTGGAGTGAGGCGTCGAGATCGGTCAGAGCGCCTGAGGCTACCCGGGCGGTCGGCGCCGGCCGGTCAGGCCTTGACGACCGGCAGCGCGCCGTGCTCGAACGCGTCCTTGTGCTGCGCGGACTCCGTGCCGGCGAGCGGGTAGGAGCCGCTGAAGCAGGCGTCGCAGTGGCCGCCCGGCTCGCCGCGCACCGCCTCGTAGACGCCGGCCAGCGAGATGTAGGCCAGCGAGTCGGCGCCGAGCTCGGCGGCGACCTCCTGCACGGTGCGGCCGTGCGCGATCATCTCCTCGCGCGTCGACATGTCGATGCCGTAGTGGCAGGGATGCTTGATCGGCGGCGCGCTGATCCGCAGGTGGATCTCCCGCGCCCCGGCATCGCGCAGCATCGCGACGATCTGGCGGGTCGTGTTGCCGCGCACGATCGAGTCGTCGACGACGACGATGCTCTTGCCGCCGACGATCTCCGGCAGCGGGTTGAACTTCATCCGCAGGCCGTGCTTGCGCAGCTCCTGGCCGGGCGCGATGAAGGTGCGCGCGACATAGCGGTTCTTGATCAGCCCGTCGTCCTGCGGCAGTCCGGCGGCGCGGGCAAAGCCGCGCGCGGCGGGCGTCCCGGAGTCCGGCACGGCGATCACGAGCTCGGCCCCCGGCACCGGGGCCTGACGGTGGAGGATCTCCCCCATCCGCCCGCGCGCCGCCTGCAGCAGTTCACCGTTCATCCGCGAGTCCGGGCGAGCGAAGTAGATGTACTCGAAGACGCAGAACGCCTCACGCTCGGCACGGAGCTCGCAGCGCGTGGTGATGCCGCGCTCGTCGAGCACCACGCACTCACCCGGCTCGACGTCGCGAACCCGCTCGGCGCCGATGATGTCGAACGCGCAGGTCTCCGACGCGACGCAGTAGTGATCACCGATGCGGCCGATCGAAAGCGGCCGGATGCCGGCCGGGTCGCGGAACGCGACCACCTTGTCGCGGACCATCGCAACGGTCGAGAAGGCGCCCTTGAGCCGCGGCATGACGTCGGCGACCGCATCCTCGAGCTGGTCGCGCGGCGAGGCCGAGAGCATCGCGGCGATGATCTCGCTGTCGGAGGTCGAGCTGAAGGTGATGCCCTGCTCGCGCAGCTCGGCATGCAGCTCGACCGCGTTGATCAGGTTGCCGTTGTGGGCCAGCGCCAGCTCGCGATGCCCGTCGGGCCCGGCCGAGCGATGGACGGGCTGCGAGTTCTCCCACTCGTTGGCCCCGGTCGTCGAGTAGCGGACGTGACCGATCGCGATGTCGCCGGCGAGCGCGCGCA
>CAZYMM010000270.1:0-2137 GCA_964648515.1 uncultured Conexibacter sp.
GCCGCTGACCGGCCGATCGCTCTGACCGGCCAGCATGACCGCGGCGATGGTCGCGGCCAGAGCGGCGGCGCCGAGCGGAGCGGCGATCCGCAGCCGCGGCGACCAGCGGCCTGGCAGCCGGGGCCGCCCGTCTCGGCCGAAACCGGCCGAGACCTCGTCCTGAAGGCGGGCGAGGAAGATCGGGTCGGCGGCCGGCCGCGTGGAGCGGACGTCGGCGACGAGCGTCGCGAGCGCCGGTTCGGCGTCCGGCGAGCCGTGCAGCGCGGCGTCGAGCGCGGCAAGCTCGCGCTCGGTCTCGGGGTCGATCCGGTGGTCAGGCATTGCACTCCTCCCGCAGGCGGTTGACGGCACGGTTGAGCCGGGTCCCGGCGTTCGAAGCCGAGATGCCGAGCACGCGTGCGATCTCCGGGTTGTTGAGACCGGCGTAGAACTTCAGCGCGATCAGCTCGCGATCGCGCGGCTCGAGCGCGGCGAGCGCGGCGCGAACGTCGGCGCGGCGTGCAAGGTCGATCTCGTCGCCGTCGCCGGTGGGCTCAGGGTCGGGAATCTCGCCCGCCAGCCGCGCACCGCGTCTGCGGCGGCGCAGCTCGTCGAGCGCCGCGTTGCGCGCGATCCCGTAGAGCCAGGCGCGAGCGCTGCCGCGCCGCGGGTCGAAGCGGTCGTAGCGCCGGTAGGCGCGCTCGAACGCGGTGTGGGTCAGGTCCTCGGCGCAGGCCCGGTCGCGCACCAGCGTCATGACGTAGGCGAACAGGTCGGCGGCGTTGTCACGATAGAGCGCGTCGAACGGGACCGTGTCCTGGTGTTTGGCGGGCGCCGTGAGCATCGGCATACCGACACTACGTACCGGCGCCGAAACGATCACAGCGCGTTACGCTCGGGGGGTGCGCCGCCTGCTTTCAGCCACGGTGTTCGGACTGCTCGCATGCGCCATACCGGCAGCGGCTAATCCGCTCACCGAGTCGCCCCGGCTCTGGGCGACGATCAACATCTGCGACACCGCGCTGCATCCCAACGGGGTCGGCGTGCGCGTCTCGATGCCCGGCTCGGGGCGCTCGAAGGAGCGGATGTTCGTGCGGATCCGCCTCGACTACTGGGACGGTGTCGCGCTGCGCTGGGAGCCGATGGAGAGCGGCGGCGACTCGGGCTGGCTGACGCTCGGATCGGGCGGCTATCTGCGCCGCGAGACCGGCCGCACGTTCGCGATCGATCCGCCGCCGGCCGGCCAGAGCTTCCGCTTCCGTGGCCGCGCCGCCTATCAGTGGCGGCTCGGGCGCAAGGTCGTCCGCAAGGCCTACAAGAGGACGGCAAAGCGTCCGGTCGCGGTCCGCGACGCGGACCCGAAGGGGTTCTCGGCGGCCGAGTGCACGGTCGCCTCGCCCTGAGAACCTGAGCGGAGCGTGCTCAGAGCTCGTCGAGCACCGTGAACAGGCGCGGGTCGTTCGACGTGATCCCGGTGACGCCGAGCGCGGCGACCCGGCGCAGCTCGGCCGCATCGTCGACCGTCCACACGTAGAGCTGGCCGCCCGCGCCGCGGACCTGCTGGACGAAGTACGCCGTCACCAGGCTGTGGTGGGCCATGCAGGCGTCGATCCCGCCTGACCGCATCGCCCGTGCGACGAGCTGTGGCACCCGGCGCCGCAGGACCATCAGCGTCCCGACCGTCAGCGGACGGGTCAGCACGTGCTCGGCCCAGTTGCGCTTGACCTTCGGCACCGACAGCCCGAGCGTGACGGAGTGGCTCGCGGCGCGGACGGCCGGCAGCGACTCGACCTCCATCGTCGAGACCAGAGCACGGGGCTCGAGCCCGCGGCGGCGCAGCGCATCGATCACGCGCTCCTCGTAGCCGCGGGCCTTGAGGTCGACGTTGAAGCGCAGTCCGGCGAACGCATCGCCTGCGAGATGGTCGAGTGCGGCGTCGAGCGTCGGCGGGTCACCGCGCGTCAGCGCGGCGCGATCGTGGGCGAGCACGAGCTCGCCGCCGCCCCCGGCCTCGGTGCTGAGCACGTCGAACTCGATCAGGTCGACGCCGCACGCCAGCGCCGCATCGAACGAGGCCGTGGTGTTGCCAGGGACGATCGCATCGGCGCCCTTGTGGCCGATCCGCAGGATCCGGTGCTCGTTCGGCGCCGTCATCGGC
>CAZYMM010000271.1:0-2106 GCA_964648515.1 uncultured Conexibacter sp.
CGGCCGGGACGGGGCCGACCGCCGCCCAGGCCCAGGACCAGGCGCGGGCGGTCGCAGTGGAGGTGATGGCTGACAACAGCCTCAAGACCGGTGCGGCCGGATTCGTTCTGGTCTTCATCGGCCTGCTGCTGCCGTGGGTGTCGGTCTCGGCCGGCCCGTTCGCGGCATCGCGGAGCGGCTTCTCGACCGGTGACGGCAAGGTCGTCTTCGTTCTTGCGATCATCGCCGCCGCAGGCCTCTACCTGCGCAGATCGCTGGTCGCGCTGATCGCGGGCGGGCTCGCGGTCGCGCTCACGATCTACGACGCGATCGACATCGGCAGGCTCGACGGCGACGTTGCGGGCGAGGCCAAGGCGCTGATCGACGTCGGCACGGGCATCGGCGTCTGGCTGGTGCTTGCCGGTGCGATCGCGCTGACGGTCGCCGGGGTGCTGCAGCGGCGCGGCGCGCAGTAGTAGGCGCGGTTGCCCCACATCAGGCAGTGACCACGTGGCTCCGTGGGGCGGCGCGCCGCGCCGCCCCACGGAGCCGAACCGGGCCGCTCAGTGCGACCGGCTGTACTGCCCCCAGGCCGCGAACGTCATCGCCGCCGCGCCGATGACCGAGATCCAGAAGCCGAAGCTGGTGTCACCGAAGTGGTAGTGGAAGGCACCGAGGAAGGTCCAGACCGTGGCCACCGCGCCGACCGCCAGCGCGATCAGCGACTGGCGCATGTAGAGCGCGCCGGCGACGACGAGCATCAGGATGAACAGGAACACGCCGCGGTCGAGGTTCCAGCCGCTGACCGATGCCGTGAACGGCCCGGCGGATACCGAGACCCAGGACAGGAACAGGCCGATGAAGGCGATCAGGAACCCGCCGGCGCCGATCTTGAGGTTCGGATCGCCCATCACCTGGGCGTAGACCTCCTTGGCCTGATCGGCGCCGGGTGCAGAGCCGGCCGAGGTCGCTGCGGCAGCAGGCTCGGCCGGCGGTGGAGTCGGGTCCGGGGCCGGAGGCGCCGCTGCCGACGGATCTGAGGGCGGTTGAGGAATGTCGCTCATAGCGCCATCCTCTCGGCTGGGGCGGACGACTACAACCCCCTGTTCACCGCCCGGCGTCGCGCAGCACGATCCGCGTCTCGGTGTGCGCGGCACCGTGCTCGGCGCGCAGCGCACGTACCGTCCGGTCGAGGTCGTCGGCGTCTCGGCAGGCGACGCGCAGCTGGTAGTCGAATCGCCCCGTGACGAACGCAACCTCGCGCACCGCATCGAGCGCCAGCACGCCCCGCTCGAACCGCTCAGGCTGCGTTGCCGCCGACAGCCGCACGTCGATGAAGGCGTCGAGCGAGCGTCCGATTCTGGCTTGATCGACGCGCGCGGTGAAGCCGGTGATGACCCCGCCGGCGAGCAGCCGCCGGACGCGGTCGGCGGCGCCATGGGGGGAGAGGCCGACCTCGGCTCCGAGCGCGGCGAACGTCATCCGCCCGTCGCCGGCGAGCAGGGCGATGATTCGGAAGTCTGTGGCGTCGAGAGCTGTGGATTCCACAGAGATGCATCTGAGCACTTGTCGCAGCCACGGTCAAGCGGCGAGGATCCTGTCCATGCGCATCGGAGTCCCGACCGAGATCAAGCAGGACGAGTACCGCGTCGCGATCACGCCCGCCGGTGTGCGCGAGCTCTGCGACCGCGGGCACGAGGTCGTGATCCAGAGCGGCGCCGGCGAGGGCTCGGCGATCAGCGACGACGACTACGCCGGGCAGGGCGCTCAGATCGTCGCCGACGCGGCGGCCGTGTTTGCCGCCGCCGAGATGATCGTCAAGGTCAAGGAGCCGCAGCCGGTCGAGGTGGCGATGCTCGAGGCCCACCACATCCTCTTCACCTACCTGCACCTTGCGCCGGATCCGGTGCTGACGCAGGGGCTCGTCGACTCCGGCGCCACCTGCATCGCCTACGAGACGGTCACCGACGGTCGCGGCCGGCTGCCGCTGCTGGCGCCGATGAGTGAGGTCGCCGGCAAGATCGCGACCCAGGCCGGAGCCTTCATGCTCGAGAAGCCGCTCGGCGGCCGCGGACTGCTGCTCGGCGGTGTGCCCGGCGTCGCGGCCGGCAAGGTGATGGTGATCGG
>CAZYMM010000272.1:0-2072 GCA_964648515.1 uncultured Conexibacter sp.
CTGTCTACCCTGATCGGCTCGTGGAGGCCGTCAGCAACACCACCGTGATCGTCTGCGCCTATTCGGAGGTGCGCTGGCCGCTGCTGCTGCGCGCGCTCGAGTCGATCGCCGCTCAACGCCGCCCACCGGCTGCGACGATCGTCGTGATCGACACCAATCCGGTGCTATTGGAGCGTGCGCGCAAGGAGCTCACGGGCATCACCGTGATCGCCAACGAACACCGTCAAGGCCTCTCGGGCGCGCGCAACAGCGGCGTGCAGCAGGCCGCGACCGAGCTCGTCGCCTTCCTCGACGACGACGCCCGCGCCGCCCCGGACTGGCTTGCGACGCTCGAGCCGCTGTTCGACGCACCGGAGGTCGTGGCCGCCGGCGGCAGCGTGCAGCCGGAGTGGGAGTCGGGGCGACCGCGCTGGTTTCCCGACCCGTTTCTGTGGGTCGTCGGCTGCACGCACAACGGGATGCCGTCGGTGCGTGAACCGGTCCGCAACGTCGTCGGTGCGAGCATGATCTTCCGCCGCGCGGCGCTCGACTCGCTCGGCGGCTTCACCGAGGAGGTCGGTCGCGTCGGCACGCTGCCCGAGGGCTGCGAGGAGACCGAGATGTGCATCCGCGCACGCCAGCGGATCGCGGGCGCGAGCGTGATCTTCGAGCCCGCGGCGGTGGTCGACCACCTCGTGCCGGCCGCCCGCGCCACGCCCGGCTACTTCTTTCGCCGCTGCCTGGCCGAGGGCCGCTCGAAGGCCGCTGTGTCGCGGCTCGTCGGCACGCAGGACGGCCTCTCCGCGGAGCGCAGGTACACGCGCGAGACGCTGCCGGCGGCGGTCGCCGGCGGCCTGCGCGACGCGGTCCGCGGCGACATCTGGGGCCTCGCCCGCGCCGTGATGGTGCTGGCCGGGCTCGTCGTGACCGCGTTCGGATATGCAGGCGGACGACTGACGCAGCGCTGATGGACGCCGGCCCGCCGATCCGCGTCGCGATCGCGACACCCCACTTCCTGCCGCACAGCGGCGGCGTCGAGCAGCACGTCGCCGAGGTTGCGCGGCGCCTTGCGGCGGCCGGGACCGAGGTCACGGTCCTGACGACCGGCAGCGAGCAGGGGCTGCCCGCGAGCGAGCAGATCGACGGGGTGCGGGTCAACCGCCACCGTGCGCGCCCGCGCGGCCGGGACTGGCTCTGGGCACCAGGAATTGGACGTGCGATCACGGCCGGCGGCTGGGACCTCGTCCACGTGCAGTCCTACCACACGCTGGTCGCGCCGATCGCGATGCGGGCGACGCTGCGCACCGGCCTGCCGCTCGTCGTCACCTTTCATGGTGGCGGCTCGTCTTCAAGACTGCGCAGCAGGCTGCGCGGAACACAGCGCCGCCTGCTGCGTCCACTCCTGCGCCGCGCCGACGCGCTGATCGCGCTGGCGGAGTTCGAGGTCGCGACCTACGGCCGCGAGCTGGGGCTGCCGGCTGAGCGCTTCACGCGGATCCCGAACGGCTTCGATCTGCCCGCGCCGGGGCCGCTGCCGGCCGACAGCCCTCGCGGCGAGCCGCTGATCGCCTCGATCGGCCGGCTCGAACGCTACAAAGGCCACCAGCACGTGATCGCCGCGCTGCCAGAGCTGCTGCGCACCCACCCCGGCGCCCAGCTCTGGATCGCAGGCAGCGGACCGTACGAGCCGCAGCTGCGCGCCCTCATCACCGAGCTGCGCTTGGAGCGGAGCGTCACGATCGCCGCTATCCCACCGCAGGCGCGGGCCGAGATGGCGGCGCGGATCGCGGCCTGCGACCTCGTCGTGCTGATGAGCGAGTTCGAGACCCACCCGGTCGCCGTGCTCGAGGCGGTCGCGCTCGGACGCCCGGTGCTCGTCGCACCCGGGTCCGGGACCGGCGAGCTCGCCGCCCGCGGCCTGGCGAGAACCGTCGATCCCGCCGACCCCGAGCGGCTGGCGGCGGCGATCGTGCGCGAGCTGCGCGACCCCCTGCGCCCGGCGCCCGAGCTGATGCCGACCTGGGACAGGTGCGCGACAGAGCTGCTCGGCGTCTACAGGAACGTGCTGGAGCGCCGATGCGGATCCTGATGCT
>CAZYMM010000273.1:0-2036 GCA_964648515.1 uncultured Conexibacter sp.
GGTCATGATCGTCATGCCGAGCGGCATCAGCATGCCGCCGCCGAGGCCCTGCAGGACGCGGAAGCCGATCAGCATGCCGATGCTGTCCGCGGTCGCGCAGAGCGCCGAGCCGGCGGCGAAGAGCGTGAGCGCGGCCATGTAGAGGCGCTTGGTGCCGAAGCGGTCGGCGGCCCAGCCGGTAAGCGGGATGACCGTTGCGAGCGCCAGCGTGTAGGCGGTGACTGTCCAGGCGACGGTCGAGTAGTTCTGGACGTTGAGCTGCTCCTGGAAGGTCGGCAGCGCGACGTTGACGACCGTGATGTCGAGGATCGACATGATCGATCCGAGCACGACGACGCCGGCGATCTTGAGTACGGCAGCGTCGATCTTCTCGGCGCGCTTCGGTGCTTCAGTGGTCATTCGATTCCTTCTTGGTCGGGGGCAGCGCGTCGCCGGAGAGGATCGGCTCGAGTGCACCGGCGAGCCGGGCGGCGTCGGCCTCGGGCAGCCGGCCGATGAAGGCGTGGAGCGTGCGGCGACTGTGCTCCATGCGCTGCCCGATCAGCTCGACGCCCTGCGGCGCAAGCGAGATCAGTTTGACGCGACGATCGTGCGGGTCCTCGATCCGGCTGACGAGGTCGAGCCGGACGAGCTGCTCGATGTTGCGGCCGGTGCCGGCGACCGATGCTCCGAGGCAAGAGGCGATCTGCGTGATCGGCATCGCCGCTTCGTGCTGATGGAGCGTGAACATGACCCGCGCCTGCGTCAGCGACAGGTCGAGCTCGTGGAGCGTCTCGATCGTGTCCGCCTGAAGCAGGCTGACGAGCCGGCTCAGAAAGAGCTCGAGCTGCTCACTCAGTTGTCGCGACCGGTCCGGCAAGGCCGGGCGATAGTAGCGGGCGTGAAACTGTTGCCCGGGTGCAAGCAGTGTGCGTTCGCGCACGGCGCTGTGTGACCGCGGCTGAACCGACCAGCCAATCGCACTAGCATGCTGCTGATATGTACTGTTTGCTGCTAGATTAGCTGCATGAGCGTAGCGGTGACTGTTCGAGACGTGCCAGAGAGCGTGCGCGACGAGTTGGCGGCACGCGCCGCCCGAGCCGGGAAGTCGCTGCAGGAGTATCTGCGCGGGATGCTGATCGCAAGCGCCTCGCGACCGTCGGTCGACGACGTCATCGCCCGTGCCCGAGCCCGAGTCGATGCCACCGGAGTCCGCATCGACGCCGCGTCGATCCTCGCCGCTCGCGACGCCGACCGCCGGTGACGACACGCTTCGTCTGCGACGCCCCGGCGGTCGTCGCCCTGCTCCTGGATGGAGGCCCGGATGGACGCTGGGCGGCGAACGTGCTTGCCCGAGCCGAACTCGCCGCTCCGAGCCTGCTGGCGTTCGAGGTGGCCAACATCATCCGCCGCCATGAGCTCGCGGCACAGATCCATGCCGACCAGGCCGCACAGGCGCACGCCGACCTGCTCGATCTCGCAATCGAGCAGTGGCCGTACGATCTGCTTGCGAGCAGGGCCTGGGAGCTGCGCCGAAACCTCACGATCTACGATGCCGGCTATGTCGCCCTCGCGGAGATGCTGGGCGCCACCCTCGTGACCCTGGACCGTGGCATCGGGCGCGCGCCAGGCATACGCTGCCAGGTCGCCACGCCGTGAGCGGTCGCGGCCAACGACCGAGCCGCTAGCGCCTGAGGGCGCGCTTCCAGCTCGCCTTCTTCCGGTTGATCTTGATCGTGACCTTGCGCGTGATCGTCTTGCGCGCGCTGTCGGCCGCGGTGAACGTGATCGTGAACCGGGGCGATGCAGAATGCGCTGCTGCACCGATCACGGCGTCGGGGGAGCGCGGTCAAGATGCGAGACTCGTTCGATGAGCAGCACCGAAGAGACCGGCGATGCCGTACGCGAGATCCTGACCGGCTCGAAGACATGGGCGGTCGTCGGCTGCTCGCCGGACCCCACGCGTGAATCGCACCGCGTCGCCCGGTTCCTGCAGTCCAGCGGCTACCGGGTGATCCCGGTCAACCCGCTGGCGGACGAGATCCTCGGTGAGCGCT
>CAZYMM010000274.1:0-2034 GCA_964648515.1 uncultured Conexibacter sp.
AGGGGCAGGCTCGCAGGCCACCTTCGGTGGCGGTTGTGGGCCTCGGACGCGTCGGCCTGCCGCTTGCGCTCGCGTTCGCCGACTCCGGCCTCGACGTGATCGGGGTCGACAACGATCCGCAGCGGCTCGCGTCGCTGCGCGAGGGCCGGATGCCGTTCGCCGAGCCCGGCGCACAGGAGATCCTCGACCGCGTCGCAGATCGGCTGACGCTGGCCTCCCGCGCCGCCGACGCTCATCCCGCCGAACACATCGTGCTGACGCTCGGCACGCCGGCGATGAGCCACGTCGAGATCGACCTGCGCCAGATCCGCGCCGTACTCGACGACCTGGCGCCGCACCTGCGCCCCGGCCACGCGATCCACCTGCGCTCGACGATCGCACCCGGTACGACCGCGTTCACCGCCGGCTACCTCGAGCAGCGCACCGAGCTCGTCGTCGGCGAGACGCTGTTCGTGACCCACGTCCCGGAGCGGATCGCATCGGCTCGCTTCTTCGCCGAGATCGGCGAGCTGCCGTGCATCGTCGGTGGGGTCGGCGCCGCATCGGGCGAGCGGGCGGCCGAGCTGTTCAGCCGCCTCGGTGCGCCGGTCGTGCAGACGACGCCGATCGAGGCCGAGCTGGCAAAGATCTGGACCAACATCCTGCGCTACACGACGTTCGCGCTGCCCAACCTGCTGATGATGGACTGCGAGCAGTACGGCGCGAACGTCTTCGAGGTGATCGAGCTGATCAACCGCGACTACCCGCGCGGCGGCATGGCGCTGCCGGGGATGACGGCCGGCACCTGCCTGCGCAAGGACTTCACGTTCAGCGAGGAGCGCTCGAACGCGCCCGGGATGCTGCTCGCCGTCAGCCGCGTCAACGAGTCGGTGCCGCTGTTCCTGGTCACCGGGCTCAAGCGCCGGCTCGGCGAGCTGCGCGGCCGCAAGGTCGCTGTGCTCGGGCTGTCATTCAAGGCCGACACCGACGACGAGCGCGACTCGCTGTCGTTCAAACTGATCCGCCTGCTCGAGCGTGAGCTGGCGACCGTCGCTGTCTGTGACCCCGAGTCGCAGACGCCGACCCAGGCACTGGCAGACGCGGTTGCCGGTGCCGATGCCGTCGTGGTAGCCACCAACCACAGCGCGTTCCGCACACCGCAGGCGCTGGCGACCGTCACCGCCGGCCCTGACCGCTGGGTCGTCGACCCCTGGGACTGCTGGGGCGCCGCGCAGGTCTTCGCGACCGCGGCCGAGCTCTCCGAGCTAGCCTCCCCGCCCTCATGAACAGGGTCCTCGTCACAGGCGGCGCCGGCACGATCGGCGCCGCGGTCGTCCGCCGCCTGCTGCGCGACCCGGCCTGGTCGGTGCGCGTCTCCGACCAGCGCCGGGCGCCGCAGTGGATGCGCGAGGGCTGCGAGATCCACCGCGGCGACCTGCGCGAGCTGAGCGAGGCGCGGGCGGCGATGCAGGGCTGCTCGCACGTCATCCACCTGGCGGCGATCGTCGGCGGCATCGGCAACTTCCACCGCCTCCCCCACACGCTGACCGAGGTCAACAACGCGCTCTACAACGCGGTCATCCGCGCCGCGCTCGACCATGCCGTCGAGCGCTTCGTCTACGTGTCGAGCTCGATGGTCTTCGAGCGCGCGACCGAGTTCCCGACGACCGAGGCCCACATCACCGACACGCCGATCCCGCAGTCGGCGTACGGCTTCTCGAAGCTGACCGGCGAGGTCTACGTCCGCGCCGCCCACGACGAGCACGGCTTCCCGTACACGATCTGCCGTCCGTTCAACGCCTACGGGCCGGGCGAGATGCCCGAGGACGAGCCGGGGATCGCGCACATGGTCCCGGACGTGATCAAGAAGTGCCTGGCGCTCGATCCGTCTGATCCCGGACCGCTCCCGATCTTCGGCGACGGCTCGCAGACGCGGACGCTGACCCACATCGACGACATCGCCGACGGGGTCGTTGCCGCGATGGCCTCGCCCAGGGGCCTGCACGAGGACTTCAACATCTCCGCCTCGCAGGAGCTGACCGTCGCCGAGATCGC
>CAZYMM010000275.1:0-2029 GCA_964648515.1 uncultured Conexibacter sp.
CGTGCAGCCGCGCCGCCGGTCTGATCTGATCTGGCGATGAAGGCCGTCACCTGCACCCACGCCAAACTCGAGGTCGCCGAGCTGCCCGATCCGGTCCCCGGTCCCGGACAGGTCCGGATCGCGGTCACCCGCTGCGGCATCTGCGGCTCGGATCTGCACGCCCGGCACGGGATCGACGCCTGGGCCGACATGACCGCGCGGCTCGGCTACGACCGCTTCGGCCGCTCCGATCAACCGATCGTGATGGGCCACGAGTTCACGGGGGAGATCGCCGAGTACGGGCCGAAGACGCGGCGGCGGCTCAGACCCGGCACCCCGGTCGTCGCGCTGCCGATGCTGCGCAGCCCGCAGGGCGTCGACCTGACCGGACTGTCGCTGCACGCGCCCGGCGGCTACGCCGAGCAGCTGCTGGTGCAGGAGCCGCTGATGTTCGCGGTGCCGAACGGGCTGGCGCCCGAGATCGCCGCGATGACCGAGCCGCTCGCTGTCGCCTGGCACGCGGTGCGCCGCGGCGACGTCGGCCGCCGCACGGTCGCAATCGTGATCGGCTGCGGCCCGGTCGGCCTCGGCGTGATCCTGATGCTGAAGGCCAAGGGCGTTGCGACCGTCGTCGCCGGCGATCCCTCGCCTGAGCGGCGCGCGCTGGCGGTCGCCTGCGGCGCCGACTTCGTCGTCGACCCGGGCGAGCGCTCGCCGTTCACCGCCGCCGGCGACCGCGGCCATCTGACGCGGGTGCCCGACGCGCTCGAGCTGTCGGTCTCGATGAGCGAGCGGCTCGGCCGGCTGCCGGGCTGGTGGCACGCCTGGAACCTCGGCGAGAAGCTCGGCGCCGGGCCGAAGCTGCCGGTGATCTTCGAGTGCGTCGGCGTGCCCGGGGTGATCAACGAGGTCGTGCTCGGAGCGCCGATGTTCTCGCGTGTGGTCGTCGTCGGCGTCTGCGTCGGCGGCGATCGTTTCGAGTCGGCGATGGCGATCAGCAAGGAGCTCGAGCTGCGCTTCGTCTTCGCCTACCGCGCGCCGGAGTTCTACGAGACGCTGCAGATGCTGGCCGACGGCAAGGTCGACCCGCGGCCGATGATCACCGGCACGGTCGGGCTCGGCGGGGTGGAGGCGGCGTTCGACGCGCTGGCGAACCCCAGTGGGCCGGACGCGCACGCCAAGATCCTCGTCGACCCGCGCAGCGCGGCGACGGTGCCGGGGCAGGGGCCGGCCGGCGCGCCCGGCGATCGTCTGGCGTAGGGTTTCGCCGATGCGCCGGACCCTTCTGCTCGTAGTTGCCGTCGCCGCTGCCGCGCTGACGCTGGTTCCGGCGGCGGGCGCCGCCGAACCGAAGCTGACCGTCACGCCGGCGAAGTTGGCGGCCGCGCTGCACTGCACCGACGGCATCGACAAGGCGACACGCACACCGCTGATGCTCGTCACCGGCACCGGCGCGAGCGGGACCGAGGCGTACGCGATCGGCAAGCCCGCGCTCGACGCATACGGCGCACCGGTCTGTTACGTCGACTTCCCGAACAACACGACCGCCGACCTGCAGATCAGCGTGCAGTACCTCGTCTACGGGCTGAAGACGATGTCGCGCCGCGCCGGACGCCAGGTCGCCGTGCTCGGCATCAGCCAGGGCGCGCTGCTGCCGCGGGTGGCGCTGACCTACTGGCCGAGCCTGCGCACCAAGGTCTCAGACGTGATCGCCGTCGCCGGCCCCCAGCACGGCACCACGGCGCTCAAGCTGGCCGCCTGCGGTGCGGCGACAGGCGGCTGCATCCCCGCCGCCTTCCAGCAGGCGGCGGGCTCGAAGTTCCTCAAGGCGCTGAACGCTCAGCCGGTCGAGGCGCCGGGGCCGACATCGTGGACGACCGTCCGCTCGGCGACCGACGAGACGGTCCGCCCGACGACCGGCAAGCATCCGACATCGTCGTTGAAGGGTGCGACCAACGTGCTGATCCAGAGCGTCTGCCCGGGCCGGGTCGTCTCGCACATCGGCACGATCCTCGACTCGGTGACGTTCGCGCTGGCCGAGGATGCGGTC
>CAZYMM010000276.1:0-2001 GCA_964648515.1 uncultured Conexibacter sp.
CGCGATGCTCGTGCCCGACGCCGAGCTCGACGGGCCGCGGCTGCGCCGCGAGGTCGACGGCCTGCTCGGAGACCGCGAGCGGCTCGCGGCGATGGCGCGAGCGTCGCTGGCGCTGGCCCGGCCCGACGCTGCGGCCGAAATCGCTGCCGTCGTCGCCGCTGCCGCGGATCGTGAGTGCGGGGAGGCGCGGGCGTGAGCGCACCGGGCCCCGGGCCGAACAGGCCGAATGCGACGCCATCGCGTCGCATTCGGCCTGTTCGGCGGGGTGGGGAGGGGCCGGCGTGAGTGCTGCGCGGCCTTGGCAGGGGCGGCGCATCCACCTGATCGGGATCGGCGGCGCCGGCATGAGCGGCTGGGCCCGGGTCGCCGCCCAGCTCGGCGCCGAGGTCAGCGGCTCCGACCAGCGCGAGTCGCCGGCGCTCGAGCACCTGCGCGCGCTCGGGATCACCGCGGTCGCAGGCCACGACGCCGCCAACGTTCCCGACGGCGCCGACATCTTCCACAGCACCGCGGTCCCGGACGACAACCCCGAGCGCACGCTGCCCGGCCGCCCGTCGCGCCCGCGCTCGGAGCTGCTCGCCGAGCTGACCGCGCTGGCGAACGTGATCGCGATCGCCGGCGCCCACGGCAAGACGACGACCAGCTCGATGGCCGCCCACGCGCTGCTCGGCGCCGGCGTGCAGCCCGGCTACCTGATCGGCGGCGAGCTCACGAGCACCGGCGAGCACGCCGACTGGGGCGCCGGGCGCTGGCTCGTCGTCGAGGCCGACGAGTCCGACCGCTCGCTGCTGGCGCTGGCGACCGACATCGCGGTCGTGCTCAACATCGAGCTCGACCATCACACGACCTACGGCTCGCTCGCCGAGCTCGAGCAGGTCTTCGACCGGTTCCGTGCCGGCGCCGCCAGGGCGGTGCTGCCGCCGTGGCTGGCGCGCCCGGGCGACATCGTCTTCGATCCCGGCCCGGTGACGCTGACCGAGGGTGGCTCGCGGTTTGGCTGGCGCGGCCACGAGGTCGTGCTGCGGGTGCCGGGCGAGCACAACGCCTGGAACGCTGCCGCTGCGCTCGAGGCCTGTGCGCTGACCGGTGCCGCCGAGCACGATCTGGTCGCGGCGCTGGCGAGCTTCGGCGGCGCCGGACGGCGCTTCCAGCTGCTCGGCCGCAGCGCCGCCGGAGCACGCGTGATCGACGACTACGCGCACCATCCGACCGAGGTCGCGGCGACGATCGCCGCCGCCCGCTCGCTCGGTGCTCGGCGCGTCGTCGCCTGCTTTCAGCCACACCTCTACAGCCGCACGCGCGAGCTCGCCGGTCGTTTCGGGCGTGCGCTGGCGGCTGCCGATCTGGTCGTCGTCTGCGGCATCTACCCGGCGCGCGAGCGGTCCGAGGACTTCCCCGGCGTCAGCGGGCTGCGGATCGCCGAGGCGGCGATCGACGCCGCACCCGGACTGCCCGTGCTCTGGATGCCGACGCTGGCGGATGCCGAACGCGCGCTCGGCACGCTGCTGCGAGACGGAGATCTGCTGCTTGCGATGGGCGCCGGCGACATCTTCGAGCTGGCACAGCGGCTTGTGCGGGCAGGAGCGGCCGGTGGCGCGGCGAACTGAGGGTCGTATGGCCCGTGTCGCCGTGCCGACCTTCCGTGCCGTTCCGGTCCCCTCGCGACGCGTGCTGCGGGCGCTGGTCGCCCTGCTCGTCGTCTGTGCGGCGGCCGCCGGCGGCTGGTTCGCGCTGCGCGACAGCGCGCTCGTCGCGGTCGAGCACACGACCGTCGAAGGGCTGAGCGGGCCGCAGTCGGCCGCGATCCGCCTGCGGCTGATCAAGGCCGCGAGCGGGATGTCGACCGTCCACCTGGACCGCGGCGCGCTGCAGGCCGCCGTCCGCGGCTTCCCGACCGTCCGCTCGATCACGCTGCGCTCGCATCCGCCACATCGCCTGACGATCGTCGTCGGCGAGGATCTGCCGGTCGCCGCCGTCGGCGGCAGCACGCGCCGCGTCGCG
>CAZYMM010000277.1:0-1977 GCA_964648515.1 uncultured Conexibacter sp.
GGCGCGCCCCAGGGCGAGGGGTAGTGGCCGCTGCCGTGAGCAACCACTAGTGCGCCCATCCGGCGACGATCCGGCAGCGGCAGCCGGGCTCTCGCGCCCGTTGCCGCATCCGCGTTCGGGCGCCCATCACCGCCTGCACGCCGACGGGGCCGCCCAGCCCCCGACCGCGTCCGCGCCTGCGGGGTTCCGTGCGGCGCTGCCCTACGAGTTCTGGGAGCACGAGGCCGTGTTCGAGATCGAGGACCTGACGGTCTCCTACGCCGGCCGCCCCGCCGTGGCCGGCGTCTCGATGGCCATGCATGAGCTGGAGATCACCGCGCTGATCGGCCCGTCGGGGTGCGGCAAGAGCACGCTGCTGCGCAGCCTGAACCGCCTGACCGAGCTCGTGCCGGGCTCGGAGACCTCGGGCCGGATCCGCTACCGCGGCGCCGACGCCCTTGCGCCCCAGGCCGACCCGGTCGCCCTGCGCCGCCGCGTCGGCCTCGTCGCGCAGCGACCGGCGCCGTTTCGCGGCTCGATCTTCGACAACGTCGCCTTCGGTCTCAAGATCCACCACCGGCACGCCGATCTCGACGCCGCCGTCGAGTTCGCGCTGCGCCGCTGCGGACTGTGGGAGGAGGTCGGCGGGCGCCTGCGGGCGAGCGCCGCCGGGCTCTCGCTCGGGCATCAGCAGCGCCTCTGCATCGCTCGGGCCGTCGCGGTCGAGCCCGACGTCCTGCTCCTCGACGAGCCCTGCGCGGCGCTCGATCCGATCTCGACCGGCCGCATCGAGGACCTCCTGCTTGCCCTGCGCGACCACCTGACCGTCGTGATCGTCACCCACAACATGCAGCAGGCCGCCCGGATCTCGGACGTGACCGCGGTGCTCCTCTCCGGGAATCGCGACGACGCGGGCGGACCAGGGCGGCTGGTCGAATACGATGCGACCGAACGGGTGTTCACCGATCCGGCGGATGCCCGGACCGCCGCGTACGTGACTGGGAGGCTGGGCTGAAGATGGAGACGCGCCACGGATTCACCGAGCAGCTGCGGGGCCTCGAGCAGCAGACGCTCGAGGGCTTCGACTTCGTGATCCAGAGCCTCGACCGCACGATGGAGGCGCTCAATCACCGCGACATCGAGCTGGCGAGCATCGTGATCGCCGACGATGACCGGATCGACGGCCGCTACCTGGAGGTGCACCAGGGCGTGCTGACGCTGCTGGCGCTTCAGTCCCCGGTCGCCACGGACCTGCGGATCGTGGCGGCGCTGCTGCACGTGGTGAAGCACCTCGAGCGCATGGGCGACCAGTGCGTGAACATCTGCAAGCTCCTGCCGCTCGCCGGCCACGAGCCGCCGGTCGATGCGGAGCTCATGCAGAAGATCGACCGCATGGGTGTCACGACGCGGTCGATGGTCCAGCAGTCGAAGCTCGCCTTCGAGTCGCGCGACGCCGGCGCGGCGGAGGACCTCGTTCGCCAGGACGACGAAGTTGACCGGCTCAACCGCGAGATCTTCCGGCGGGCGCTGGAGATCGGCGACGACGTCGACATGCGGGAATGGGCGATGCTCATGATCCTCATCGCCCGCTGCCTCGAGCGCATCGGCGACAACGCGATCGACATCGGGGAGCACGCGGCCTTCGTGGCGACGGGCCTCTTCCGCGAGTTCGAGGACGCCTCGGGCCAGAGCCCGGGCTAGACGGCTGAGCCAATTCGGCCCGTTTTTCGGGCGTTCACGGGCTTTCACGCCATGTTCACATCGCGCCCCGATACGGCTGACACTCTCCTGCCGCCCATGCGGAACCGCTCCGGTTCCCCACACGACAAGGAGATGATGTGAGGACACGTCCAACTCGGATGGTCGCCGCGGTCGGTGCCGCCGGCCTGCTCGCCTTCGGCGCAGCCGCCTGTGGCAGCGACAGCAACAGCGACACGACCACCGGAGGCGGCGCCTCCGGCGGCACGATCAACGGGTCGGGCTCGACCTTCGCCGCGC
>CAZYMM010000278.1:0-1970 GCA_964648515.1 uncultured Conexibacter sp.
CGGACTTCGAGTTGTGGGCCATCGCGCCGCCGAGCTCCTCGAACTCGACCTCCTCGCCGGTGACGGTCTTGATCACCTCGGGGCCGGTGATGAACATGTGCGAGGACTCCTTCACCATGAAGATGAAGTCGGTGATCGCCGGCGAGTAGACGGCACCACCCGCGCACGGACCCATGATCAGGCTGATCTGCGGGATCACGCCCGAGCACATCACGTTGCGGACGAAGACGTCGCCGTAGGCGCCGAGCGAGACGACGCCCTCCTGGATCCGGGCGCCGCCGGAGTCGTTGATGCCGATCACCGGACAGCCGATCTTGGCCGCCAGGTCCATGACCTTGCACATCTTCTCGGCCATCACCTCGCCGAGCGATCCGCCGAAGACCGTGAAGTCCTGGCTGAAGACGCAGACGCGGCGACCGTCGATCAGGCCGTGGCCGGTGACGACTGCGTCGCCCCAGGGTCGGTTCTTCTGCATGTCGAAGTCGATCGTGCGATGGCGGACGAACGTGTCGAGCTCCTGGAAGGTGCCCTCGTCGAGCAGCTTCTCGATCCGCTCGCGCGCGGTCATCTTGCCGCGCGCGTGCTGCTTCTCCTCGGCCTCCGGCGAGGAGTGCATCGCCGCCTCACGCAGCTCGGCGAGGTGGATCGACCGCTGCTCGAAGGTCTCGAGGTGCTGCTGGCGTTGCGTCATGGCGGGCAAGACGATAGTCATCGCTTAAAGCTCGCGGCAGCGCGCCGATCACCTTGGCGATGTCCCCACGTCGCTGGTTGCGCATCCTCACTGTCGGTGCGGCGCTGCTCTGCTTTGCGCGCCCCGCCGGCGCCGCCGTCAGCAACACGATGGTCACGGTCGCCGGCATGGGACTGTCGGCCGCCCTGGGCGACGGAGGCCCTGCGACCTCGGCCTATCTCAACAACCCGCGTGGCCTCGCGTTGCTCGCCGACGGGTCGATCCTGATCGCCGACTACACGAACAACAAGATCCGCAGGGTCTCGACCGCGGGCGTCATCACGACCGTTGCCGGCACCGGGATCGCCGGTTCGACCGGCGATGGCGGTCAGGCGACGCTGGCCCAGCTCAAGCTGCCCTGGGACGTTGCGGTCGCCCGGGACGGCGTGAGCTACTACATCTCCGAATACGGCAACAGCAGGGTGCGGCGTGTCGACCCGGAAGGCGTGATCACGACGGTCGCCGGGACCGGTGTGGCCGGCTTCGGCGGCGACTACGGGCCGGCGGCCTCCGCGCAGATCAACCTGCCCGTGGGAATCGGGGTGGCCGCGAACGGCGACCTCTACATCGCCGACTACGGCAACTTTCGTGTCCGCAAGGTCCTGGCGAGCGGTGGGATCGTCTCCGCTTCGAGCACGATCCAGACGGTCGCGGGCAACGGCACGGCGGGCTTCTCGGGCGATCTGGGACCGGCGACGCTGGCGCAGCTCAACTCGGCCTACGACGTGCTGCCGATGCCGGGCGACCACCTGTTGATCGCCGATTTCTCGAACGGGCGCGTGCGCGAGGTCGATCAGTACGGGGTGATCCGGACCGTGGTCGGCAACTGCAACGGCACGACGTCGCTCTGCGGTGACGGCGGGCCGGCAAGCGCCGCAACGGCCGGCGTGTCACGGCCGAGCTCGCTGGCCGCCGATGGTGCGGGCGGCTATCTGATCGACGACTACAACAACTACCGGATACGGCAGGTCGACGCGGCCGGTGTGATCACGACCGTGATCGGCAACGGCGGGTCGTGTGACGGCCGCTGGCGCTGCGGCGACGGCGGGCCCGGCGAGCTGGCCCCGATCGGGCCCTCCTACGGTGTGCTCGGCAGCGCTGACGGAACCATCTACTTCTCTGAGGATGGGCACCGCGTCCGCGCCCGGGTGCTCGACCCGGTGCAGACCGGCGGGGCCGGTGCGGCCGGCCCTGCGGGCGGATCCGGTGCTGCCGGTGCGCCGGGTGCTGCGGGCGCCGC
>CAZYMM010000279.1:0-1968 GCA_964648515.1 uncultured Conexibacter sp.
GTGCGCTGCGCCTGCATCGACATCGGATCGAACACCACGCGGCTGCTGGTCGTCGAGCCGACACGTCATGGCCTTGCCACCGTGCGCCAAGAGCGGGTCTTCCTGCCGCTCAGCGGGATCGACCGCGGCGGCGTCGCGCGCCGGCGAGCCGGCGCGCTGATCCGTGCAGTCGAGCGGCTGGCGGCGCTGGCAGCGTCCGACGGCGTCGCGGCGGGCAGCGTCCAGGCGGTTGCGACGCAGGCGCTGCGGGTGCTGCCGGACGATCAGCGGGAGCAGCTCCTGGCTCAGCTCTCGGCTGCGGCCGGCGCCGGGGTCGAGCTGCTCTCGACCGAGCGTGAGGCCGAGCTCGCCTTTCGCGGCGCGACCGCGGGCGCCGACCCCCGCTCGGGGCCGGTCGCAGTCGTCGATGTCGGCGGCGGTTCGACCGAGGTCGTAGTCGGCGTCCCCGGGGCCGTGCCGCTGTGGTGGTATTCGGCGCCGCTTGGCTCGCGTGGCCTGACCGAGCGCTGCCTGCCGAGCGATCCGCCGACCGCATCCGAGCTCGGCGCTGCCGCCGCGGTCGCCACCGAGCAGCTCGCTCCGGCGACAGCGGCGCCCGCCGTGGAGCGGGTTCTGACCGTCGGCGGCGGCACCCAGTCGCTGGCCCGCCTGCTCGACGGCCGGCCGGCCGACGAGCGGCTGCTCGGCGATGCGCTGCGGATGCTGACGACGGCGGGCTCGAGGACGATCGCGGCGCGCCACGACATCGACGATCGCCGCGCCCGCACGCTCCCGGCCGCGCTGGTTCTGCTCGTGGCGGCGGTCGCGCCGCTCGGACGGCCGGTGGAGCCGGGCGCCGGCGGCGTCCGCGAGGGGTTGTTACTGGAGCGACTGGCCCGGGAGCAATAGCCTGCGCGGGCAAGCGATGACGCAGATGCCCGGCCAGCAACCATCCTTCGGCGATCCCGCCCCGGACGCGCCGTCGCTGAACGACCCGGCGCTGATGACCAACCGCGAGCTCTCCTGGCTCGACTTCAACGACCGCGTGCTGCAGCTCGCCGAGGATCCCGGTCAGCCGCTGATGGAGCGCTGCAAGTTCGCGGCGATCTTCACCTCCAACGCCGACGAGTTCTTCATGATCCGTGTCGCCGGCCTGCACGATCAGGTGGACGCCGGAATCGAGGATCCGGGTGCCGACGGGCGCACACCGTCGCAGGTGATCGACGCGATCGCCGAACGGTTCGACGCGATGCAGCGCCGGCAGGCGCGCGTCGTGCAAGAGCAGCTCGGCCCGCTGCTCGCCGATCTGGCCGGGATCAGGGTCGCATCGCTTGACGAGATCTCGGCCGCGGAGCGGGCAACGCTCGACGAGCGCTATCACCGCCAGGTCTTTCCGGTGCTGACGCCGCTCGCAGTCGGGGTCGGCCGCCCGTTCCCCTACATCTCGAACCTGTCGCTTAGCCTGGCGGTGCTGGTCCGCGATCCCGAGAATGGCGAGCGCACGTTCGCCCGCGTGAAGGTGCCGACCGAGATCCTGCCGCGCTTCCTGCCGACCGGCGAGGACGGGCGCACGTTGGTGCCGCTCGAGCGGCTGATCGCCGCGAACGTCGGCGAGCTCTTCCCCGGCATGGAGATCCTCGAGCACGGCTGCTTTCGCGTCACACGCGACGCCGATTTCGAGATCTCCGACGAGGCCGACGACCTGCTCGCCGCCGTCGAAGATGAGCTGCGCCGCCGCCCGTTCGGCGAGGTCGTCCGGGTCGAGCTCGAGGCCGGCTTCTCGGCCGAGCTGCGCGAGCTGCTGGTCGAGGCGCTCGCGGTCGAGGAGCGTCAGGTCTACGAGGTCGCCACGCTGCTCGACCTGACCTCGCTCTGGCAGGTCGTGAAGATGGGCGTGCCGGCCGAGCTGCGCGACCCGGCATGGTCCCCGGTGACGCAGCCACGGCTCCAGGGCGAGGACGGCGGCAGGGTCGACATCTTCGCCGTGAT
>CAZYMM010000280.1:0-1965 GCA_964648515.1 uncultured Conexibacter sp.
CGCTGCAGGAACGTCGAGTAGATCGCGGCGACCGGCTTGAGCCCCTCGAGCGCCAGGCCGGAGGCGAACAGCAGCGCCTGCTGTTCGGCGATGCCGACATCGAAGTAATGGCCGGGCTCGGCCTGCTGGAGCAGGTTCAGCCCGGTGCCGGAGTTCATCGCCGCCGTGATCCCGACGACGCGCCGGTCGCGACGCACCTCGGCGACGATCGCCGCACCGAAGACCTGCGTGTACTGCGGCCGTGCGGGCGCCTTGGCCGCGGGCCGCTGCGGCGCCGGCGCACGCGCGACGATCGAGCCCGGCTTGGCCGCGTGCCAGGTCTCCATGCCCTCGAGGCCGCCCTCCTCGGCGGGGGCGAAGCCCTTGCCCTTGACGGTGGCGCAGTGCACGACGACCGGCCGGTCGGCGGCCAGCGCGTCACGCAGCGCGACGCGCAGCGCGTGGACGTCATGCCCGTCGACGACGCCGACGTAGGCCCAGCCGAGCTCCTCCCAGAAGAGGCCCGGCGCCCAGAACGACTTGATCGACTCCTTGAACTGCGGTCCGAAACGCTCGAAGCGGGCACCGATTCCGGCCGGCAGCGCCGACAGCCGCCCCTCGACCCCTTCGCGGCGATGCCACCACTTGGGGTTCAGGCGGACGCGGTTGAAGTAGCGCGACAGCGCACCGACGTTGGGCGCGATCGACATCCCG
The DNA here is from genome assembly GCA_964648515.1 of uncultured Conexibacter sp. GTDB lineage: Bacteria > Actinomycetota > Thermoleophilia > Solirubrobacterales > Solirubrobacteraceae > Baekduia. The sequence goes on from CAZYMM010000280.1 coordinate 694, forward strand.
TTGTCGTTGAGGACGACGACGACGGGCGTGCCGAGCCCGCCGGCCTGCGAGATCGCCTCGAACGCGACGCCACCGGTCATCGCACCGTCGCCGATCACCGCCACGACCTTGCCCGCGTCGGTGTCGCCGGCGAGGCGCATCCCCTCCTTGATGCCGACCGCGTAGCCGATCGACGTCGAGGCGTGACCGGCGCCCATGATGTCGTGCTCGGACTCCTGCGGCGTGCAGAACGGGGCCAGCCCCTCGTAGCGGCGGATCGTCGCGAGCCGGTCGCGACGGCCGGTCAGGACCTTGTGCGGATAGGCCTGGTGGCCGACGTCCCAGAGGATCTTGTCGCGCGGCGAGTCGAGCAGCGAATGCAGCGCCACGGCGATCTCGCAGGTGCCGAGGTTCGCGCCGAAGTGACCGCCGATCTCGCCGACGGTGTCGACGATGTGCTCGCGCACCTCCTGCGCGACCTGCGCGAGCTGCTCGTCGGTCAGGCCGTGCAGGTCCTGCGGGCGATCGATGCGGTCGAGGATGCGGTCCGTGCTCATGACGTTCGCGTGAAGATGAAGTCGGTGATCGCCTCCAGCGACGAGGCGTTCTGCGAACGACAGGATGACAGGGTGGCGCGGGCTTGGGTATGGGCGCCGGCGGCCAGCGCCCGTGCCCCGGCGAGCCCGTGCTCGCTCACGTAGGTGCGTTTCCCGTGGCGCTCATCGCTGCCCTGCGGCTTGCCGGTGTGCTCGGGCGGCTCGGTCACGTCGATGATGTCGTCGACGATCTGGAACAGCACGCCGAGCTGCCCGGCGAACAGCCGCCAGCGGCCGATCTCGTCCGCCGGCCGCTCGGCGAGCTCGAGCACGCAGACGACGGCGGCGACGATCAGCCGGCCGGTCTTGAGCGCGTGCACGCGGCGCAGGTCGGCGGTCTGCCCGGTGACGTCGAGGTACTGGCCGCCGACCATGCCGTCGACGCCGGTGGCGGCGGCCAGCTCGCGGGCACAGGCGACGAGCGCGGCCGGCGCCGCACGCTGCTCGGTCAGCAGATGGGTGAACGACTCGGCGTAGAGCGCGTCGCCGGCGAGGATCGCGACGTCCTCGCCGAACCTGACGTGGCAGGTCGGCTTGCCGCGGCGCAGGTCGTCGTCGTCCATCGCGGGCAGGTCGTCGTGGATCAGCGAGTAGGTGTGGATCAGCTCCAGCGCCGCAGCCAGCGGCAGCACCTCGTGCGGATCCAGACCGACGGCCTCGGCGGTGGCCAGGGCCAGCACCGGCCGCACGCGCTTGC
>CAZYMM010000281.1:0-1950 GCA_964648515.1 uncultured Conexibacter sp.
ATGCGCACGATGCACGCGGGATCGCTGCCCCGCTGGTAGACGCGCAGGAATGGGCCGTCGTCGAGATGCCGATACGGCTGTCCCTGACACGTGAGCGGCACCGACCTCGCGCCGGCCACCCAGGCGCGAGCCGCGGCTACTTCTGCCGGGGAGAGCGGTACGGCCGCCTTGCCGCTGACGCTGTGAAACACCGCGCCGGCGACGAACAGCGTGGCGCCGGCCGCGGCATCAAATGCACGGGCCTCGCTCGCCTCGTTGTCCGGGTATCGCACCGTCTCGTTGCTGACCACCGGCACCTGCCAGCTCTCTGCGACTTCCCACGCGTTGTGCCCCACCTTGCGCGCCCATTCCCCGCCGGCCGGACGGTACGTGGCGTAGTCCCAGGGCGGCGAGACGGGCTCTTCGTCCTGCGTCCGCGATCCATGCGACGCCAGGACACCGCTCGGTCGACGCATGCGCTCGAGCGGCACGCCGGCGTTGGCCGGATGGTCGGCTTCGTTGATCAGCTCGAGCGTGAGGTTCGACGTGCCTTGCACTGCCGCGATCAGCGCCTCCCAGTGCTGCACCTTGGCCGCATCCGTCGGCACGAGCCCGTACGGCCCGGTGAACGCCACGAGCTCCGCGTAGAGGCCGTGCGCCGCCAGCGCGCGGGCGAAGCCCGGGATCGCCGCGTAGAGATCTGGTGTCGGCTCACTGCGGCCGATGGCCTGGCAGCCCTGCCCGGTCGGACAAATGTCGTACACCGTGAAGACGCGCACGGCGGTGAAGCCGATGTCCTGCAGTTGCTGCAGCACGGGCTCGATGTCCTCGCCGTGCCGGAAGCGGTTCAGAAGGTTGAACGCGGACGCGCCGATCCAGGTCCACCGCTCCCCCGTCTCGAGCCGGAAGTACTGCCCCGCAGGTACCAGGCGCGGCAGCGCAACAGCGGCGCGCGTAAGCGTCACCTCGTCGAGGTCCGTCGCGGTGACGATGCGCCGTGTGATCGGCGTGAAGCCCTCGGCCGACAGGCGCAGCTCCGCGCCCCAGCCGACCTGCGCGGCTGGGATCTGCCAGACCGCCTGGATGCCGTTGTAGGTGCACAGCTGGGGCTCGGCGCCGTCGACGGTCAGCGTGCAATGGAGTCCGTCAATCCCCGCGCGGTCGGCATCGAGCACGGTGACCGCCACGCGCACCGACGCGGGTCGTGTGGTGCCAGGCACGGTGGCCGGCGGCGGCAGCACGCTGCACCCGGACAGGAGCACGGCGATCACCGCGATGGCACAGATGGCGAGGAAGGCGCCGAGCACCGTCCACGCGGCGCGAATCGAGTCCTCGGTCAGGTCATCATCATGCTGGTCGTACATCTGAGTCCTCTCTCTCACACGAGCGGATCGGGCACCATCGCGGCTAAGACTCTCTCCGCGTAGGCGAGATTTCGCAGCGGAGGCGTCGTGTTGCCCCCCTTCCCGCCGTTGTAGGCCGCGAGTGCGCGCACCACATCGCCCTCGGCCCACTGCAGGAGTGTCGCGAGCTTCCGGCAGCCCCAATCAAGCCCGATGCGCGGGACGAAGAGCAGCTCGGGATCGCCGGTGAAGCCCAGCTCCACCGCGACGACGTACATCACCTGGAGCAGCCCGTAGCTGGCCGAGACGCGCTGAGGGTTCGCGCCTTTCCACTCGGGTCTGCCGGCCATGTACTTGGACCAGAAACCAGACTCGAACCTGTAGGCGTGCGTGAGCCCGCTCGACTCAACGAGGACCTGCGCGGTCACCAGGCGGGGGTCAAGCCCGTGCGCGGCCGCGGCGGTGCGAATCTCCGATGTGTACGCCGTCGTCATCGCCGCTCCTGGCGTCGCAGGCCGTCGATGTCCTGCTCGGCGCGATCAATGCGTTGCTCGTGGACGTCGAGCTGGCGCTCGGCGTGATTGAGCCGCTTGTCCGTCGTCGTCTGCCACGGCACGGTCTGGTCGTG
>CAZYMM010000282.1:0-1942 GCA_964648515.1 uncultured Conexibacter sp.
CGGGCGGTGGTGGTGCCCGGACGCTTCGCGTCCGGGCATTGCGAGTTTCGTCCTGTGGACGAAACGTCGCGTTCGGTCAGCCGCGGGAGAACGGGCGGTGATGGGCCTGGCCGAGGTTGTCGAGCATCGTGGTGAGGACGAGCTCGGTCCGCGGGTCGGGCTCGGGCGCGGCGGCGACCGGTTCGGGGGCGGGCTCATCTGCGATCGTCGCGGCGGGAACCCGATCAGGCGCCGGTTGTGTGTCGCCCGCCGCCGTCCTGCGGCGCAACAGACGCTGCCACCAACGCAGCCGGGGCGCCGGCGGCGTGGCTGCTGGCACCGGTTCGACCTCAATGACGTCCGTGGGCCCGCCTGCCTGCGGCAGGCTTGGGCCTTCGAGTTCGCTGCGCGAACTCGGCCTGGGGAGATCAGTGACGTCCGCTGGGGCCTCGGGTGCCGCGACATCGTCTGCGGCCTCGGCGGTTATCGTCACCTTGGTGCCCCACCCTGAACGCTCCAGGGTCACCGTGCCGCGTACGCGGTCGCCCTCCCAGGCCACGGCGGTGTCGGCTGTGACGCGCGTGATCGTGATCTCGCCGAACTCCCCCAGGTGACGGGTCAGCGACGCGACGTCGCTGATCTCCTCCCAGATCTCAGGCCTCGACTTGACGAGCGTGCGCTCTGCAACCGAACAGGGCATCGGATGCGGGTTTGGGCCCGCAGCCACCGATCCCTGCCGCTGCAACGAGTCTTTCCGCAGGCACACAAGCGCTCAAGGATCAGGATCGGCGCCCGATCGCCCGGGATGGATGAGTCCCTCATGTCTGAGAATGCCGTTGTTTGCAGCGGTCTTCGTGCTCTTGCTTGCGCCCGCGGCGCACGGCGCGAACACGATCGTGACCGTCGCCGGAACGGGGGCCGCAGCGTATTCCGGTGATGGCGCACCGGCGGTCAACGCCACGTTCTCCGCACCGCGCGGGATGGCGCGGCTCACCGATGGATCGATTCTCGTCGCAGACTCGGGCAACAACCGGATCCGGCGGCTCTGGCCCGATGGCACTGTCACGACCGTCGCCGGCACAGGCGTCCCCGGTGCGCTCGGCGATGGCGGGCTCGCCACCGCAGCTCAGCTCAACAACCCTCGCGACGTCGTGCTCTCGCCCGACAAGTCGACGTACTACATCGCCGACGGTGCCAACAACCGGGTCCGCGCGGTTGCCGCCGACGGGACGATCTCACGGATCGCCGGCACCGGCGTGGCAAACGCTGCCGGTGACGGTGGTCCGGCGGCCAGCGCAAACGTCAACGCACCATCCGGGCTGACGGTCGACGGTGCCGGCAACCTCTACATCGCCGACACCGGTAACAACAAGATCCGCCGGATCACGGCAACCGGTGGCATCGTCAGCGGCGCCGGCACGATCACGACCGTTGCCGGGAGTGGAACGCTCTGTGCTCCGGCCGCCTCGGTCTGCGGTGACGGTGCCTCGGCCACAGCAGCGAACCTGAACGGGCCGCAGGGCGTGATGTGGGCCGGCGGCAGCGACATCCTGATCGCAGACACCGGCGACCACGCGATCCGCCGCGTCAGCGGTGGCATCATCACGCGTGCCGTCGGGTTGGCGGCCGCCTGTACGCCCAGCACCGCGCTCTGTGGTGACGGGCAGACGGCCACGCTCGCGAGCCTCAACGCGCCGGCGGCGATCAACAGCGATGGCGCCGGCGGCTATCTGATCTCAGACACCGGCACGCACCGGGTCCGCCAGGTGGGCGCGGACGGGCGAATCAATACGATCGTGGGGACGGGAACGCCATGCACAGCGGGCTACCGCTGTGGCGACGGCGCGCAGGCCGAGATGGCACAGCTCTTGTCGCCACGGGGCACGCTGGTCGCGGCCGACGGAAGCTTCTACATCGCCGACTCGAGCGGCAACCGGATTCGCGTCCGTGCGCTCGAGCCCGG
>CAZYMM010000283.1:0-1923 GCA_964648515.1 uncultured Conexibacter sp.
GCGATCGTGCTCGTCGCCGGCGCTTACGGCCGGCGCGCGCTGCTGACCGCGGACGCCGAGTCGAACGTCCTCTCGCAACTGCCGCTGCCGGCCGTCGACGTGCTCAAGGTCAGCCACCACGGCTCCCGCGATGAAGGGCTGCCGGCGCTCTTGACCGCACTGAGGCCACGGGTCGCGCTGATCGAGGTCGGCGCCCACAACGACTACGGCCATCCGAGCGCCCAGGCGCTGGCCGCGCTCGCCGCGGCACGTGTCCCGCTCCTCGCAAGGACCGACCGCGACGGGATCGTCCGCATCGACCTCGGTCCGCGGGGAACGAGCGTCGCCCGCTCACGTCCGTAGACTCGGCGCGGCGATGGCCACCTGGAAGCCCGCCTACCTGCTCTGCGGCGACGACACGGGCCGGATCGCCGAGCGGCGCACCCGCGTGCGCACGCGGGCCGAGGCCGAACAGGACGCCGGTGCGATCGAGATCGTCGAGAGCGGCGATCCGGCCGAGGCGGCCGCCGTCCTCAGCGCGATGACGCTCGGAATCGGCCGTCGCTTCATCATCGTCGACGGCTGCGAGCGCTGGCAGGACGCGGACGTCGAGCAGCATGTCGGGCCGGCGCTCGCCGCCCTAGCCGGCGAGACGACGGTGCTGTTCGTGGCCCGCGAGGAGGGCAGGCTGAAGGCCCCGCAGGCGCTCGCGACGGCCGTCGTCGCGGCCGGGGGAGAGGTCACCCGCGAGGACACGATCAAGGCCGGTGAGCTGCCGCGCTGGGCGCAGGCGCGGGCGGCCGAGCTCGGCGTCAAGCTCGACGGCGCTGCCGCGCAGGCGCTGGTCGTGCTCGTCGGCGAGCGTCAGCAGCGGCTGCTGCGCGAGCTCGAGAAGCTCGCGCTCGAGCACGGCCGTGGGGCGCGGATCGGTGTCGAGGAGGTCGAAGAGGCGGCCGCGCACTCGGCCGAGCGCAAGGTCTGGGCGCTCGCCGACGCCGTCGTCGCCCGCGACCGTGACCGTGCGATTCGCATCTTCCTCGAGCTGCGCGAGCAGGAGGAGTCGGTGCAGAGGCTGACGGCGACGCTGATCGGGCGCGTCCGCGAGGTCCACGACATCGCCTCGCGGCTCGAACGCGGCGAGGACGTTGCGACGATCAAGCGCGAGGTCAAGGGCAGTCCGTGGGCGCTCGACCACCGTATCCGCGAGGCGCGCGGAGCGGACGCCGACCACTTCGCGCGCGCGGTGATCACCGTCGCCGAGCTCGAGCTCGCGACGCACGGGGCCGGTGACGCCGACCCCGAGACCGCCGCGATCCGCGCGATCGGGCGGATCACCTCACCGGTCTGAGCTGAGCCTGAGCCTGCGCTACGACTGCGTCTTGCCGGCCAGCAGGCGCGCGGCGCGGGACTTCTTGCGCGCGCCGGTGTTCCTGTGCAGGGCGCCGCGCTTGATCGCCTTGTCGATCGTCTTGACGAGCAGGCCGTGGTCGCGGGCCGCATCCTCGTCACGACCGCCGGCGACCGCGTCCTCGAGCCGCTTGAAGTAGGTCTTGATCGCCGACGTGTAGCGGCGGTTCTCGATCCGCTCGCGCTCGGTGCGGGCGTTGCGCTTCTTCTGCGAGTGAATGTTGGCCATCGGCGGTGCGGGAGTGTAGCGGGGTGGTGCACGCGGATATCGTTGCGCGATCGTGAGCGGGCAAGAGACAGCGTCACGCCCGCGCACATCGATGGCGCGGAACACCGCGATCTTCTCGGTCCTGACCGCCGCCTCGCGCGTCGCCGGGCTCGCACGCGAGGTGCTCGCCGCACGGCTGTTCGGCCTCTCGACCGCGATGGGCGCGTTCACGCTCGCGTTCCAGATCCCCAACGTCGTCCGCTCGCTGTTCGCCGACGCCGCGCTCAGCGCCGCGTTCGTGCCGGTCTTCACCGAGCTGCAGGTGCAGG
>CAZYMM010000284.1:0-1914 GCA_964648515.1 uncultured Conexibacter sp.
GAGGCCCTTGACGGCGCGGCGCAGGCGCTCGCGCTCCTTGTCCTCGAGGCGCTTGGAGACGCCGATGCCCTCGCCGGTCGGCGTGTAGACCATGTAGCGGCCGGCGATGGTGAGGTCCATCGACAGGCGCGCGCCCTTGGTCTTCAGCGGATCCTTGACGACCTGCACGACGACCTCCTGGCCGGGCTTGAGCAGGTCGCTGATGCGCTTGCCGCCCTCCTGGCCGCGGCCGCGGCGCGGGATCTCCACGCCGGGCAGCACGATCTCGTCGATGTGCAGGAAGCCGTTCTTGTCCAGCCCGATGTCGACGAACGCCGCCTCGAGGCCGTCGAGGACGTTGTCCACGCGGCCGAGGTAGATGTTCCCGACGATCGAGCGGCTGCCGCGGCGCTCCAGGTAGAGCTCCGCGACGCGGTAGCCGGCGGCCCCGCGCTTGCGCGAGCGCCCCTTGGAGGGCGCCGGGGTCCCGGCCTGTTCGAGCAGCGCGACCCGGGTCTCCCACGGGTCCACGCTGACGACGACTTGCTTCTTCACGAATGCCTTGCTTTCTCTAGAACGTGAGCACCCGTCCCTTGGACGCCTGGGCCGCACGGCCCTGGGCGTACACGGACTGGAGCAGGCCGACGGCGAGCATCGTCGTGATGATCGACGAGCCGCCGTAGCTCATCAGCGGAAGCGGGATGCCGGTGATCGGCATGATCCCGACGTTCATCCCGACGTTGACGAAGACCTGGAAGAGCAGCATCGCGACGATGCCGCCGGCGATCAGTGCGCCGTACAGGTTCTTGGCCATGGTCAGGACGCGCAGGCCGCGCCAGATGAGCAGGGCGTACAGGGACAGGATCAGTGCGGCGCCGGCGAAGCCCCAGCGCTCCCCCACCACGGCGAAGATGAAGTCCGTGTGGTGTTCGGGGAGGAAGTTGAGCTTCGTCTGGGTCGCCTGGTCGCCGCGGCCGGTCTTCTCACCGGCGCCGATGGCGATCCGCGACTGATTCTGCTGGTAGCCCTCTTTGCTCGCGGTGTCGGAGGGGTGCAGGAACGCCGTGAGGCGATCCTTCTGATAGCCGTGGAGCACGTTCACCCCGGCCGTCGGCAGGACCACGAGGGCCAGCGCGACGGCGACGGCGAACAGCGCTCCCAGGGCGGCGAAGTGCCGCCAGGGGGTGCCGGCCACGAACAGCGTGGCCAGCCCGATGACGATGTAGACCAGCGCGGACCCGAGGTCCGGCTGGAGCATCACGAGCCCCGCCGGAACGAGCGCGAGGAGCATGATGCGGGCGGTCGTCCGACGGTCGGCGAGCTCACGCGCCAGCTCGACCATGAAGGCCGAGAGGGCGACGATGAGCAGCACCTTGCCGAGCTCGGACGCCTGGAAGGAGAAGAACGGGAGGTCGATCGCCCGGCGCGAGCCGCGCGCCACGCTGCCGAAGGCGGTGACGGCGAGGATCGAGGCGATCAGGAAGCCGTAGACGGCGTGGCGCAGCTCGCGCAGGCGCGAGTAGTCCAGCCGCCACAGGCCCGCCGCCAGCACGAAGCCGACGACGAAGTACGTGGCCTGGCGCTGGGAGAAGTAGTGCGGGTCGCCGGCGATGTCGTCCGCGGTGGCCTCGCCGACGACCACGATCGAGCAGACCGCCAGGCCGATCACCGCGAGCAGCAGCACCGGGTCGAACGAGAGCACGAGGCTGCGCGGCCGCGCGGCCGGCGCCGTCTCCCCCGCGTGGATCGCGTTGCCGGCCATCAGTTCGTCGTCGAGCGGCCGGGCGCGCACGAGGCCTTCTGGCTGTACCAGGCGGCGAGCATGCGGCAGGTGATCGGGGCGGCCGCGTCGGAGCCGAAGCCGCCGTCCTCGACGGTGGTGGCGATCACGATCGGCCGCGCCTTGTTGGGGATGAACGCGACGTACCAGGACTG
>CAZYMM010000285.1:0-1913 GCA_964648515.1 uncultured Conexibacter sp.
CCGCGAGCACGCGCGGCCCGAGCCGCTCGCCTGCCCGCAGGTCGCGGGCCGCGACGACGACCGGCACGGGGGCGCCGACCGTACGGCGCAGCGCCGCCTCGCGTCCGGCGACGTCGGAGGCGGCGAGCGTACCGAGCCCGATCGAGCAGCCCGCGAGCAGCAGCGCACGGCGGCCGCTCGCCATCAGGCGATCGTGCCGGTGAGGTCGGGGTCCAGCAGCCGGTAGCCGACGCCCCAGACGTTCTGGATCAACGCGCCGGCACCGGCGGCTCCGAGCTTGCCGCGCAGCCGGCAGGCATGGCTGTCGAGCGTGCGGGTGTTGGCCGCCTGCGGTGCGCGATAGCCCCAGACGGCGCGCAGCAGCTCGTGCTTGGTGAAGACCCGCTGCGGGTCGGAGACCAGCACGTGCAAGAGGCTGAACTCCTTCTGGGTCAGCAGCACCGGCCGCTCGCCGACCCTCACCGAGCGCGTGACCGGGTCGAGTGCGACCGCGCCGGCGCTGATCGCACGCCGGCCGCGGCGCTGGTCGCGCGGCCGCAGCCGCGCCAGCAGGCGACCGCGCAGCTCGCGGTAGGAGAACGGCCGCGCAAGGAAGTCGTCGGCGCCGAACTCGAACGCGCGCACGCGATCGCTCTCGCCGCAGCGGGCGCTGACGACGAGCACCGGAAGCTCGGCGTCGACCGGTTCGCCGCCGACATCGGCGCCTCGGATCGCGGCGACGAGCTCGAGCCCCGAGCCGTCGGGCAGCAGCGAATCGACGATCACCGCGTCCGGGAACGCGGACGTGAGCAGCTCACGCCCCTGCTCACATGACCCGCAGGCGATCGCGGCAAAGCCGTCGGCGGTCAGCTCGTCGGCGAGCGCAGTGCGGGTCGCGCTGTCGGCGTCGATCACGAGGATTGTCGGGCAGGTCTCCGGTCGCATGCCCTCTATAGGGACCGAGGTACGGAAGTTCTCCCCCATCAGCCGCCCCGACTGTCCGATCACTGACAACGCCGGCCCCGGCGACTGGTCGCCGCGTTGCAGCGCTTCGCCCCGGCGCAGGATGCGGCGATGATGGTGACGAAGCAGGCTCCCGCTGCGGTAGCACCCACCCCGGCCGGTATGCAAGATCGCTCGCACCACTGTCTCTGGTGCAGGAATCGCGCCTAGGATGCCGACGACACGGAGGGCGAGACCGGGTCGCCAAGGACCCCGGCAGCCACCACCTTTCCCATGAACGAACAGCACGCCCGCCGAGGCAACTACGACAGCGGTGAGGACTTCGTCCTCGAGTACGGGGACCTGCGGTTCACGTTCAACGAGCGGGACTTCGGCGAGCGCTGCGAGCAGGCCGCCGCCAAGCTCGGCTTCGTGCGCGGGCGGCTGACCGAACCCGAGCTCGACGACCTCGTGACGCTGGCCGTCAGCGGTGAGATCGCCGAGCCCGCCTCAAGGCTCGGCGACCACGTCAACGACTGTTGGCCGGAGCTCGTCGGCCCTTCCGAGCGCTCGCTCGTGCACTGGCTGCGCCGGCTCGTGTTCCGCTCTGCCTGGCTCGACCAGCGCGTCCGCGAGGGTGAGCTCGACGTCGCCTTCGACGCCGACAGCTCAACCTTCCTCTACGTCCAGCCGGACCGCGACCGCGAGCCGGTCGAGCTCGCGCCTGAGCCGACCTGGGCCCGCGTCGCCTACTGACCCACCGCCCGTTCGTCAGCCGAGCAGGTCGGGACGGAAGGCCGCGCTCGCAGCCGCGTCGATCGCAGGCCGTGCCGTGCCGTCGGCGGCGCCGAGCACGATCTGCGTCGTCTCCCCCCCGGCCGGCGCCGCGGCGGTCGCGATCACGGTCAGCGACCCGCCGCCGGTGAGGTTGCGCGCGGCGCCGAGCGCGCGGCGCACCGCCGAGCGGTCGAGACCGTCGAGACCGTCGATCG
>CAZYMM010000286.1:0-1884 GCA_964648515.1 uncultured Conexibacter sp.
ACATGTCGTAGCCCTCCCGCTGATACTCGACCAGCGGATCACGCTGCGCCATGGCACGCAGGCCGATGCCCTCCTTGAGGTAGTCCATCTCGTAGAGGTGTTCGCGCCACTTGCGGTCGATCACGTTGAGCAGCACGTTGCGCTCCAGCTGACGCATGGCGCCCTCGCCGGCCAGCGCGTCGATCTCGGCCTCGCGGCGGGCGTAGGCCGCCTTCGCGTCGTCGAGCAGGGCGTCGAGCAGTTCCTCGCGGGTCAGCTCACCCGGCTCGCCGACGTCGGCGCCGTGCATCAGGTCGTGGTGATCGATGCCGACGGGATACAGCGTGCGCAGCGCCTCCCACAGCTTCTCCAGGTCCCAGTCCTCCGAGTAGCCCTCGGCGGTGGCGCCGTCGACGTAGGCCCTGATGACGTCGGACAGCATGTCCTGCACCTGGCCCTCCAGGCTCTCGCCCTCGAGGATGCGGCGGCGCTCGTCGTAGATGACGGTGCGCTGCTGGTTCATCACCTCGTCGTACTTGAGGACGTTCTTGCGGACCTCGAAGTTCTGCTGCTCGACCTGGGTCTGCGCGCTCTTGATGGCGCGGGTGACCATCTTGGCCTCGATCGGCACGTCGTCGGGCAGGTTGAGCCGGGTCAGCAGGCTTTCCAGGGTCGCGCCGTTGAACCGCCGCATGAGCTCGTCACCCAGCGACAGGTAGAACCGCGACTCGCCCGGGTCGCCCTGGCGTCCGGAGCGGCCGCGCAGCTGGTTGTCGATGCGGCGCGACTCGTGCCGCTCGGTGCCCAGCACGTAGAGTCCGCCGACGGCGATGACGTCCTCGGCCTCCGCGGCCGCCTCGGCCTTGACCTTGGGCAGCTCCTCGTGCCAGGCGGCCTCGTACTCGTCGGGGGTCTCGACCGGGTCCAGGCCGCGCTGGCGCAGCCGCACGTCGGTGAGGAAGTCGACGTTGCCGCCCAGCACGATGTCGGTGCCGCGGCCGGCCATGTTGGTGGCCACCGTGATCGCGCCGCGCCGGCCGGCCTCGGCGATGATGTTGGCCTCCTGCTCGTGGTACTTCGCGTTGAGCACGTTGTGCGGGATCTTGCGCTTGGTGAACTGCCGCGACAGGTACTCGGAGCGCTCGACGGACGTGGTGCCGATCAGGACCGGCTGGCCCTTCTCGTACCGCTCGGAGACGTCGTCGACGACGGCGATGTACTTGGCCTCTTCGGTCTTGTAGATCAGGTCGGTCTGGTCGGTGCGGACGCCCGGCCGGTTGGTCGGGATCGGCACGACGCCCAGCTTGTAGATCTCGTGCAGCTCGGCGGCCTCGGTCTCGGCGGTGCCGGTCATCCCGGACAGCTTGTCGTAGAGCCGGAAGTAGTTCTGCAGCGTGATGGTGGCCAGCGTCTGGTTCTCGGCCTTGATCTCGACGTGCTCCTTGGCCTCGATGGCCTGGTGCATGCCCTCGTTGTAGCGCCGGCCCGGCAGCACGCGGCCGGTGAACTCGTCGACGATGATGACCTCACCGTCGCGCACGATGTAGTCCTTGTCGCGGTGGAACAGCTCCTTGGCCTTGATGGCGTTGTTCAGGTAGCTGACCAGCGGCGAGTTGGCGGCCTCGTAGAGATTCTCGATGCCGAGCTGGTCCTCGACGAACTCCACGCCGATCTCGTGCACGCCGATGGTGCGCTTGCGCAGGTCGACCTCGTAGTGGACGTCCTTCTCCATCAGCGGGGCGATGCGGGCGAACTCGGTGTACCAGTTCGACGCGCCGTCGGCCGGCCCGGAGATGATCAGCGGGGTGCGGGCCTCGTCGATGAGGATCGAGTCCACCTCGTCGACGATCGCGAAGTTGTGGCCGCGCTGCACCATGTCGTCGGTCGAGTGCGCCATGTTGTCGC
>CAZYMM010000287.1:0-1883 GCA_964648515.1 uncultured Conexibacter sp.
TCGAGGTGATCGAGCCGGTCTTGGTCGAGGTGATGCGTTCCTGCAGCACGCCCATCTCCTCGGCCAGCGTCGGCTGGTAGCCGACCGCCGAGGGCATGCGGCCGAGCAGCGCCGACACCTCGGTGCCCGCGAGCGTGTAGCGGTAGATGTTGTCGATGAACAGCAGCACGTCGCGGCCGCGGCCGCTGGCCTGCTTCTCGTCGCGGAAATACTCGGCCATCGTCAGGCCGGTCAGCCCGACGCGCAGGCGGTTGCCGGGCGGCTCGTTCATCTGGCCGTAGACCATCGCCACCTTGGAGTTGGCGAGGTTGTCCTTGTCGATGACGCCCGACTCGATCATCTCGTGGTAGAAGTCGTTGCCCTCGCGGGTGCGCTCGCCGACGCCGGCGAACACCGAGAGGCCGCTGTACTGCTTGGCGATGTTGTTGATCAGCTCGAGCATGTTGACGGTCTTGCCGACGCCGGCGCCGCCGAACAGGCCGACCTTGCCGCCCTTGGCGAACGGCACCAGCAGGTCGATGACCTTGATGCCCGTGACCAGCAGGTCCTGGCCGCCGGCCTGCTCGTCATACGACGGCGCCGGGCGGTGGATCGGCAGGTGGTCCTTGGTCTGCACCGGGCCGCGGTTGTCCTGCGGCGTGCCGAGCACGTCCATGATGCGGCCGAGCGTGCCGTTGCCGACCGGCACCGTGATCGGCGCGCCGGTGGACTGCACCGCGAGGCCGCGCTTCAGGCCCTCGGAGGGACCCATCGCGATCGCGCGCACCACGCCGTCGCCGAGCTGCTGCTGCACCTCGAGCGTCAGGTCGACGTCGCTGAGCCTGAGGGCCTCGTAGACCTTCGGGATCGACTCGCGCGGGAACTCCACGTCGATGACCGCGCCGATGATCTGCGTAATCTTGCCGGTTGCCATTGATTGCCTTCCTCGAAAAACCCTAGACCGCGGCCGCACCGCCGACGATTTCCGCCAGCTCCTTGGTGATGGCCGCCTGCCGCGCCTTGTTGTACACGAGCTGCAGCTCGCCGATCAGCTTGCCGGCGTTGTCCGACGCCGCCTTCATCGCCACCATGCGCGCCGCCATCTCGCAGGCGGCCGTCTCGGCCGCGCCGCGGTAGACCTGCGACTCGATGTAGCGCATCAGCACGCCATCGAGGATCTCGGCGGCGTTCGGCTCGTAGATGTAGTCCCAGTGCTCCTGCAGCTCGGACTTGTCGATGGTCTCGACCGGCAGCAGCTGCTCGACCACCGGCGTCTGCGTCATCGTGTTGACGAAGCGCGCGTTGATGATGAACAGCCGGTCGATCCGGCCTTCGCGGTACGCGTCGAGCATGACCTTGACCGTGCCGATCAGCTCCTTGACGTGCGGCTTGTCGCCGATGCCGGTGATGCTCGCCAGCACCGGGAGCCCGAGGCGGCGGAAGAAGGTCAGGCCCTTGGTGCCGATCAGGCAGAGGTTGATGCTGGCGCCGCGCGCCTGCCAGGACCGGAAGGTCAGCAGCGCGCTCTTGAACACGTTGGTGTTCAGGCCGCCGCACAGGCCGCGGTCGGTCGAGACGATGATGAAGCCGACCGACTTCGGCTCGCGCTCCACCAGGAACGGGTGCCGGTAGTCCGGATTGGCCTCGTTGAGGTGGCCGATCACCGTGCGGATCCGCTCGGCGTAGGGCCGCGCCAGGCGCATGCGGTCCTGGGCGCGGCGCATCTTGCTGGCCGCGACCATTTCCATCGCCTTGGTGATCTTCTGCGTGCTCTTGACGCTGGCGATCTTGGTGCGGATTTCCTTGGTGCCGGGCATGGCGGCCTCAGTACGTCCCCGTCGCCACGAAGTCCTCGCAGATCTTCTTGAGCGTCGCCTCGTGCGCCTTGAGCTCGGGCTTCGCGT
>CAZYMM010000288.1:0-1859 GCA_964648515.1 uncultured Conexibacter sp.
GGGACGGTGGGGGAGGCCGAGGAGCGGATCGCGGGGCTGTTGCCGCGCGTTGCGACCGCCGAGCACTGCGACGTGGCGATCTGCGTGCCGTTCACGGCGCTCGGAGCGATGGTCGACTCGGCTCGCGGCTCGCGCGTCGCGGTCTACGCGCAGAACATGCACCAGGCGCCGCAGGGCGCCTTCACAGGCGAGGTCTCGGCCCCGATGCTGGCCGAGCTCGAGGTCACCGGCGTGATCCTCGGGCACTCTGAGCGCCGCGCCTACTTCGGCGAGACCGATGCTGCGCTGCGCGAGAAGGTGCCGGTCGCGCTCGATGCCGGGCTGGTGCCGATCCTCTGCATCGGCGAGACCGAGGCCGAGCGTGAGGCCGGAGCGACGGAGGAGCGCCTGCGCGCGCAGCTGACCGAGGATCTCGCCGACGTCGCCGACGAGCGGCTCGCCGACGTCGTGATCGCCTACGAGCCGGTCTGGGCGATCGGCACCGGCAAGGTCGCGACGGCCGAGCAGGCGCAGGCCGCGCTGGCATTCATCCGCGGCCTGATCGCCGGCCGGTCGGCGGATGCCGCCGCGGCCGTGCGGATCCAGTACGGCGGCTCGATGAAGCCGGACAACGCCGCCGAGCTGCTGGCGCTGCCGGACTGTGACGGCGGACTGATCGGCGGCGCCGCACTCGATCCGACCGACTTCGCGGCGATCGTGCGATCGGCCTAGAGGCCGATCGCATTGCGAGTCTGTGCGATCAGCCTGCGGCTGATCGCATTGCGAGTCTGCTGCGCAGACTCGCGCGTCGGCTGGAGCCGTGAACAAGCCGCGAGCACGCGGGCTTGAGAGACTGCAGCAGATGCCGAAGACCTGGCCCGCGGCCGCACTGATCATCCTCGACGGTTGGGGTCTCGCCCCACCCGGACCCGGCAACGCCGTCGAGCTGGCGGCCACGCCGACGATGGACTCCCTGATCGCGCGCTACCCGCACACGCGGCTCGACGCCTGCGGCGGCGCGGTCGGCCTGCCCGAGGGACAGATGGGCAACAGCGAGGTCGGCCACCTCAACCTCGGCGCCGGTGCGGTCGTCAAACAGGACCTGACCCGGATCGACGAGGCGGTTGCGAACGGCACGCTGGCCGCCAACGAGGTGCTGCGGGCGGCGGCGACCGGCTTTGAGCGCGTGCACCTGATCGGTCTGGTCTCAGACGGCGGCGTTCACTCCAGTCAGCAGCACCTCTATGCGCTGATCGAGATGGTCCGCTCGCTCGACCCGCAGGCCGACATCGTCGTCCACGCGTTCACCGACGGTCGCGACACCTCTCCGACCGGCGGCGCCGGCTATCTGGCCGAGCTCGAGCGCGTCTGCGCCGAGAACGGCGCCCGCATCGGCAGCGTGATCGGCCGCTACCTGGCGATGGACCGCGATAACCGCACGGAGCGCACCGACGCCGCGGTCAGGCTGTTGACCGAGGGCGCGGGCGAGTTCCACGCCGCCGACGCGGTGAGCGCCGCCCGCGAATCGTATGCGCGGGATCCGCGCGGCGACGAGTTCATCGCGCCGACGACGATCGGTGAGCGTGAGGCCCGGATCCGGCCGCAGGACTCGGTGATCGCGTTCAACTTCCGTCCCGACCGGATGCGCCAGATCACCGCCCGGCTGGCGCCGGCGGTCGCCCGCTACAGCTGCCTGACCGAGTACGACGAGCACTGGCACTGGCCGGTCGCGTTCCCGCCGGCGCGCCCGCAGACGACGATGACGAAGGTCATCGCCGAGCTCGGCCTGCGTCAGGTCCACGTCGCCGAGACCGAGAAGTACCCACACGTCACCTACTTCTTCGGCGGCGGCGAGGAGGACGCTGCGCCCGGCGAGCACC
>CAZYMM010000289.1:0-1854 GCA_964648515.1 uncultured Conexibacter sp.
GAACGGCGACGCACCGCAGGCCCGCGGCCAGTGCTGCGGCCGCGGGCGGGTCGGTGGGCGGCGATCGTCGGCATCAGCGTGACTCCTCGTCGAGCTTGCGTGCGGCGCGCAGGCGCGCCGACGCGGAGCGGGGGTTTGCGGCGACCTCGCCGGCGGTCGGAACGATCGACCGGCGGGTCAGGATCTCGGCCTCCGGCACGCGCCCGCAGGCGCAGACCGGCAGCTTCGGCGGGCAGATGCAGCCTTCGGCGCGGGCGGCGAGGAAGTGCTTGACCCGCCGGTCCTCGCCGCTGTGGAAGGTGATCAGGGCGAGCCTGCCGCCCGGCGCCAGCAGCTCCCAGGCGGCCGGCAGCGCCGCGTCAAGCTGGGCGAGCTCATCGTTGACGGCGATCCGCAGCGCCTGGAAGGTGCGCTTGGCGGGATGGCCGCCGGCGAACCGCGCACGGGCCGGGATCGCGTCCGTGATGATCGCCACGAGCTGGGCGCTGGTCTCGATCGGCGCGCGCTCACGCGCCCGCACGATCGCGCGGGCGATCGGCCCGGCGAAGCGCTCGTCGGCGTTCTCGCGCAGCAGCCGCGCGAGCTCCCGCTCGCCGGCGGTCGCCAACAGCGTGCGGGCGTCGAGCTGCTGTGCGGGGTCCATCCGCATGTCGAGCGGCGCGTCATAGCTGTAGGAGAACCCGCGCTCCCAGGTGTCGACCTGCATCGAGGAGAGCCCGAGGTCGGCGTAGACGATGTCGGCGCGTACCCCGGCTGCCGCGAGCTCGCCGAGCGCGCCGGCGAACGAGGCGCCGATCAGCCGCGTCGCGCACGGCGCGGCCGCGGCGAAGTCGTCGAAGTGGCGCTGTGCCGACGGGTCGCGGTCGATCGCGATCAGCGTGCCCGCCGGGCCGATGATGTCGGCGATCAGCCGCGCGTGGCCGCCGGCGCCGAACGTGCAGTCGACGACGGTGTCGCCGGCCGCCGGCATCAGCTGTTCGATCAGCTCGCCCGCGAGGACGGGTACGTGTGCGGCGGTCATGTCGTAAGGGATCGTGATCATGTGCGGCCCGGGCCCAGATCGTCGAACTGCACGCTGAACTCGGCCATCGAGTCGACGAGCGACGCGGAGTAGCTCTTCCACCCCGGCCGCGTCCAGACCTGCACGTGGTCGCCGACGCCGGCGACCGTGACCTCGCGCTCGAGCTCACCGTGCTCCATCAGGAACGGCTGCAGCGCGACGCGGCCGGCGGAGTCGAGCTCGGCGTCGAAGGCGTTGGCCGAGAAGAACGCGCGCAGCATCCGAGCGCGCTGGCTCATCGGGTGCTCCTGGGCGATCGCGGCCTCGCAGAAGCTCGCGTAGTCGGCGGCCGGCCAGATCGCCACGCACGGCTCGACGTCCTTGGCGAGCACGACCCCGTCCTGGAAGCGCTCGCGATAGCGCGCCGGAACCGTGAGGCGGTTCTTCGCGTCGAGCGTGTAGTCGGCTTGGCCGGTGAAGAAGGTGTCCACGAGGACCGGGGCTTCGAAGTTGAGCCGGGGTGGAGAGGTGGGAGGAGCCTCTCCACCCCGGCTCGCTGGGAGAGTTCTACCCCACTATCGCCCACGATGCAACACAGTTGACCCACTTTCTTCCCCCAGGCGCCCTGCTAGCACTCCAGGCGGGCTCGAAAACCCTTGCGGCACAAGGGCTGAGCGCGGTGGGGCGCCGTGGGAGCACAGACCGTCGCTGCACGATCGGTTGCAGCGGACCGGCGTTCAGCCGACGGCGGCGATCACGACGGCCGCGATTGCGAGCAGCACGGCGGGGACCAGCAGCAGCGCGATCGCGAGCTGAATCCGCGGCGTTGCCGCAGCCGCCCGCTCCTGCAGCGC
>CAZYMM010000290.1:0-1848 GCA_964648515.1 uncultured Conexibacter sp.
CGCTTCGCGCTCTGCGAAGGGGTGCGGGAGGTCGCACGCTGCGACGTCGTCGGCATCTACGAACCCGACGGTGACGGGGTGCTGCGGCTCGGTGCGCGCAGCGGCGCCGGCGCCGCCGACGGCGACGAGACGATCGACCTGGCAGCGCCGGCGCTGGTTCGCGAGGTCTTCGCGGCGGGCAGCGGGCTCCACGTCGGCGACGTCGCACTCGGCGAGGACCACGGCGACGACTTCATCAGGCGCACCGGGATGCGTGCCGGTCACTTCGAGCCGGTGCTCCGCGACGGCGCCGTGATCGCGGTGCTCGTGATGCTCTCGCGCGAGCCGCACGAGCACGACGGCATCGGTGATCTTGCGCTGTTGCTGGCCGCCGAGGCGTCGACGGCACTGGCGCTCGCCGATCTCGTCCGCGCACTTGACGCCCAGGCCCGCACCGACCAGCTCACAGGGCTCGCGAACCGGCGCACCTGGGACGAGGAGCTGCCGATGGAGCTGGCACGCGCCAAGCGCAACCGCCGCCCGGTGTCCGTGGCGATGCTCGATCTCGACCACTTCAAGCGCTACAACGACTCCTTCGGCCACCCGGCCGGCGACCGGCTGCTGCGGGCCGTCGCCGCCGGCTGGGCGACCCGGTTGCGTGAGACCGATCTGCTGGCGCGCTACGGCGGTGAGGAGTTCGGCGTCGTGCTGCCGGGCTGCAACGTCGAGGCGGCACGGCTCGTGCTCGACGAGCTGAGGCTCTGCATGCCCGATGGCACGACCTGCTCGATCGGGATCGCCGAGTGGGACGGCTACGAGGACGCCGACACGCTCGTCGGCCGCGCCGACGGTGCGCTCTACGAGGCCAAGCGGCGCGGTCGCGACCGCATCGAAGCGGCGCTGCCGGCATCCTGACCGCCTGCGGCTAGCGTGGGCGCGTGCCGCATGCCGAGCAGAGCCAGACCATCGGCCTGCCCGGCATCCGTCGTGCACCGCCGGTCCTGTTGATGCTCGGTGGGATCGGCACCGTCCAGATCGGCGCTGCGATGGCGACCAAGCTGTTCTCCGAGGTCGGGGCGTCGGGCGCGTCGCTGGTGCGTGTCGCGCTTGCGGCGCTCGTGCTCGGCGCCCTCTGGCGCCCGTCGCTGCGCGGGCGTTCACCGCAGGCCTGGCGTGCGGTCTGGCTGTTCGGTGCCACGCTCGGGCTGATGAACCTGAGCTTCTACAACGCGCTCGATCGGCTACCGCTCGGCACCGCCGTGACCGTGGAGTTCGTCGGGCCGCTCGGCCTCGCCGTCTGGCTCTCACGTCGTCGCGCCGACTACGCGCTCGCGGTATTCGCGGCCGTCGGGGTGCTGCTGCTGAGCGAACCGTGGGGCAACGGCATCGACGGGCTCGGTCTGCTGTTGGCGCTTGTCGCCGGGGCCTGCTGGGCCGCATACATCCTCGCGGCGCGGCGCGCGGCGCGCTTCTTCTCAGGTGGCGACGGTGTCGCGATCGCGATGGCGATCGCGGTCCTGCCACCGCTCGTACCGGGGCTTGCGACAGGCGGGTCCGGACTTCTGAGCACGCACGTGTTGCTGCTCGGGCTGCTCGTCGCGATCCTCTCGAGCGCGATCCCCTACACGCTGGAGACAGAGGCGCTCCGGCGGATCGACGAGCGCGTCTTCGGCGTGCTCACGAGCCTTGAGCCAGCTGTCGCCGCGATCGCCGGCTGGCTGATCATCGATCAGAGGCTCGGGGCGATGCAGCTGGCCGGGATAGCCTGCGTCACAGCGGCCTCGGTCGGCGTCACGCGGACCGAACCCGAGCCCGAGCTCTGAGCGAGCGCCGCAACCGAGGTCGAGTCATCCGTGGACCCCAAGCACC
>CAZYMM010000291.1:0-1836 GCA_964648515.1 uncultured Conexibacter sp.
CCTGATCGCCTTTGCGATCGCGGTCGCCTGCCAGCGCGAGATGCCGGTGATGGCCAATCACTTCGCTGATGCGGACGGCAAGCCGACACGCGTCGACGACGGTGCCGTCAACCTCGGCATCGCCGTCGACGTCGAGAAGCGGGATGGCAGCCGCACGCTGATGGTGCCGGTGATCCGCGACGCCGGCCGGCTCGACTTCAAGCAGTTCATCGACGCCTTCGGTGATCTGATCGCTCGCGCGCGCGAGAACCAGCTCACCGCCGACGACCTCACCGGCGCCAACATCCAGCTGACCAACCCGGGCGGCATCGGCACGGTCGCGTCGGTGCCGCGGCTAATGACCGGCAACGGCACGATCATCGCGACCGGCTCGATCGCCTACCCGGTCGGCCTCGGCGGGGTCGGCGCGCAGATCGGCGCCGAGAAGGTCATGACGATGACCTCGACCTACGACCACCGCATCATCCAGGGCGCGGAGTCCGGCCGCTTCCTGCAGACGATCGAGGCCTACCTCCAGGGCGATCAGTCCTTCTACGAGCAGATCTTCGCCGCGCTCGGCGCCCCGCTCGGCCCGGCACCCGAACCACCTCGGCCGCTCGCCACCGCAGGCGCGCCCGCCGTGGCCGCGACCGGTGCTGAGCGGGTCGACTCGGTCGAGCTTCTCCAGGCCGTCCAGGCCGCGACCTCGCTGGTCAAGGCGCACCGCACCCACGGCCACCTCGCGGCACGGCTCGACCCGCTCGGCTCACCGCCGAAGGGCGACCCGGCGCTCGAACCGGACACCGTCAACCTGACGCCGGCGCTGATGGCGCGGATCCCGGCCCAGATCCTGCGCATGTACGTCCCCGGCGAGACGCTCGCCGAGGCGCTGCCCCACCTGCACGCGACCTACTGCGGCACGATCGCCTACGAGATCGAGCACCTCGGCTCACACCGCCAGCGGATGTGGCTGCGCGAGCAGATCGAGCGCTCCACCTATCGAGCGCCGCTGACCGCCGACGAGCGCAAGGTGCTGCTGCGGCGCCTGATCGAGGTCGACGCGTTCGAGCGCTTCATGCACAAGGCCTACCTGGGCCAGAAGCAGTTCTCGATCGAGGGCCTCGACGTGACCGTGCCGATGCTCGACGAGCTGATCCAACTCGCCGCCGACAACGACGCGCGCGAGGTCGTGGTCGGGATGGCCCACCGCGGCCGGCTCAACGTACTGGCCCACAACCTCGGCCGTCCGTATGAGTCGATCTTCGCCGAGTTCGAGGGCGCCTCGACGCTCGAGGCGATCACGACGATCCCCCAGGGCGGTACCGGCGACGTCAAGTACCACCACGGCGCGCAGGGCTCCTACCAGCTGCCGAACGGCGAATCGATCCTCGTCAACCTGGAGTCCAACCCGTCGCACCTGGAGTTCGTCCACCCGGTCGTGGTCGGCGCCGCGCGCGCCGCGCAGACCCGCCGTGAAGGGCCGCACGCCAAGCGCGAGTCGGCCGCCGCGATGCCGATCGTGCTGCACGGCGACGCCGCGTTCCCCGGCCAGGGTGTCGTCGCCGAATCACTCAACATGCGCGGGCTCGCCGGCTACACGGTCGGCGGCACGATCCACCTCGTCACCAACAACCAGATCGGCTTCACCACCGACCCGCGCGACTCACGCTCGACGCGCTGGGCGTCGGACATCGCCAAGGGCTACGACGTCCCGATCATCCACGTCAACGCCGACGACGTCGAGGCCGCGATCGCAGCCGTCCGGCTGGCGTTCGCGTTCCGGGCCGAGTTCGGCGCCGACGTCGTGATCGACCTGATCGGCTACCGCCGCTTCGGTCACAACGAGGCCGACGAGCC
>CAZYMM010000292.1:0-1804 GCA_964648515.1 uncultured Conexibacter sp.
CGGTCACCACGACCCACACGACGGTCACCACGCCGGCGCCGGTGACCACCCGCAGCTCATGATCGCCGCGGCCGAACACGAGCTGAGCTTCGGCCTCTTCGGCACCGAGGTCCGCCTGCTGCTGTCCGGCGCCGGCGGTGATCGCCGCAATCCGCGTGCGGCGCTGGCCGCTGTACGAGCGCGACTCGAGCACCTGCACAGCGTGCTGACCCGCTTCGACCGGGACAGCGAGCTGTCGCAGCTCAATGCGAGCACGGGCAGAACGATTGCGATCTCGGAGCCGCTGCGCGACGCGCTGGCCGCCGCGCTTGCGGCAGCCGAGTTCAGCGGCGGGCTCGTCGACCCGACGCTGCTTCCCTGCCTCGAGCGCGTCGGCTACGCCCGATCGCGGGTCGGGGTCGAGCCGGCCGACCTGGCCGCTGCGCTGGCTGCGGCGCCGGCGCGTCGCGCCGCCGAGCCGCATCCAGGCGGCATCTGGCGACAGATCGAACTGGACGTCGCGACGCAGGCGGTCCGTGTCCCGGACGGCGTCCGGATCGACCTCGGCGGCAGCGCGAAGGGCATGGCGGTCGACGTGGCCGCACGGATGCTCGCCGCCTGGCCCGGCTTCGCCGTCGATGCCGGTGGCGACATCCGGCTCGGCGGTCTGTTCGCGGCACCGCGGATGGTGCGTGTCGAACACCCGCTCGACGGAAACATCGCCGGCGAGTTCACGGTCACACGCGGCGCGGTGGCGACCAGCGGCCTGCGCACCCGCGTCTGGCGGACTGAGGGTGGCTACGCGCACCACCTGATCGACCCGGCGCGCGGCGTGCCGGCCTGGACCGGCGTGATCCAGGCGACCGCGCTCGCGCCGACCGCGCTGGAGGCCGAGACGCTCGCCAAGAGCGCACTGCTGCTCGGGCCGCGACACGGGCGCGAGCTCCTTGGCCGGCTCGGCGGGCTGCTGATCGCAGACGACGGCGAGATCATCGCTGCCGGTGATCTGCCGCTCTGCGGTGCTCTACACAAAGAGGTGGCGACGTGACCGGCCAGCCATCTGAGCAGATCTTCTGGCTCGCGAGCCGCGCGTTCGGCATCGTCGCGATCGTGACGCTCGCGCTGTCGGTCGGTCTCGGTCTTGCGATGTCCGGCCGGATCGTGCGCCGCCCCGGGCTGCCGGCCAAGCTCAAGCGCCACCACGAGGCGCTGACGCTGGTGACGCTCGGCCTCGTCGCCGCTCACGGCGCGCTGCTCTTGGCCGACGGCTATCTGCGGCCGGGCCTTGCCGGCATCACGCTGCCGTTCCAGATGAGCTACCGGCCGCTCTGGACCGGGCTCGGCATCATCGGTGCCTGGCTGGCAGCGATCCTCGGCCTCAGTTTCTACGTGCGCCGCTGGATCGGTACCGCGACCTGGCGGCGGCTGCACCGCTGGGTGATCGTCGTCTACGTGCTCGCGCTTGCGCACACGATCGGCGCCGGCACCGACGGCCGCTCGGACACGATGCTCGTGCTGCTCGCCATGCTGACGACGCCGATCGTCTTCGGCTTCAGTTACAGGATGCTGGCCGGGTCCGGCCGGCGGGCGGCTCCCGTGCCCGCACCGCTGCCAGCGCCGATGCCGGTGGCACGGGCTCGAGACCGCGCGCTCTGGGTGCCTCCACGTTGAGCGATCGTTCAGAGGCTGTCTCAGAGGACGACGATTGACACATCGTGCCCGCGCGTCCGCGCCAGCCGCTCGTCCCGGGTGACCAGCGCGCAGCCGAGCCCCTCTGCCAGAGCGACGTAGGCGGCGTCGTACGCGGTCAAGTTCTCGCGCAGGC
>CAZYMM010000293.1:0-1794 GCA_964648515.1 uncultured Conexibacter sp.
ACGGCGCTGCCGCCCGACTCCCGGCAGCCGGTCAAGATCGCCTTCTTCGCCTGCCAGGACTTCCTGACCGGCTGGTACACCGCGCACCGCGATCTCGCCGCCCAGGATCCCGACATCGTCGTCGCGCTCGGCGACTACATCTACGAGACCGCCTACTTCCAGGGCCGGGTCCGTGACGTGCCGAAGACCCCGGACGGCCAGTGCCGCACGCTCGGTGAGTACCGCGCCCAGTACCGCACCTACAACAGCGACCAGGATCTGCAGGCCGTGCGCGCGCTGGCGCCGATGGCGGTGATCTGGGATGACCACGAGGTCGAGGACAACTACGCCGGGCTGCTGCCCGGCGGTCACGAGTTCGAGCCGGGCGCCGACGGCACGCCGGCGCGCGACATCCCGTTCGCGACCCGGCGCGCCAGCGCCTACCAGGCGTTCTTCGAGAGCCATCCGATCATCCGCGACGCCGCCGACCGCGACCGCGTCTACGGCTCGCAGCGCCACGGCATGGTCGAGCTGTTCAAGCTCGACACGCGCCAGTTCCGCACCGACCAGCCCTGCAACCCGACCGACGCGTTCATCAAGACCTGCGACTCGCAGTACGACACGATGAGCCCGAACGCGACGCAGATGGGTGCAGCTCAGCGCAGTTGGCTGCTGAGCGGCCTCAAGGCCTCGACCGCGCCGTGGAAGCTGATCGCCAACCAGGTGATGATCATGGCGCTCGACATCCTGCCCGGGGTGCCGGTCAACACCGACTCCTGGGACGGCTACTCGGTCGAGCGGGCGATGATCGCCGACTTCATCGCCCAGAACAAGATCAAGGACGTCGCGTTCCTGACCGGCGACATCCACACCTTCTTCGCCGGCCACCTGACCCGCACCGGCCGGGCCGACTGGGTGCCGTACGCCGGGATGCAGAGCGGCGCCGTCGTGGCGCCGGAGTTCGTCGTCAGCTCGATCACCTCGCAGGGGATCGCCGACTCGGTCGTCGGCATCTTCGAGACGCTCGGCAACAACCTCGCGACGGGGCTCGCAGGCGCGCTGGGCCAGCCGCCGCCCGACACCACGCCGAAGCCCAACGAGGGCGCCCGCAACGCGCTGGCCGAGATCATCGACCCCTGGCTGATGAACGCCAACCAGCACTACCGCTACGTCAACTCGTCCTACAAGGGCTACGGGCTGGTGACCGTCAGCAGCGATGCGATGCGCGTCAAGTTCCGCGCCACGCACGACGTCCGCGACCCGCGCTCGCAGCCGTTCACGATCGCCAGCTTCATCGTGCCCAAGGGCCAGCCCTACATGTACCGCGACGCGACGGCAGCCGCAGCGGCGGTCAAGCGGCGGCTACCGGTCGATCGCAAGCTCAAGCAGCGCGTCTCGCGCCAGCAGGTGATCGACGAGGCCGTGCGCGCGCTCAAGCATCACTGATCGGCCGCTACCAGTGCACGCCCGGCAGCGCGCGGGCCATCACGATCTGCTCCATCGTCGCCTGGCGGTCCTCGCCGGAGGGCAGCGTGCCGCGGGCCGCGGCCGAGTCCGGGAAGACGCGGTAGGCGGCGTGCAGGATCTGATCGACGACGCGCGGCGCGAGCGCGTAGGCGACCTCGCCGACGGTCCCGACCGTCGTGTTGATGTGCTTGGGCCGCGAGACCATCGAGTCGCAGATCCAGTCTGCGGCGTCCGACGGTGAGGTCGTCGGGAAGTAGTTGTAGATCTTCGTCGGCGCGATCATCGGTGTGCGCACGAGCGGCATGTGGATCGTCGTGAACGTGATGCCGTCGCCGATCACCTCCGAGG
>CAZYMM010000294.1:0-1787 GCA_964648515.1 uncultured Conexibacter sp.
GGCTCATGCCCGGCAGCAGGCCCAGCGTCTGCGCTGCGCCGACCGTTGCGAGCAGGCGCCGCGGCGGCGAGCCTGGTGGTGCGGCCCGGCCACTGCGGCGGGCGAAGATGTCGGCGGCCAGCAGCACCGCACTGCCGGCCAGCAGCCCGGCGGCGGTCGCCTGGATCCCGCCGAGGCGACGCTCGATCGGACGCTCAAGCAGCAGGCCGGCGAGCGCGCCCGGCGCGGCCATCAACAGGGCGTCGAGCGGCCCAGGGCGCGGCCCGATCGTCAGCAGCGGTCCGAGCGACCCGGCGTGCAGCGCGACCGCGAAGCTCTTGCGCTCGGCTGGCGTCAGCCGCTCGTAGCCGTCCCAGCCCAGCAGCCGCGGCAGCAGCTCGGTGTGCGCAGACGAGGAGACCGGCAGCAGCTCGGCCGGCCCTTGGATCGCACCGAGCAGCACCGCCTGGAGGACCGTCAGCGCCATCGCCGCACGCAGGCTAACGGGGCTAAACACCTGCGGTGGAGTGCCGATCCCAGGGAATGGATGTCCGCCACGCCGCGCGTCACGCTCGGGATCGCCACCTACCGCCGCCACGACTATCTGGCCGAGGCCGTCGACTCCTGTCTGAGTCAGACCTACACCGGGCTTGAGGTGCTGGTCGTCGTCGACGGCACGGGCAGCGCCGAGATCGACGCGATCCTCGCCGAGCGCGCCGCGAACCCCAGGCTGCGCGTCGTCCGCCACTCCGAGAACCGCGGCATCGCCGAGGCCTACAACACGATCGTCCGTGAGGGCCGCGGCGAGCTGATCGCGATGCTCGGCGACGACGACATCGCGATGGACGACCGGATCGCCCGCCAGGTCGACGTGTTCGACCGCCACCCCGACACGATCGTCGTCATCGGCGACGCGGTGATCGTCGACGGCCGCGGCCGCCGCAGCGGCGAGTGGCGCAGCCGCGACCGCTCCCCAGCCGGACTCCAGCGCCACCTCGTGCGCGAGCACAACACGCTCGTCGATCCCTCGCGGATGGTCCGCCGGGAGGTCCACGAGCGGATCGGCGGCTATCGCGCCGGCTTCACGCTGGCCCAGGACTTCGACTTCTGGCTGCGCGCGCTGCCGCACGGCCGCATCCGCCACATCGGCGGCGAGCCGCTGATCGCGCTGCGCCGCCACGGCGAGAACTTCTCGGACGAGTCGGCGCGCGAGCTCGAGATCGAGCAGGTCGAGCAGGCGCTGCGCGAGCACCTCGTCCGCACGCCGCTGCGTGAGCTCGTCCCCGAGCTCGACTGGCCGGTGCTCGATCCGGCGGAGGGCGAGCGCCAGGCGCTGCTGCGCCTGGCCGCCGCACTCGAGCGCCGCGCGCTGCCGCTGCCGGCGCTGGCCTCCGAGCTGCGCGAGCGGGCGGCAGTGCTGCCCGCCCCGCCGCCGCCGCGCCGTGATCGCGGGCGGCTGCTGATCACCGCCTTCGGCTGGAACGACTCCGGTGGCGGCACGGCGATCCCGCGGCTCGCGGCCAAGGAGCTCGTCCGCCGCGGCTGGGACGTGACGGTCTTCCATGCCGCGACCGCACAGCTCGACGGCGAGCCGCCGTACACGATCCGCGAGTCCGAGGAGGACGGCGTCCGGCTCGTCGGCGTCCACAACCGCGCGCACGGCCTCTGGGATCTGGAGGCGCCGCGCCGCGAGATCGACGACCCGCCGGTCACGGCCGCGTTCGCGGCGCTCGTCGACCGGCTGCGCCCCGACGTCGCCCACGTCCACAACCTGCACAACCTCGGCGCCTCGCTGCTCGACGTGCTCG
>CAZYMM010000295.1:0-1785 GCA_964648515.1 uncultured Conexibacter sp.
AACATTGTCCTTGACAAACACGTCCATCTCAGATGACTGATTCCGAACTCTCACGCCCGCTCTCGCACGCCGGGCGGCGCCGGATCGCCCCCCGATCCCTTGCCGATCCAACCAGGATCGGCCGCAGGATCGCGCGGCGCCCGGCATCCACCCTGCGCACGATCGCGAACACGAACGATCCGCAATCAATCATCTGGCGCCGCCGCAGTTCTCGAACATGCGTCCAGTGCGGTTGACGGCCGTTCGCGCGCGGTCCGACGCCATTGTATGGATGGCTCCGTCACCGGATCCGACACGCCTGGCGCGGCTCGCGCGCGAGACTGCGCTGCTCGCCGCTGCCGCGGTGACGCTGATCGGGGCAGGTCGTGCGTTCCTCAGCGGTGCGTCCCTCGCCTACCACGTGCTCTCGGGCGCGCTCGTGCTGCTCGGCGCCGCGCTGCTCGCCCGGATCCTCGGCAGCGGCCGGCGCGCGGCGGTGCTTGCGGACGCGCTTGCCGTCCTGACCGCCGCCCTCGCTGTGGTCGCGGTCTCGCTCACCCCGATCCGGGTCTGGAGCGCCGGCACGCTGTTGCTGCTGACGCTGGGCCTGTTGCTGTCGGGCCGGCTGCGCCGGATCTGGATCGCGGAGGCGCTGATGATCGCACCGGCGATGCTGGCCGCGGCCCTGATCGGCCCTGGCGTCGCCCAGGAGCAGCTCGGCTTCACCGGCATGCCGTGGCCGGCCGCGTGCACGGTGCTGCTCGCGATGATCGCGGCCATCCTCGGCCGGCCCGAGCGCGGGCTGGGCGCGCTGCTCGTCGCAGCGACCCCGGGCGGTCATCTGGCCCGCCGCACGGTCGGTTCGGTGCTTGCCCTCGTGAGCATCCTCGTGCTCGCCCGGGTCGTTCTCTCGCACTTCGAGCTGACGTTGCCGGTCGCGGCCGACCGGCTCTACGCGTTCGGCGTGATCTCGGTGCTGGCCACCGTGCTGATCCGCGTCTCGTGGCGGATCGACGCATCCGACCGTGCTCGCACGGCAACCGAGCGCGAGCTTCGCCGCAGCGAGGGGCAGGCACGGGCGATCACCGATTCGGCGCAGGATGCGATCGTCGAGATCGGTGCCGACGGGCTGATCGTCAGCGCCAACCCGGCGGCAGAGCGTCTCTACGGCTGGAGCACACGCGAGCTCACCGGCCGTTCGTGGTCGCTGCTGTTGGCGGCGGGCGACAGCGACGCGGAACGGGAGCTGTTCGCGCAGGCGATGGAGCTGATGGCCGACTCCGGCACCAGCGCCGATGCCGACTTCCGTCATCGCGACGGGCACGTCGTCAGCGTCGAGTTCACGGCCTCACGGATCGCGGGCGGCTTCCTGACGATCTCGCGCGACGTCAGCGGCCAGCGTCAGTTCGCAGCCACGATGCGCGAGCAGAGCCGGCGCATGACCGCGTTGGCCCAGGCTCAGGCGCGGATCGCCCAGGGCACCGGGTCGCTCGCCGCGCGGATGGAGCTGATCGCCGTGGTCGCGCGCGAGCTGGCGCCGGCAGACGGTGCCGCGATCGGCTTGCGCGATGGTGATGAGCTCGTCTGCCGGGCCGGGGTCGGTGCGATGGACGGCTGGCTCGACGTCCGGATACCGGTCGGTGGCAGCGCGGCATGCCGTGCCGCCGCCGAGGACAGGCTCGTGGTCGTAGCCGACATCGATGCCGGCGACCAACCGCCGATCGTCCGCGGCCTCTGCCGCGATGCCGGGCTGAGGACGCTGGTGGCGCTGCCGTTGACCGACGCCGGCAAGGAGGCCACGCTGCT
>CAZYMM010000296.1:0-1778 GCA_964648515.1 uncultured Conexibacter sp.
GGATCGTTGTTGGCCTGCAGGTCGTTGAACGCGGCGGTGCCGTTCTTCTTGCCGAGCCGCTGGCGCAGCGTCGCGAGGAACAGCGCGTTCTCGATCTCCTGGCCGCCGCCCTCACCGAGGAACTGATCCTTGATCGCGTTGGCCGCGTAGAGGTCGGTGCGGGTCAGCGGCGTGCCGCCGGTCTCGGCCATCCGCGTGTTGGCGCCGGCGAGGTAGGTGTCGATGTCGGCGAGCAGCTGCTTGCCGTCGGCGCCCTTGGCGGCGATCGCCCGGTTCTGCAGCTCGGTCGCCTGCTGGGCGACCTTCGGGTTGGCCTTGAAGTCGTAGAGGCCGAGCACGAGCTGGATCGCCGAGACGCCGGGGATGTCGAGCATCGCCGGGATGCCGTTGTAGCGGGCGTAGCCGATCAGCAGCGACTGGTCGACGGCCTCGACGTAGCCGGCGCCGAAGATCGCGCCGGCGTCGGTGTCGCTGAAGATGTGCGGCACGCCGTAGGCGTCGCGCTTGATCGTGGCGCTGACGGCGCCCGCGGTCGGCGAGGTGCCGGAGACGGTCTGGCTCGTGATCAGCGAGGGGTCGTCAGCCGCGAGCAGCGCCGAGGACTTGAAGTAGCCGCTGCCGTCGGCGCTCGGGATCAGCACGTTGTCGGTGATGTTGCGGAACAGCGGCGTGATCCGGTCGTACATCCGTGCCTGCGTGTCGGCGGGCAGCATGCCGGGGTCGGTCGCCCACGGCACACCGGGGGCCTGCTGGCCGTGGGGGATGACGTTGAGGGCGACCTCGGCCTGGGCCGTGGCGGCCGAGCAGGCGAGGATGGTGGCAGTGGCGGCGAGGGCCGCCATGCGAGAGAGCGGGCTGGGCATGGCCCAACCCTAACCCACTAGCGATCCCAAAGTTGCAGTTGTGCGAGCGGGTCGACCGGGGCGCTGTTCTTGTCGCGCCGCCAGCCGCCGGCCCACTGCTCGAAGTGCAGGTGCGGGCCGCTGGCGTCGCCGGTCTGGCCGACGCGGCAGAGCTGCTGTCCGGCGCTGACGACCTGGCCGAGCGCGACCGCCCAGCTGTCCTTCTGGCAGTGCGCGAAGAAGTACGAGTAGCCGTCGTCGGCGTCGAGCGTCACGTAGAACCCGGCAGCGGACGGCTGGTTGGCGCGCGCGCTGATCGTGCCGTCGCGCGGGGCCAGCACCGGTGTGCCCTCGGCCGCGAGCAGATCCTGCCCCTGGTGCGAGTAGCCGCTGCGCGGAACGCCGAACCCCTGGCCGTAGGTGTGCGGCCCGGCGACCGGGAAGACGCCGTCGCTCGAGATCGGGCCGGGGGCAGGCGGCGGTGTTGGTGGAGGCGGCTGCGGAGCAGGCGCGGGGCGTGGCGCCGCTCGCACGACGATCTGTGCGCGCCGGTCGCGGCCGCTGGACCGCAGGCGAGCGCCGCCGGGCGAGACGACGTGGAGCCGTGCCAGGTAGCGGCCGGGCGCCAGCTTGGCGCCGGTGGGCCAGGGCAACTCGATCGTGCGGCCGGTCGGCACCTCGGCGACACTGAGGCTGATCGCTGGGCGGCTGCGGCCGCTGCGTACGAGCTCGACCCGGACGCGAACTGCGGGCACGCCGCGCTGGTCGATGCGCAGTGCGACCTGCGGCAGGCTGCCCGCGGTCAGGCGCAGCGGGCTGAGGCTGAAGCGGCGCAGCGTCGGCCGGCGGGCGACGGCGTGCGGCCGTGCGGCGCCGGTGGGTCCAGGTGCCGTGGCCGGTGGGGCACCCGAACCGCCTGACGGCGCGCCGCCGTCA
>CAZYMM010000297.1:0-1757 GCA_964648515.1 uncultured Conexibacter sp.
CTGCCGGACGACGGCGGGGCGCACCTGCGCGGCGTGAGCCGTGAGCTGCGCATCGCCGGGCGCGGCTGAGCGCCGCGACAGGCGCAGCGCGCCCGATGAACTGGTTGACTGGCCGGATGCGCACGGACTGCCGGAGCACCTCGTGAGGCGCGCACGCGCGCTCGTCGTCCTCGTCGCGGCGCTCGCCGCCGTGGCGGTCGCCGGCTGCGGCGGCGGCTCGAGCGAGCCCAAGGGGCCGACCAAGGCCGAGTTCATCGCCAAGGCCGACCGGATCTGCGCGCCGTTCAACGCCCGCGCCAAGGTCCTCCTGGGCGAGGTCGGCGCGAACGCCGTCAACGCGATCCTCAGCGGCGGCTCGGTGCAGCAGTTCACCCCGCCGCTGGACGAGGCCGTGACGCTCGCGATCAAGGCGAACAAGAGCCTGCAGGCGCTCGAGCCGCCCCAGACCGAGCAGGGCGGCGCGATCGCGATGCAGCGCTCACTCGACGAGCAGGTCGGCCGGCTCACCGACCTGCGCAACGCCGCGCAGGTCGACGACCTCGGGACCTTCCAGCGCGTGGGCACGATGCTGCTGGCCGAGCAGGCGCGCACCGCCCGCCTGCAGCAGAGCTACGGCTTCCGCGAGTGCGGCAAGTCGCTCACCGAGGGCACCGCGGTCGACCGCGCGGGAAGCGGCGCCGCCGCCGGCGGCAGCTCAACTGACCAGCCGTAGCGCACGCTCGCGGTGGGCGGCGCTCGGGACCGGGAGCACCCGGTCGCGACCGGCTGCCTTGGCCGCGTAGAGCCGGGCGTCGGCCTCGGCGAAGAGCGGCTCGTAGCGCAGGTCCTCGCCGGCGGCGGACGCGACGCCGCAGGAGATCGTCACGTGCAGCCCGCCGGGCCGCGAGTCGGAGATCCGGCGCCGCACGTGGTCGGCCAGCGCCGCCGCGTCGCCCTCCTCGAGACCGGGCAGGATCACCATCAGCTCCTCGCCGCCGAGCCGGTAGGCGAGCTCGAAGCTGCGCAGGGACTTGCGCAGCTCGTAGGCGACGTCACGCAGGACGGTGTCGCCGCGCTCGTGGCCGTGAGTGTCGTTGACCTGCTTGAAGCGGTCGAGGTCGAGGAGCACGAGCGCGATCGGCGCGTCGCTGACCCGCGCCTGCTGGCGCAGCTCCTCGAAGCGCCGGTCCAGGGTCGTGCGGTTCAGCAACCCGGTCAGCGGGTCCAGGACCGAGTCGCCGCGGTGGCGGACCTCGGCGCGCATCAGCCCGTGGACGTAGAGCCCGACGCACACGATCAGCAGGATCGTCGCGAGGACGTACTCCGGGCCCGCGATCGTGCCGCTCGCGTCGCTCAGCAGCGTGGAGACGACCGCGGTCAGCACCGCGACGCCGAGGGCGAGCACGACGCCGCGCGTGGTGAAGACGGCGGTGGCGGCGACGGCGGGCACGACGAGCCATGGCAGCACGGGACTGCGCGGCCCGCCCGTCAGCGAGATCGCGGCGCCGATGGCGCCGATGCCCGCGAGCGTGAGCAGCATGAGCCACAGCTCGGGGCGCGGGCTGCTCGCGATCCGCCGGTCCACGAGCGGCACGAGCAGGCACACGGCCGCGAAGACGGCGAGGACCGTCCAGCCCCAGCGCAGCGCCAGCGCGACGACGCCGAGGCCGAGCAGCGCGAACACGGCGTTGCGCACGGGGCGCATACGGCGCTCCATGTCGACGAACCGGGCCCGGTCGAGGGGCTCGGGACACAGCCAGGTGCCCGCCGCCTGCATG
>CAZYMM010000298.1:0-1746 GCA_964648515.1 uncultured Conexibacter sp.
GCACGGCTCACGACAGGCGACATCGTGCTCGTGAGCGGCGAGATGGGCAGCGGCAAGACGACCCTGATCCGCGGCATCTGTCGCGCGCTCGGCTACGACGGACCGGTGACGAGCCCCTCGTTCGCGCTCGTCAACCGCTACGCCGGCGATGTCGAGATCGCGCATCTCGATCTCCAGCGGCTGTCCGGTCTCGGCGGCGAGGATGGCGGCATCGCCGAGGACCACCTCGATGAGCGTCTGGTCGCGCTGATCGAGTGGCCCGAGGCGGCGTTGCCGGTGCTGCCGCGGCCGGCACGTGCACGTGTGCGGCTGGAGCACGGACGAGTGCCCGGCGAGCGCCTGCTCACCATCGAGCTCGAGGACCGTGACCGTTGCTGATCGCCTTCGACACCGCGACCGCAGCAACCGTCGTCGCCGTCGGGACCACCGACGGGGCACTGCTGGCCGGGCACCGCCACGAGCCTGCCGCGGGCGAGCGTCCCGGCCACCTCGCGCGGCTGCTGCCGCTGGCCGAGCTCGCACTGGCCGACGCCGGCCTCGGCTGGGAGAGCATCACGCGGATCGGCGCCGGCGCCGGTCCCGGCGGCTTCACAGGGCTGAGGATCGGGCTCGCGACCGCAGCCGGGGTCGCACTGGCGAACGACGTCGAGACGGTGCCGTTGTCCTCGCTTGCGCTGCTGGCCGCCGGCTGCGCGCCGGTTCCGGCCCTGCTCGCGCTCGTCGACGCCAGGCGGGGCGAGCTGTTCGCACAGCGCTTTACGGCCGGGGAGGCGGCCGGCGAGCCGTTCGTCGCCGCGCCCGGCTCGCTCGGCGAGCTCAGCAGTGTGATCGCCGTCGGCGACGGGGCGATCCGCTACCGCGACCTTCTCGCCGGCGCCGGCGCCGAGGTTCCGGACGACACCGACTGCCGTCACAGCATCACCGCAGCCGCGCTGGTGGCGCTGACCGCATCGGGCGCCTCCGGCCCGGCACTGCCGCTCTACCTCCGTGAGCCCGACGCCGTCCCGAAGGCGGCACGCGCGTGAGCTCGCGCCGCCGCACCCTGACCACGACCCGGCCGTCGGCGGCCGGTGAGATCGAGCTGCGGCCGCTCGTCCAGGGCGACCTCGCCGAGGTGATCGCGATCGAGCGCCGCGTCTACCCGACGCCGTGGTCGCTGGCGATGTTCCTGCTCGAGCTGTCCAAGCGCGACACGCTGGCGCTGGCGGCCCGCCGCGACGGCGCGCTCTGCGGCTACGCGGTCTGCTCGCGCTACGACCACGACTGGCACCTGATGACGCTGGCCGTCGACCTGCCGTTGCAGCGGCAGGGGATCGGCCGGGTGCTGCTGTCAGAGCTGATCGGACGGCTCGAGGACGCCTATCTCGTCGGTGCGATCCCTTGGCCGCGGATCACGCTCGAGGTGCGGCGATCGAACACTGCGGCCCAGCGCCTCTACGCCGCCCACGGCTTCCTTGCGGCCGGCGTCCGTCCCGGCTACTACGCCGAGGCAGGCGAGGACGCGCTGATCCTCTGGCGTACGCCCGCCACCCTGCACGGCCGCCTCGACGACATCCCTGGCCACCGATGAGCGAGCCCACGGAAGCCCGCAGCCACGATGCTCGCGACCCGAGCGGGCAAGGACACCAGAGCCGTGATGTTCGCGACCCGAGCGGGCAAGGACACCAGAGCCGTGATGTTCGCGACCTGGGCTGGCAGGAACACCGCAGCCGCGACGCTCGCGCAGCGAACTCGCCAGGTCCGGCG
>CAZYMM010000299.1:0-1725 GCA_964648515.1 uncultured Conexibacter sp.
GGGCGGCGCGGCGCTCGCGGCGACGCACTGCGGCGGCGGCGCGGCGCTGCTCGGCGGGGCTGAGCGAACGCTCACGGTCGGCACGGCGAGCGGCCCACTTCTTCTGCTCGGCCTTTGTCATCTTGCGAACCACGAGATCGCCGCTGGCGACCTGATCCTTGATCCGCTCGAGCTTGGCCTCCCGGGCCTCCTTATCGCGCTCCCGCTGCGTCTTCGCTGCCATGAGTACATGGTAGCCCGTCGAAACGCTCGTTCACACCCATAGCATGATTTTCTGCATATCGTGGTCTGATGCGGCCATCGGCGCCCCGACCGGCGGAAAGGGGCTCAAGTCGTGCGCACACGGACCGACCTTCGCGGAGAGTGCCAGTCCCTCGTCGGAACGCTCGCGGCATCCGGATCACGATGCACGTCCCCGGTATCGTCACGATGCCGGCGCTGATCGTCGTCTCGGTCCCCGGCGCATCCGAGCTCGCGCTCGCTCCGGAGCGTGAGATCGCCGCCCGCTTCCTGCACCGCCAGGCCGCGTTGATCCTCGTCGGCGGCCGCCGGCCCTGGCAGCTCGCCGGCACGCTGCTGGCCTACGAGGATGAGCTCGGCGGCCTGCGCGAAGACCGCATGCAGCTGCTGCACGACGATGTCGGCGCACCACCGCGAGCACCGCGCTCGGAGGCCGACCGCGAGACCGAGCGCGCCGCCGTCCCGTTGTCGCTGCTCGACGAGGATCTCGCTCAGGATCTCGCCGACGAGGACTCCCACCACGTCTACCTGCTCGACGACGCACCCGGCACCAAGCGCCGCGGTGTGCGTGTGCCGCTGATCCGCCCGGCCGCGATCATCCCCGAGCAGCTCACGCACGGCTGGCTCAACGGCGCGACCCGCAACGTCTCGATCAGCGGCGTGCTGCTGGCAGGCGCCGAGCGGCTGCGGGCCGGCGAGAAGCTGCGCGTGCGCTTCGAGCTCGACCACGAGGACGACGTCATCGACCTCGTCGGCAAGGTCGTCCGCGACGACGACCCCTGGGGGCTGCGCGGCGTCCGCATCGCACGGACCGGTGTGCGCGAGCGCGAGCGGCTGATCCGCTTCATCTACGAGTCACAGCGCCGCGAGCTCGCACGGCGGATGCGCAGCCGCACGCCGGCCGCCTGATCAGCCGCGCAGCGCCACGCCGGCAGCGAGCAGCGCCGCATCACGGTCGGCGGCGACGAGACCGATCCGCGTGCGGCGGTCGAGCAGGTCGCCGGCGTCGAGCGCAAGCTCGTGGGTGACGCCGAAGCGCAGCTCGGGCCCGGTGTACGGAAGGCCGGCGACGACCGGCGGCCCGGCCCCGATCTGGGCCGCCTCGGTGCCGTAACGGCGCACCAGCCGCGCCGGCGCCTTCACCGCCGCCAGCGTGCGCCGGTCGGCGGCGCCGACCAGCGGCAGCCGGCGTGTCCGGCATGGCTGTGCGTCCAGGCCGGCCAGCTCGATCGCGGCATCGAGTGCCTGCTCTGCCATGTGGCGGTAGGTCGTGAGCTTGCCACCGACGATCGTCACGACCTGCCCCGGACCGCGGTGGACGAGGTGCGCGCGCGAGAGGTCGGCGGTGCGCCCGGGCCCGCTGTCGAGCAGCGGCCGCAGCCCGGCGAACGCGCCGGCGACATCGTCGCGCTGCGGCGGGTCCTTGAGCAGCACGCCGAGCACGTCGAGCAGCTCGCCGATCTCGTGCTCGGCGGGCACCGGAAC
>CAZYMM010000300.1:0-1710 GCA_964648515.1 uncultured Conexibacter sp.
CGGCGCCCATCACGATCATCGAGCGCCCCTCGGTGCGCTCGGCGTTGCGGGCGAACTCGCGCGCGATCTTGATCACGTCGCCGGCCGGGATGCCGGTGTGCATCTGCTGCCAGGCCGGCGTGAACGCGCCGTCGTCCTCGTAGGAGGACGGCCAGTCGCCGGGCAGCCCTTCGCGGGCGACGCCGTACTGGGCGAGCGTCAGGTCGAGCACGGTCGTGACGAGCGTGCCGTCGGCGAGCCGCTTGGCCGGGACGCCGCGCGTCTCGAGGTGGGTGTGGCGCGGCCCCTCGGTGCCGAAGACGGTGACCGCGAGCGGGACGGCCTCGTCGTGACGGCCGAGCATCGTCAGGGCCGGCACCGCATCGCCGAGCTCGAGGTTCCAGCGGCCGACGCCCTGCTCGCCCCAGCGGTCGCCGATCGACCCGTTCGGGACGAAGACCTCACCGCTCTGCTCGTCGAGCATCGCCGTCTTCCAGTCGGCGTGCTCGGACGCCGCCGCCTCGCCGCCGAGATCCGAGGCGCGCAGGAAGCGCCCGGCGCGCACCGTGCCGTCCCCGGCCTGCTCGAGCACGACGAGGTTGGGCAGGTCGGTATACTGGCGCGCATAGCGCTCGAAGTACGGCACCTGCCGCTCGACGTAGAACTCCTTCAGCATCACGTGGCCCATCGCCATCGCGAGCGCGCCGTCGGTGCCGGGGTTGATCGCCAGCCAGTGGTCGGCGAACTTGGTGTGGTCGGAGTAGTCGGGGCTGACCACGACCGTCTTCTGGCCGCGGTAGCGGGCCTCGGTCATGAAGTGCGCGTCGGGGGTCCGCGTCAGGGGGATGTTCGACCCCCACATCATCAGGTAGGCGGCGTTGAACCAGTCGGCCGACTCCGGCACGTCGGTCTGGTCGCCCCAGACCTGCGGCGAGGCCGGCGGCAGGTCGCAGTACCAGTCGTAGAAGCTCAGGCAGGAGCCGCCGATCAGCGACAGGAAGCGCGTGCCGGCCGCGTAGGAGACCATCGACATCGCCGGGATCGGCGAGAAGCCGAAGATCCGGTCCGGCCCGTACTTCTTGACCGTGTGGACGTGCGCCGCGGCGATCAGCTCGGCGATCTCGTCCCAGTCGCCGCGGACGAAGCCGCCCTTGCCGCGCTGCGAGGTGTAGGCCCGCTTCTTCTCGGGGTCCGAGACGAGCGCCTCCCAGGCCGTGACCGGATCACCGGTGCGCTGCTTCTCGGCGCGGTAGCCGGCCAGCAGCGCGCCGCGGACGTACGGGTAGCGGACCCGGTTGGGCGAGTAGATGTACCAGGAGAACGACGCGCCGCGCGGGCAGCCGCGCGGCTCGTAGTCGGGCATGTCGGGCCCGTTCGAGGGGTAGTCGAGCGCCTGGGTCTCCCAGGTGATCAGCCCGTCCTTGACATACACCTTCCACGAGCAGGAGCCGGTGCAGTTGACGCCGTGCGTGGAGCGGACGATCTTGTCGTGAGACCAGCGGCCACGGTAGAAGTTCTCCGCCTTGCGGCCCTTGCGCGAGAGCATCGTCCAGCCGTCGGCGCTGCGCGGCGCCTCTGTCAGCAGGCTCTTGATCGGGAACCGGTCCATGTCGAACCTCAGTCTCTGTGGAGGGGGTCAGTCGGTGCACGCAGGTTGCTGATCGCGATCGCCAGGAACATCGCCGAGTAGAAGACGAGCGCGAGCAGAACCAGGAAGACGGTCTGCGGCTT
>CAZYMM010000301.1:0-1709 GCA_964648515.1 uncultured Conexibacter sp.
GACGTGATCGCGCTCAGCCTGCTGACCGGCCAGGAGCATGCGGCCGAGCTGCTCGGCGGCCACGACGGGGTCGTCGACGTCAGCGTCGATGCCGACGAGCGAGTCGAGTGCGTCGTCGACCGCGCGGCGACCCGGCTCCCGCGGCTGCTCGACGCGCTTGCCGACGCCGGCCTGATCGTGCAGAACGTGGAGCTGCGCGAGCCGAACCTCGATGCCGTCTTCCTGCACCTGACCGGCACCGCTCTTCGCGACTGAGACCGGCGTGCGCGTCGCGCTCGACATCATCTGCAAGGACATCCGCGGGGCGCTGCGCGACCGCTCGGCGATCGTGATCTCCGTCCTCGCGCCGCTGATCCTGATCGTCGTGCTCTCGCTGCTGATGAAGGGCCCGGATGTCCGCGACCAGAAGGTTGCCTACGTCCGTCCGGCGGCGCCGTCGGCGATCGACACGCTGCTGCGCACACAGGTGCTGCCGGCGCTCGAGCGGGGCCGGGTCCTGACCGTTACGAGCTACCCGAACCGGGCCGCCGCCGCCAGGGCCGTCAAGAACGGCAAGCGCGACGTCGGCATCGTGGCGGCACCGGGCACGGTCGAGATCGTGCGCTCGCCGGATGCGCCGATCGCGGCCCTGATCGCCGAGTCGGCGGTCAGCCGCGCCGCGCAGCTCGTCGACGCGACCGGCTCGGTGCTCGGCGCCGAGCGGCGCCTGGGCCGTGTCTCCGGCGACGTGCTGCGTGAGGACCAGGAGGTCGGCGCAAAGCTCGCGGCCGTGCCGCCGGCGTTTGCCGTCGCCGACGCCCCGGACACCGGCGGCCTGTCGGAGAAGACGTTGCTGGCCTCGGGGATGATGACCTTCTTTCTCTTCTTCACGACCCAGTTCGGCCTGCTCGGGGTGCTCGCCGAACGCCGGCAGGGAACGCTGGCCCGCATTCTCGCGGCGCCGGTGACCCGCCGCCAGGTGCTGTTCGCGAAGGTCGGAACCTCCTACGTGCTCGGGGTGATCGCGATGACGACGCTCGCACTCACGTCATGGCTCTTGCTTGGCGCCGCATTCGGCAACCCGGTCGGCGTCGCGATTCTGATCGCCTGCGGCGTCGCCGCCGCGACCGGCACAACCGCGCTGATCCTCGGTCTCGTCAAGACGGCCGAGCAGGCGAGCAGTGCGATGGCGGCCGTTGCGCTCGTGCTCGGGCTGCTCGGCGGCTCGTTCTTCTCGATGTCGCGCGGCGGCGGCATCGGCGCGACGGTCACCCAGCTGACGCCCCATCACTGGTTCATGGAGGGCCTGACCCGGCTCAACGAGCAGGGCGGCACGATCGCATCGGTCGCGGGACCGGCCGGGATCATGCTGCTGTTCGCGCTGGTCGTCGGCGTCCCCGGAATCGTGCTCGCACGGCGGGCGGTCAGGCCATGACCGCGGTGCTGGCGATCGCGCGCACCAGCCTCAAGCGACTGGTCGCCGACCGCGCGAACATCTTCTTCCTGATCATCCTGCCGCTGATGCTGATCTTCGCGCTCGGCATCTCGATCGGCGGCTCCGGCTCCAAGACGCTGCTCGGCGTCGTCGATCCGCACCCGACCGCGGCCTCGCGCTCCCTCGGCGCGGCCTTTGCCGGCAACGCGCAGGTGCAGCTGCGCAACGTGCGCGACGAGAATGCGCTGCGTGCCGACATCGCCCGCCGCACGCTCGACGGCGGCTGGGTCGTCGA
>CAZYMM010000302.1:0-1701 GCA_964648515.1 uncultured Conexibacter sp.
GCGAGCCGATGGACGTGCTCGTCAACGGCTGCCTGATCGCGCAGGGCGAGGTCGTCGTCGTCAACGACAAGTTCGGCATCCGCCTGACCGACATCGTGACGCCCTCCGAGCGGCTGCGCAGGCTGAACCGGACCTGACCCGGGAGGCCGATCAAGTGAACGGTTCGCTGCTGCCCTCGCTGCTGTCGTTCGTCGCGGTCGTCGTGATGATCCCGGTCGCGCTGTGGCTGGTGAAGCGCACCCAGGCGGTTCGCCCCGGCGGCGGCGGGCCGCTCGCCGTCGTCACCGCGGTGACGGTCGGCCCGCGCGAGCGAATCGCGGTGGTTCGCGCCGGCGGACGCTTCCTCGTCGTCGGCATCACGAGCCAGTCGATGGCGCTGCTCGCCACGCTCGACGAGTGGCCCGATCAGGCGCAGCTCGCCAACCCCGCGTCGCCGTTCGCGACGCTCCTGGAACGGTTCCACGGCAATGCCCAGAAAGGCTCGTAGCATCCCGGTGGCGGCGCTCTTCGCCGTCGCGGCCCTCGCGCTGCTCGCGGGGCCCGCGCACGCGCAGGGGATCCTGACCGTCAACGCGACGTCGGCGCCCGGCGGCGGCACCACCTATTCGGTGCCGGTGCAGACGCTGCTGATCTTCACCGCGCTCTCGTTCCTGCCGGCGGTGCTGCTGCTGATGACCAGCTTCACGCGCATCGTGATCGTGCTGTCGCTGCTGCGCCAGGCGCTCGGTCTGCAGTCGACGCCGCCGAACCAGGTCATCATCGGGATGTCGCTGTTCCTGACCTTCTTCGTGATGTCGCCCACGCTCGAGCGCATCTACAACGACGCGTACAAGCCTTACGCCGAGCAGAAGATGCAGTTCGAGGAGGCGATCGCCAAGGGCGGCGACCCGCTGCGCGCGTTCATGTCGAAGCAGACTCGCGAGACCGACCTGAACCTGTTCGCGAAGATCGGCAAGGTCGAGCGCTCGACGACGGCCGCCGAGGTCCCGATGCGCGTGCTGATTCCCGCGTTCGTGACCAGCGAGCTGAAGACCGCGTTCCAGATCGGCTTCCTCGTGTTCGTGCCGTTCCTGATGATCGACCTGATCGTCGCGAGCCTGCTGATGTCGATGGGGATGATGATGGTGTCCCCGGTGCTGGTCGCCCTGCCGTTCAAGCTGATGCTGTTCGTGCTCGCCGACGGCTGGAACCTGCTGATCGGATCGCTGGTGTCGAGCTTCGGCACCTAGCGCGCGCAGTCTCGCGCGCGCACGTGGAACCAGGAGACCCCGAATGACCCCGGAATACGTCGTGACCGTCGGGCGGCAGGCGCTCGAGCTGATGCTGATCGTCGCCTCTCCGGTGCTGCTGGTCGCGCTCGCGATCGGCCTGACCGTCAGCCTGCTGCAGGCCGTCACGCAGATCAACGAAGCGACGCTGTCGTTCCTGCCGAAGCTGATCGCGGTGTCGGTCACGCTGATCGTCGCCGGCCCGTGGATGATCACGATGCTCACCGACTACATCGCCCGCACGCTGCAGTCGCTGCCGCAGGCGGTCACCGGCGGATGATCTCCGTCAGCGACACCCAGCTCTACGCCTGGCTCGCGAGCTTCCTGCTGCCGCTGTTCCGCGTGCTGGCGATGATGAGCAGCGCGCCGGTGCTGTCGAACCGGGCCTTCCCGGCGCGCGCGCGGGTCGCGCTCTCGGCCGCGGTCGCGCTCG
>CAZYMM010000303.1:0-1659 GCA_964648515.1 uncultured Conexibacter sp.
CGACGACCCACGCCCGCGACCGGCGCGGGCCGCCGGCGCCCACGTCGTGCTGGCGGGCGGCGAGCCGGTGCTCTACGTCGAGCGCGGCGGCCGCGGCATGATGGTGCTCGCCTGCGGCAACGATCTGCGCCCCGACTACGGCGACGACCGGATCGAGCCGGCGTTGGCCGCGCTGGCGGCGTTCGTCACATCGGACCGGCGCAACCGCCTCAGCCTCGAACGCATCGACGGCCTCCCGGCGGCGCAGTCGCCGCTGTGCGAGCGGCTGGTCGACGCCGGCTTCCGCCGCGGGCCGCGAAAGCTGACGCTCAGCGCCTGAGCACCTGGACCGCTACTCGCAGACAGCGATCGCCGGGATCGCGAGCTGCACGATCCGACCCTTCTGGCCGAACGCGCCCAACACCTGTCCGTCCTGACCGAGCACGTCGACGAATGTCCCGCCGAACATCGCCGAGTACTGCACGCGCACGCGCTTGCCGCTGCGGCGATAGAGCCGCGCCATCCCGGCCGGGCTCGTGACGCCGACGCGGACGCCGACGGCCGTCCTTGCGCCGCGCGTGACCGTGATCGAGCGGAGCCTGCCGTTCACGAACTCGACCGACCCGCGCAGGGCGCCGGGCGCCCTGCGACCGCCGAGGCGGTAGGTGACCGGCACCGGCGAGGCGAGCGGGCAGCCCTTGCCCTTGCCAGTCAGCCAGCCGGTCGCGACGGCGACCGGGCGCAGCATCCCGAGCCGCAGCGGGCCGATCCCGTCGAGCCGCAGCGTGGGCTGCGCCGACGCTCCGGCAGGCAGGATGAGCAGCGCGACGGCGATGGCGATCACGGTGGATGGTGCTCGGCGCATCCGGGAACCGTCGCACACCCCGATCGCGAGCGCTACTACTCTCCCGCCCATGGCCCTGACCAAGCCCGAGATCCAGGCCGCAGGCGGCGTCGTGATCCGCGATGACGGCAAGATCTGCGTCGCGCACCGCATCCGCTACGACGACTGGTCGCTGCCGAAGGGCAAGCTCGACCCGGGCGAGAGCTTTGAGCAGGCGGCGCTGCGCGAGGTCGAGGAGGAGGTCGGGCTGCGCTGCCGGCTCGAGGAAGAGCTGCCCGCCGCCTACTACTACGCCGAGGACGGCCGGCCGAAGGTCGTGCGCTGGTGGCTGATGACGCCGCTCGAGGATCTCGGCTTCAGCCCCAACGAAGAGGTCGACCGCCGCAAGTGGTGCCGGCCGCACAAGGCGCTGCGCCGCCTGACCTACGAGCACGACCGCCGTCTCGTCAGCATGCTGTTCGCCGACGAGCTGCGCGAGCGCGAGAGCCGCTGAGCCTCTCTCAGCCGCTCGCGCCGGCGACGACGGCTGCGGCGGTGAACGAGACGCGCAGCGGCCCGCGACGGCAGGTTGAGCGCGTTACCCAGGCGCGCCCGGGGTCGGTCGTCGTCGCGCAGATCAGCACAACACGACCGGGTCGCAGCCGCTCGGGCTCGAAGCGCGACATCGGGATCCCCGCCCAGCGCTCGGCCGCGCGCCGGATCGCCGTACGCACCGTCTTGCAGCGCATGCCGCTGACCTGCTGGGCGCCGACGAGCACGTCGTTCTGAATCAGATGGACCCGGTAGGCCGGGCAGGAGCGGGCGGACGCGACGCCCGGCAGCGCCAGCAGCGCGCC
>CAZYMM010000304.1:0-1632 GCA_964648515.1 uncultured Conexibacter sp.
GAGCTGTGGGCGGCGACGGCCTCGGCGGTGCGGCCGGTGGCAGAGGCGCGCGCGGTGCGGCCGGCCCGAAGGGCGCCGCAGGCCTGGCGGTGCCGCTGTTCGCGGCGCTGGTCGAGAGCTCGATGACCTTCTCTGCCCGGCGCAGCGCGGTCGCGCGGCTCTTCGTCAGCTCCACGGCCTCGGTCGAGGCCCGGGTCGTTCGCCGTGGCCGCCTCGTCAGGCGCGTGAAGCTGCTCGGCGCTCGTCCCGGAGTCAACGCCCTGCGGCTCGGCCGCCTGCGACGCGGCAGCTACCGCCTGCAGGTGACCGCGAGAACCGCCACGTCCGTTTCGATCGATCGCGCACGGCTGCGCGTCAGGTGATCAAGATGAAGACAGTCACGACGACCCTTTCCGCTGTGGCGACGGCCACCGCGCTGCTGATCGCGCCCGTTGGCGCCGCGGCGAGCACGAACACGGCTGTCACGATCGCCGGAACCGGCGCGGCAGACAGCTTCGGCGACGGCGGCCCTGCGATCTCCGCCGCCTTCAACACGCCGCGCGGGATGGCACGCCTGGCCGACGGCACCGTGCTCGTCGCCGACAGCGCCAACAACAAGATCCGCGCGATCGCGGCCGACGGGACCGTGACGACCGTCGCCGGCACCGGCATCGCGGGCTCGACCGGCGACAACGGCGCGGCGACGGCAGCGAGGCTCAACGGCCCGCGTGACGTCGCGGTCGCGCCGGACGGCACCACCTACTACATCGCGGACTATTCCGGCCAGAGGATCCGCAGGGTCAGCGGTGGCACGATCACGACCGTGATCGGGGACGGCACCGGCAACTCGACCGGCGACTTCGGGCCCTCGGCGGCGGCGCACGTCAACGCGCCGGCCGGGATCGACGTGGCTGCGAACGGTGATCTCTACGTCGCCGAATCCTCCGGCCAGCGGATCCGTCGCGTGCTTGCCAACAGCACCGGCATCGCCGACGGCACGACGCTCGTCTATACGGTCGCCGGCACGGGCTCTCAGGGCAACAGCGGCGACGGCGGACCGGCGGTCGCAGCGCTGCTCAACTACCCCAACGACGTGCTCGCGTTTGACGACGGCAGCCTGCTGATCGCCGACGCTAGCAGCGGCCGGATCCGCAGGGTCGACACCTTCGGGACGATCCAGTCCGTCTTGCAGGCGGGATGCAACGGCGCGACCTGGCTCTGCGGCGACGGCGGCCCCGTCAACTCCGTGCTGGCACAGGCGATCACCCCGGCGCTGCTGGTATCCGACAACGCCGGTGGCTACCTGATCGTCGACTATGGCCTCAACCGCGTCCGGCGCGTGACCGCGAGCGGCCAAATGACGACCGTGATGGGGTCCGGCGCTGCCTGCGCAGCCCCGACCAACCGCTGTGGTGACGGCCAGGCCG
The DNA here is from genome assembly GCA_964648515.1 of uncultured Conexibacter sp. Classification (GTDB taxonomy): domain Bacteria; phylum Actinomycetota; class Thermoleophilia; order Solirubrobacterales; family Solirubrobacteraceae; genus Baekduia. The sequence goes on from CAZYMM010000304.1 coordinate 1,407, forward strand.
CCGAGATCGCCGAGATCGGTCAGGCGAAGGGCGCGCTGATGCTGCCCGACGGCACGATCCTCGTCGCCGATGCCAACAACCGGATCCGCGCGCGGGTCGCCGACCCGAACACGGCACCGCAGGGACCGACCGGTCCGACTGGACCGACCGGGCCGCAAGGGCCGGCCGGGTCCGACGGGCCAGCCGGTGCGACCGGCGCGGGCGGTGCGGCAGGCACCCCGGGCGT
>CAZYMM010000305.1:0-1592 GCA_964648515.1 uncultured Conexibacter sp.
GCGCCGCAACCAGCGCTCCCGCCGTGACCTGCGCTGACAAGCCGGCGGAGCCGGATGCGGATTGCGGCGCGCGTGGCCCGGCGACCGGACGCAGCGCCCAGTAGAGGCCGACCAGCAACGCGACGCCGCCGCCGATCGCATACGCGGTGCGCGGCCCGGTCGCGGCGGTGATCGCCGCGCCGGCGACATAGGCGACCGCCGGTGCGGCGGCAACGATCGACTCCAACACGCCCGACGCGCGGGCATAGAACTCGCCGTCGACAGACTCCTGCAGCGCCGTCATCACCGACACCCACTGGGCGCCGTTGCCGGCACCGCCGACGACCGAGGCGATCAGCGCGAGCCAGAGCGCGGGCGCCAGCGCCAGGCCGCTGTAGCCGATGCCGATCACGAGCGTCGAGATCCAGACGATCGCACCGAGGTTGCGATGCGCGCTGCGGCGGAAGGCGGTGGCGCCGATGATCGCGCCGCCGCCCCAGGCGGCGAGCAGCAGCCCGTAGGCCGCCGAGCCGGCACCGAGCGAATCGCGCGCGTAGACGACCTCGACCGGGATCACGAGCGCCGTGAAGCCGAAGGCGATCGACTGGCCGATCACGAGCCGCCGCGCCGCGACCCGCTCCCAGATGTGGCGGATGCCGTCGCGCATCGTCGCGCCCTCGACGGCCTCGCCGTCGGCGCCAACCTCGGCGGGCGGCAGCCGCCGGCCGTGGCGGACGAGGATCACCGCAGCGATCAGAAAGCTCGCGACATCGGCCCAGAGCGCCGCGACCGGCGAGGTCAGCTCGATCAGCACGTAGGCGCCGCCGGTGGCGCCGACCAGCAGCCAGGCGTTCAGCTGCGAGACGAAGCCGTTGCCGTCACGCAGCATGCCGCCGGAATCGAACAGCGTCGCCATCACGCCGCGGGTGAGGCTGCGGCCGGTCAACGCGAGCAGGCCGTCGAGGACCGCCAGCGTCAGCAGCCAGCCGAGCGGCGCACCGGCGATCACGGCGACCGCGAGGATCGCGAACAGCAGCGCCTCGATCGTGTAGAGCACCGGCAGGCTGCGCCCGACCCGCACGTGCGCCCAGCGCGCCGTCATCCAGGGCGCGATCAGCGACGGGATCAGCTTCGAGGCGATGAACAGCCCGGCGACGCCCCAGACCGAGTTGGTGCCGTCGTAGACGACGACGGCGAGCGCGATCATCGCCATCAGGTCGCCGATGTCGTTGATCGCGTAGGTGACGATCAGCGGCGTGAAGCCGGGCAGGTCGCGGAGCCTGCCGCCGATGCGCCGTGGAGCGCTCTGCGGCTCCAGCGCCGGTGCCGCGAGCGGCTCGGCCTCGGCCGTCACCGCAGGCTCCTCCCGGCGCCTGGTTGCGGGTACGTGAGGTTGACCGCGTGCGCACGCGGTTGGCCGATCGTCAGCACGTTGACCGTCGTGGGCCGCTCACAGACTCCCACTCCCCGATTTATCGTACATCCGCGTTCACTTCTGTAGAGCAGGAATCCCTGCATAGCCGGGCAGCCGGGCAGCCGGACAGCCGCCCCCCTGCAGGTCGAGTGGCGTTCCACTACCCGCCCAGCGATAGTCGGACGCCACTCGACCTGCA
>CAZYMM010000306.1:0-1589 GCA_964648515.1 uncultured Conexibacter sp.
GAGCGGCTTCACCGGCTGGGCGGTGCCGAAGGCGACGCCGCAGCCGGTCGTCGAGCGGCTGGCGCAGCTCTGCGTCGCCGCCAACAACGATCCGAAGGTGAAGGAGGTTCTCAGCACGTTCGTGCTGGAGCCGGCGCTCGGGTTCAAGGAAACCAACGCGCTCTACGCGCGCGAGCTGCCGGTGTGGATCGAGAGCGCGCGGTCGCTGGGCCTGCAACCGGTGTAGGCACCGGCTTTTCCTGTCCCGGGCGCGATGCAGCGCGCCAGCGATGCATCGCAGAACCGGGACCGTCGCAGGCGTGATGTTAGATCGTCTCCGTGACGGCCCCGGCTCGGCAGCGCATCACGACGTGCTGCGCTGCGTCCGGGGCACCCGTGGTGCTGCACCCTCAATCGTCATGGCCGGGCTCGACCCGGCCATCCACGTCTTTGCATGGATGCGCGGGTCAAGCCCGCGCATGACGACTGGAAATAGCCTCATGCTCTTCCCGACGTCCGCTTGCCTACTCCATCTTCCGCGTGCGCAGCGGCGGCAGGAAGGAGTCGTCGAAGATGTCCGCGGCCGACGGCCGCTTGCGGAAGGCGTGGCTCTCGGCCAACTGGTCGAGGCCGGCACCGAAGCGCTGCGGATCGAGCGCGCCGAGCCCGTTGCGCTTCGCCGCCTCGGTCAGGATGTCGTCGTGCAGCACCGCGCGCAGCCGCTCCAGTTCGAGCGTGCGCGAGGCGCCGCCCGCCTGCGCCAGCACGTCGTCGACCGCGCGCGCCGGATCGCTCGCCGCGAGCCGGATGCCGGCCACCGTCGCGCGCAGGAACGCCTTCACCGCCTCGGGACGGTCGGCGGCGAATTTCGGATTGACGATCAGCGCCTGGCCGTAGACCGCGATGCCGAAGTCGGCGAAGCGCAGCACGGCGAGGTCGTTCGCCGGCACGCCGCGGTCGCGCAGGTTGATCGGGGAGAGGAACGACAGGCCGGTCACCGCGTCGACCTGGCCGGCGGAGAGCAGCGGCTCGCGCACCGCGGCGCTGACGCGCTCGGTGCGCACCGTGCCGGCATCGATGCCGTTCAGCCGCGCCAGCACGGGCCACAGCGTCGCGCCGATGTCGCCCTCGACGAGGCCGAGCACCTTGCCCTTGAGATCGGCCATGGTGACGATGCCGCGGCTCCGGCGCGCGACGATGGCGTAGGCCGCCTTGTCGTGCAGCACGAACACCGCCTTGACCGGCGCGGCGCCGTCCTTGTCGCGATAGCGGATCAGCGCGTTGAGATCGGCGAGCGCCATCTCGCTCGCGCCGGACGCGACCCTGGCGATGGCGTCAGGCGAGCCGTTGGCGGCGTCGATCGTCACCGCGAGGTCCTCGTTGCGGAAGAGGCCGCGGCTCGCCGCGACGACGAAGGGCGCGGCGGCGCCGTCGAGCGGCCGGTCGAGCGAGAGCCGCAGCGCGGTCGCGGCCCACCCCGGGCGCGGTCCGAGCATCGCCATGCCCAGGAGGAGCACGGCGATCACCGTCGGCATGCGGCGCAGGAGGGGACCGGGATTCTTCGGCATGGCGGCAGGTCGGTCTCGAGACGGGTGAGAGAGCGGTGTGAG
>CAZYMM010000307.1:0-1526 GCA_964648515.1 uncultured Conexibacter sp.
TGCGGCCGCCGGCCGATCGCAGCGAACCGGTGCCGGCACCGTCCGCTGCCGAGGCCGCTGCAGTGCTCGCCCCGGCCGGACTGCTCGACGCCGCCGCGCACGCGGTCGCGGCGGCCACGGCCGAGCGCGGGCGCTGGCGTGGCGCGTTGATCTGCCGATGGTCTGCCGACGGAAATCCGCTGTCGCCGCCGCGCTACAGGGCACGGCCGGTGCACTCCGTGCAGCGGCTGCGGAGAGCCGGTCTCGACGCCGTCTCATGGCGCGGGCACGTCGTCGTGGAGCTGCCCGCCCTCGCCGCCGACTGCCGCGACGTGATCGAGCGCGCCTGTGACCGCGCCGACCCCGGCCCGCTGATCCTCGCTTTCGGCGGTCCGCGACCGGAGGAGCTCGATCCGCTGATCGCCGCGGCCGATGCCGTGATCGTCGCCTGCCTGCCGGCCGCGGATCGGCAGATCGCCGAGCTGGCGTTGACGCGCGCGGCGGCGCCGGGCCGCCGTGGCGGCATCCTCGCGCTGCCGGCCGCGGGCGGGCTCGGTGCAGTGCTTGCACACGGGCAGGCACGCCGCGCCGCAGCGGAGCTGCTGGCAGCCCCGGCCGGTTCCTGCGTCGTCGCCGGCGCACCGGTGGAGGCTGCCCATGTGCACTGAGAGGCTGTCTCAGAATGATCTGGTGTCGTGGCTGGCACGTTCTGCGGCACCGTGCACCACCCCGCGAGACTCGCCGTACCACCGGTACGACTCGCTCACAGCGCGGCGCACGGCATCCACAGACCGCACCCGCCACTCCCCATCTCATTCTGAGACAACCTCTGAGAGGCTGTCTCACGAGGGTGCTGGCCGGCGCTCCGGTGAGAGCGGGCAGGCGACGGTCGCCGGTCTGATCGCGATCGTCGTGATCCTGGCGCTCGGCGGTGCCCTGGCTGCGATCGCCGCCGCGGTCTCCACGCACGGCGACCGCCAGCGCGCCGCCGACCTCGCCGCTCTGGCCGGAGCGCGGGCGCTCTACGACGCTCAGGATCGAATCTTCGCCCCGGCCGGGGTGGGACGGCTCGACCGTGACGGCCTGCTGGACCTTGCGCGGATCGCCGCCGAACGGGTTGCGCGGGCCAATGGGGCGCGATCGGTACGAGTGCGGTTCCCCGACGCCGCCGAGCTGCTGCCGACGCGGGTGGCGGTGCTCGTCTCGGCGCCGCTGCGGCTATTCGGACGCGAGTTGCCGGTAGAGGCCGCGGCGACCGCCGCGCTCAGCCCCACATACGCCGCTCCCGGCGCCGGCGCGTCGTTGGCGGGCGAGTACGCGGGGCCGCTCGCGACCCGCCAGGGGAGGCCGATGCGTCCGGACGTGGCGCTCGCATTCGACCGCATGGCGGCGGCGGCACGGGCCGACGGCGTCGACTTGATCGTCGTCAGCGGCTACCGCTCGAACGCCGAGCAGGCCGTGCTGTTCGCAGCCCACCCGGACCCGAAGTGGGTCGCGCCGCCGGGGCGCTCGCTGCACCGGCTCGGCACCGAGCTCGACCTCGGACC
>CAZYMM010000308.1:0-1524 GCA_964648515.1 uncultured Conexibacter sp.
GTACTCTCACTCCGATGCGTCGCGTGTCGCTCCCGGTCCTCGTTCTCCCCGCTGCCATCCTGATGCTCGCGATCGCTCCCGCTTCGGCGTCGGCATCAAGTTGCAAGCTCGGTTCCGGACAGGGGCTGGGCCCGAGCTACGTCACGTCGCTGACCGTCAGCGGCACGAGCTGCACGTCGGGCAAACGCCTGGTCCGCGCGTATTACAGGTGCCGCAAGGCCGCCGGCGGCGTCAAGGGCCGCTGCACCAAGCCGGTCCTCGGCTACCGCTGTCGCGAGACCCGCCATGGCATCGCGATCCAGTTCGACGCCCGCGTGACCTGCACCGCCGGCAAGCGCAAGGTCGTCCACACCTACACGCAGAACACGTAGATGTTCGGCCGGGCGGCGGTGCTCGTGGCGCTCGCCGCGGCGCTGATAGCGCTGCCGGCGTCGCCTGCCGCCGCGCAGGGCGGTTGCGGCGGCGTTCATACCGTCGTCCCGAAGGCCGGGCGAAGCGCGCCGCTGGCGATCGGTGATTCGACGATGCTGCTGGCGCTGCCCGATCTCCAGCGTCGTGGGTTTGCCGCGAACGCCCACGGCTGCCGCGACTGGCCCGAAGCGCTGGTGCTGCTTCGGGCGCTGCGACGTGACGGCCGGCTGCCGCAGCTCGTCGTCGTCGCGCTCGGCGCCGACGGTGTCGTCCAGATGTCCTACATCAAGAGCGCGCTTGCGATCCTCGGGCGCCAGCGCCGGCTCGTGCTCGTCACGCCGATCGAGCTCGGCGGCGGCAGCGGTTCGGACGCCGACGTCGTCAGGCGCTCGGCCGGCATCTATCCGGGACGGATCAACGTTCTCGACTGGGTCCGCTACGCGCACGGCAAAGGGTCGTGGTTTCAACCCGACGGGCTCCATCTGACCTTTCCAGGAGCGGCTGAGTTCGCACGCTTTCTCGTTCGTGCGCGGTCGCTGGCCGATCGTACGCCGACGGTCTTCGGCGACGTCATCTTCACCAAGCCCGGCGCCGCGGTCCGGCTCCCGGCCACCATCCGCCTCGATGCGCCCGCCGGCTGGGTGGTCCGGGCCCGCCGCTCGCCGTCTGGGCTGCCGGTGCTGACCGTGCGTCGCCGTGGCCGCTGCGCGCTGACCGCCGAGCTCATCCCGCGCCGCTTCCGGCCGCGAGATGGCACCGGGCCGGCCAGGGTCGCCGGCGCCGCGCGACCGGCCGGTGCTGTCGAGCTGGGCCGGATCGTCAACCGCGGTGAGCGGACCGCCGCGCTCTGGTGGCGAGCTGGCGACCGTTCGGTGGCCGGTGTATGGGTCGGCGGGCTCGGTGACCCGTTCCCCGACGATGGCGACCACGCCGAGCGAGGTTTCCTGCGCCTCGACCTGACGATCACCGCGTTGCAGCCGCCCGCGAGGGGCTGTGGGAGCGCGACCGCCGAGCAGATTCTCAAGCGCCTTCACCGCCTCGCCGTCTGAGAACCTCTTTCAAAATGAGATGGCGAGTGGCGGGTGTGGACTGTGGATGCCGTGCGCCGCGCCG
>CAZYMM010000309.1:0-1517 GCA_964648515.1 uncultured Conexibacter sp.
TGCCGCAGCGGGCGGCCGCCGGTGGCACGGCCGGGGCACCGCCGGCCGCCGCGGCGCCCGGCGCGCCGGTCTCGCTCTCCTCGGCGTCGGTCGAGCAGCTCCAGACGCTCGACGGCGTCGGACCGGTGACGGCGCAGAAGATCGTCGACTTCCGCAGCGCCCACGGCGGCTTTCGCTCGCTCGACCAGCTCGCCGAGGTGCCGGGAATCGGTCCGAAGCGGCTCGCGGCGCTGAAGGCCAAGCTGCAGCCGTGAGCACCGCCGCGCGCGAGCCGCGACGGATCGCGCTGGCAGCGGCCGCGCTCGGTCTGGCCGTCGGTCCGCACACCGGACCGCTGCCGGTCGCGTCCGGTCTGATTGTCGCGGCCGTGTTCTGCGTGCGCGTGCTCGGGCTGCGGCCGCAGGTCGCCGCCGTCGCTCTCGCCGTGCTGGCGTGCGGCGCGGCGGCCGGCGACGCGCGCGTAACGGCGCTGACGCGGACAGCGCTCGTACCCGGACCGGTAACGGCCGACGCGACGGTGCTCGAGCACCACGTTCTTCGCGCGGTCCGGGCCGCGGCGCTCGACCGTGACCGCGGCGGGCGCGCCCGCGGCGGCGAGCCGCGAAGCGTCGCCCGACGAGAGCTTGAACACCGCCACGGTCTGCACCAGCTGGCCGGCCTGCTCCTTCATGCTCGCGGCGGCCGCGGCGCTCTCCTCGACCAGCGCGGCGTTCTGCTGCGTGACCTGGTCCATCTGCGTGACCGCGTCGACCACCTGCTGCACGCTGGCGCTCTGCTCCACGCTGGCCGAGCTGATCTCGCCCATCAGGTCGGTGACGCGCCGGATCGACGTGACCACCTCCTGCATCGTCTCGCCGGCCTGCGCCACCAGCGTGCTGCCGGCCTGCACCCGCTCCACGGAGTCGCCGATCAGCGCCTTGATCTCCTTGGCCGCCTGCGCGCTGCGCTGCGCGAGGTTGCGCACCTCGCTGGCCACGACCGCGAAGCCGCGCCCCTGCTCGCCGGCGCGCGCGGCTTCCACCGCCGCGTTCAGCGCCAGGATGTTGGTCTGGAACGCGATGCCGTCGATCACGCCGATGATGTCGGCGATCTTCTTGGAGCTGTCGTTGATGCCGCTCATGGTCTGCACGACCTGGCCGACGACCTCGCCGCCCTTGACCGCCACGCTGGTGGCGCTCTGCGCGAGCTGGTTGGCCTGGCGGGCGTTGTCGGCGTTCTGGCGCACGGTCTGGCCGAGCTGCTGCATCGACGCGGACGTCTCCTCCAGCGCGCTGGCCTGCTCCTCGGTGCGGCTCGAGAGGTCCATCGTGCCCTGCGCGATCTGGCCGCTGGCGGTGGCGACCATCTCGGAGTTGGCGCGCACCTTGGAGACGACGTCGGTGAGGCTGGCCTGCATGCCCTTCAACGCGGCCATCATGCTGGCGGTGTCGCCGGCGCGCAGCTCGATGCGGGCGGTGAGGTCGCCGTCGGCGACGGCGCGCGCGAGGTCGGCGGCCTGCCCGGGCTCGCCGCCGAGC
>CAZYMM010000310.1:0-1514 GCA_964648515.1 uncultured Conexibacter sp.
CGCAGCGCTCCGAGCTGCTGGATCCAGGCGGCGTCATCGCGGAAGTCGGAGATGATCACGATCAGCGTCGCCGGGCGGGCCACACGGCCGAGCCGCAGCAGCGAGGCCGCCAGCGCGTGCGGGTCGTCGGTTCCGTCCTTGGCCACACCGCGCTCCAATGCCCGGCGCAGCGCGATCATCCCGGCGCGCGAGGAGCGCGGCGGCAGCAGCATCGGCTCCTCGCCTGCCCCGAAGGTCAGGATCCCGAGCTGACCGGCGCGCTTGAGCGCCATTCTGCCGATTGCCAGCGCCGCACCCTCGGCGACATCGGCCTTGAGCCGGTTCTCGGTCCCGAACGCCATCGAGGCCGAGATGTCGATCACGAGCCAGGTCGTCAGCGCCCTTTCGGGCACCTGCATCCGTACGTGAGGAACGCCGGTGCGGGCAGACGCCGCGGGGTCGAGGCTGCGGACATCGTCACCGACGTGGTAGGGGCGGATCTGCGCGAGTTCGGTACCGATGCCGACGCCGGTCGAACGCCGGTCACCGATGAACACACTGGAGATGCGCCGCTCGACGGCGACATCGAGTGCCTCCATCATCGCCGGCGGCATCGGGCCTGGACCCTGCCGTCCGGCCGGCGGTTCGATGTTTGACGGAGGCCGCGCCATCGCCTCAGATCAGGTGCCGCGCCGCCTGCCGCCGCTGACAGAAGCCGGCGGAGCCTGGGGCGGAGGTACTGCCGCGAGCACCTTCGTCAGCAGGTCATCGGAGCTGACACCCTCGCTCAGTGCGTCGTACGTGAGCACGATCCGGTGGCGCAGCACGTCGGCTGCGAGGTCGGAGATGTCGGTCGCAGACACGTATCCGCGCCCGCGCAGCAGCGCCAGGGCGCGTGCGGCCTGAACCAGGCCGATCGGCCCGCGCGGGCTGGCGCCGTACTCGATCAGGCGGCCGATCTCGCGCAGGCCATAGCGCTCGGGGTGGCGCGTGGCGTCGGCGATCGCAACCGCGTAGGCGATCACGTCGCGGTCTACGAGCACGTCTTCGACGAGCTCGGTGAACTGCGCAAGCTGGTCGAGGCTCAGCAACTCGCGTACGTCAACCTCGGGGCTCAGCGAACGGCCGACGATCGCAGCCTCCTCGCCGGTCGACGGGTAGTCGACAACGATCTTCATCAGGAAGCGGTCGACCTGCGCGTCGGGCAGCGGATAGGTGCCCTCAGACTCGATCGGGTTCTGTGTTGCGAGCACGAGGAACGGCTTCGGCAGCAGGAAGGTCTCGCCGCCGATCGTCACCTGTCGCTCCTGCATCGCTTCGAGCAGTGCCGACTGCACCTTGGCAGGGGCGCGGTTGATCTCGTCGGCGAGCAGGAAGTTGCCGAAGACCGGACCGAGCTCGGTGTCGAAATCACCGGTGTCAGGCCGCCAGACGCGCGTGCCGATCAGGTCGGCAGGCACGAGATCGGGCGTGAACTGGATGCGGCTGAACGAGCCGCCGAGCACCTGGGCGAGCGTCTTGACCGTCAGCGTCTT